>CAZUCT010000215.1:0-12441 GCA_964619285.1 uncultured bacterium | reverse complement strand
GTGTTAATCTGTTATAATTTAACCTCGTTAGCGGCAGTCCGCCCACTGCTAGTATTAGAAATTAAAATAATATAGAAAGATTTAATAAAAATGTCTAATAAACGTTCGGGATTATTTATGAGTGGCCTGCTGGTAGGTTCTGCAGTTGGGGCAGTAGCTGGTTTGCTCGTCGCCCCACGGACTGGGAAGCAAACGCGACAAATCTTGAAAAAATCGGCATCGGCCTTACCGGAGCTGGCAGAAGATCTCTCTACCAGCGTGCAGTTGCAGGCCGATCGCCTCTCGGAGTCTGCGGCCATGGCGTGGGACGATACTTTGGCAAGATTGCAAGAGGCGATCGCTGCCGGGTTGGAAACTTCTCAGCTAGAGAAGGAAAGAATCTCCCAAACGAAAGTAGAAAACTCCAAGCATTCTTCAACTCCCAAGAGCGATCTAAGCAATTAATAATTAACAATGTTAATTGTTATCAAAGGACATTTATACAGTGAGCGACCCCATATTTTGGCTAGGTTTATCTATTCTGCTAGTAGCCCTCAGCTTGACAGCTGTATTAATAGTAGCGATACCGGCTATGCAGGCATTAGCAAGGGCAGCTCGCAGCGTGGAAAAACTGGCCGATACCTTGGGGCGCGAACTGCCGCCGACGTTAGAAGCCATTCGCCTCACTGGCATCGAAGTTAGCGAGCTCGCGGAAGATATCGGCGAAGGAGCTCGCAGCGCGGGAGAAGTTGCCAAGCGAGTAGATAATACTATCGATAACGCCAAAAAACAGGTAGAGGAGGTCAATACGACGACTCGCAGTGTTTTTGCCGGGGTAAGGGTTGCCTGGAAGACCTTTACTGGTAAGAGGGTTGCTCGGAAGGAGGATCGGTCGTTAGAAGGTTCCCCGCCGCCGAAACCTGTTTTAAATTCAGGGAGTTCCCCGGAAGAGATTAGTAAAGCTACTCCACCAGAAACCGCCCCGCCTGCTTTAAAAGAGTCTAACTCTGAGAAGCAAAACTACAATAGCGCGGGTGCTGCGGGCAAGCGGAAAGGACATGGTTGAGCGATCGCTCTGTTGTTTTATGAAAGGCGATCGCTCGACTTATCCCCTATCGCTTGCCTACGGTTTCTAGAAAGGGCGATCGCGACGACAGATTCTCCAGATATTTCTCCACTGCGGGATACGGACTGTAATCGAGCTGCAACAGCAGTCGCAACATATATAAATAATAGCCGACGGCCGCATCTGCGGTGCTAAATTCTTCGCCCAACAAAAAAGGTTGTTTCTGGAAAATGTCATCTAACGGTTTCAACAACCGAGGCATTTCTTTTTCTCGCCGGTCCTCCAAAAACAACCCTAGCGCTAAAGTGGCATTAGCAAACAAAACCCATTGAGCGATTTTAGCTTGTTCTTCTGGGGAAGCAGAATTTTTGGGGTCGTACTTGTTGGCGAGGTAAAGCAAAATTGCCCCAGACTCCCACAGTTTCAAGTCGCCATCGGTAAGGGCGGGCATTTTTCCCATAGGGTTAACTGCTAAATACTCGGGTTTGAGGTTATCTCCCGCCTGGAGGTTGACTTCGACGTATTCGTAGGGCAGGTTCAATTCTGCCATGTACCATTGGATCATGGTCGAACGGGTTCGGGGCCCGCCGTAGAGACGTAATTGGGTTTCTGGATTGTTACTCATCTTTGTTTGGTGATGTTATTTGTACTGAGTATTATTTTACTACTAAAGCATGGATTCTATTAAGATTAGCCATCCTTTATCGCTTGCCTACGGTTTCTTGAAAGGGCGATCGCGACGACAGATTCTCCAGATATTCCTCCACTGCGGGATAAGGACTGTAATCGAGTTTCAACAAAAGCCGCGCCATATATAAATAGTACCCAACGGCCACATCTGCGGTGCTAAATTCTTCTCCTAACAAAAAGGGTTGTTTCTGGAAAATGTCATCTAAAGGTTGCAACAACTGAGGCATTTCTTTTTCCCGCCGGTCCTCCAGAAACAACCCCGGCCCCAAAGTGGCACTAGCAAAGAAAACCCATTGAGAGATTTTAGCTTGTCGTTCTGGGGAAGTAGGGTTTTTGGGGTCGTACTTGTTGGCGAGGTAAAGGAGAATTGCCCCCGACTCCCAGAGTTTTAAGTCGCCATCGGTAAGGGCGGGCAATTTTCCCATGGGGTTAATTGCCAAATACTCGGGTTTGAGGTTATCTCCCGCCTGGAGGTTGACTTCGACGTATTCGTAGGGCAGGTTCAATTCTGCCATGTACCATTGAACCATCGACGAACGGGTTCGGGGTCCGCCGTAGAAGCGTAGTTGAGGTTGAGTTTCTGGGTTGTTGGGAGGTTTGGACTGGAGGGGTTCGGTGGAGGAACAGGAAAAGAGGAGGGAGGAGACGGCGATCGCTAAGGTTAGCAATAATTTGCTCATGTTTATTTGGTGGGGTTATTTGTACGGAGTACGATTGTACTCCCAAAGGGGACGGTTAGAGTTTTTGGGGTCATCAAACTTAACTTAGGGCGGAATTAAGAAACCCGGTTTTTACAGAAATTCCTGGTTTCTGGGGTGTGTTTTTGAGTTAAGAAACCCGGTTTTTTCAAAAAACCGGGTTTCTGGGTTATTTATTAATACAGTTAAACGTGGGGAGAGGGCAAATTACTTCGCTTCTTCTCCTTGCAAAACTCGTTTCAAATGTTTAATTCGTCGTTTTTGGTTTTCTTGTTCTAACATGACAATAACGCTTTCTAACTCCAAACCTGCTAATTCCATTTCCTCGCGACGGCGACGAGACTTAGCGACTGTTTGCTTAATCTTGTCGAGTTCTGGCAGATAAGACATTTCGTTCATTGCAACCTCCAATCTATTTTAATTTCTTGTACGCTACGTTCCAAAGCAGGTATCCGGTTTTCGATAAAAGCAATTGCCTGCATTACTAACCTTAGCATATCATCAGAAACAGTAGGTTGTGACTCAGCAACCTGCAACTGAACCCGAGATAATTGGGAAAATCTATCTCTAGCTTGTTCGCTAATTTCGGCAAGCTCATCCATAGCCACGATGGTTTCTTCAGTTTCGCCAAAACGTTCTAAAAGAGTAAACTCTAATGATTTTGCTTCGTCAATAACGTCCAACAATTTTTCTTTTAAACCGACGATAGTTGCCCTAGTCTCAGGGGATAACTTGGCCATATTAACCTAATTGATAAACGACTTTATAAATTTTAAGGCATAAGTGGCTTTAAGTCTGCGTTCGCCAGCTAAATTTTCTGAGTAAAATCTCAAAAGACGATCGCTTTCTTATTTTATAAACGGCGATCGCTCTTCTTTTCTTCAGAGTAAAATCTCGATTTCCCGAGGGTTGGTTAGGAGTTTTTGGAGGCGATCGCTGTAATAAAAAACCTCATAATTTGGCGCGAGTTCTTCGATTAATTGCTGCCAGAGATTAATTCCTTCTGTCTCAAAAGCTGCCTCGGCTTTTTCGTTAGGAAAACCTGGAGAATCAGCCGGATCTGCCCAATTCAAAGTAGCATTATAAGCGGCGGCCCAATCTAACAAACGTTTAATCGTGTTTTGACTTAGTGGCAGTTTGGCAGGAGAGATATTACCTACTTTATCTTCATCTGCCCACCACAAGGGGTCGCAACCGTAATCTGCCATTAATCTGATTTTTTTAGTCATAATAGTTGTCAAAAGGCAAGGTTTGTGTTAAACTCTGAAACTGAAGCAATAGAGAGCCATCTGCGGAAGCATCCCATATTTGTGAAAATATGGGATGCTTCCGATATGCTATTAACAGATAGGCAAAAATTAACGCTGGAGAACAAGTATGAATTCCCTCAAAGAAAAGATAGCGGAAAAATTAGAAAACCTCAATGAAAGCGAACTTCAAGAGGTATTCACCTTTGTTAATATTATGACTGGTAAAAAAACAACCGCCACCCAACTTTTACTATCTCCTAAAGAAACAGAGGAAGACTGTCAAATTAAATACGTTGGAGGAGTATTAGTTGTGGCGGGTAGCGGAAAGGGAAATTGGGAAAATGTGGTTGAGGACTTACGAGAAGAAAGGATTGGGAAATTTATTTGCTAACAAAACTTTCACGAAAAAAAGATGGGAGAACGGAAGCCGCGCTACTTTAGTACGCGGAGGAAGTTAGACTCAGGCGATTTTAATCGCCGTGAGTTCTAGAATAAGCTGAGTTGTTCTCCTTCCGTTCCCTTAAATTTACGAGTGCGTTTGGTTTTAGTTTTGTTGATTTGAGTAGAGAAATTAGAACTATCAAAAAGATTTAGTTGCGCAGGATTAATTGGTTGATTAATTACTGGCTTAACAACTTTAACTTTTTGCTTAACCAGTTCCCCAAAACTATATGCAAAACCATCGCTTTTATGGATATGTTGGCAATATTTATGATTAATTCCTTGCACAAGCTCGGCTTTAGTTTTGATATTAAAATTGCCAGTTTTCCTAACAGCTACTCTACCAACATGAGTACCAATCTTTTTGCCTTTAGGAACTACTGCTTTAACTATGTCTCCAGTTTGGAAGCCAAAGTGCAATTTCTTTCTTCGTTTAGCAGTACCTCTGGGAAACCCATATTTATCAGAATTGACCATCTGACGAGAACCAGATCCCATAGCTTTAATTAGCAAAGGCTGATAACCTCTGATGTTTAAACTGTTTGGGGTGGAGTGACCAACGCAAGCAGCATCGGTCCAGTGGGACTTAGAAATGCCTAACCGACGGCGATTAAATTTGGTTAGCCCACCAGAACCAATCTCAACTGGTAATCCTGTAGCTTCAAGAACTTCCTTTAATTTCCATCTCGTAGCGTTGACAGCCGCAGTATCGGCGAGAGGTTGTTTTCTCTGTTTTTCAATAGCTGCTAATAAATTAGGTTTACCATTGAGAAAATTAATTGGTAGTTCAGCACCTTTCTTTTGGTTACAAGAAATACAGCTTAATACTAGATTAGAAACTCTATCGCTACCTCCCTTAGACTTAGGATGAAAATGGTCAAGATTAAAAGGCCCTTCCTTTGTCTCACAATAGACACAAGTTCTGTTAAATTTCTCTAACAAATACTCGCGAACCTCGTAACCAAATAACTCCCCTCGTTGATACTCAGTTCCATTAATCTCTGGGTTAATCATTTTCTGAGTGTCGAACCTAACTAACTCCTGGCTAATAGCAGAAATTGGGACTAATCGACATAGTTTTTTTACCCAGGATTCGATGTTGTAAACTCTGGACATCAGAGATGGAGCCAGCCATCCTTTGGGTCGCTTTCTGCTCGCGAAAACGAGGTTTACGATAACGGGTTTTTCGACCACGACGGCCACGACGTAAAATTCTACGGTCGTTTAGTTTTTCTCTGACTTGAAATCCCCGATGTTCTAGTTCAGCACACCAAACAACATTAGTATCAGAAACTATTGCTAAACCAGTAGTTTTAGCACCCGGGTCTATTTTAACTCTCAACTCTTTTGTTTCATCTTTCGATTCCTCCTTCAAAATAATCGTAAATGGATACCTTTGAAATACTGCTGCTTTGCCTTCAGTTAACAACTTTCTAGCAACAGCAGGATGTACTGGATTACAAGGTTTTTTATTTGTGTTCAATACAAAGACTGCATTTTTGTTCATTTGAAAAACTCCTATTACTAGGGTAATGTTTACCTAACCAAAGTTACATCTCGGTACTTTCCAAACAGCACTGTCTTACCCCTCGTAGGACTGTTTAACTATTTGGTTCTAGAGCTTGGAACTGGTGTGCTTAAAAGCTGTATCCCAAGGTAGGAACTTAAACTCTTAGATGTAACGTAGCTACTCATGGTAGCTGAGGCGGGTCAGCATACTTAAATCAACGAGGCACGAAGCCCCGTCTTTTTAAAGCGGGGTGCTGACTAGATATCAATCCAACAAATCGTCCACCGCCACGCTAAACCCCGGAAGTACAACTTGCGTACTCACAACATCCCCCGGATTAAACGCTAACATCGAGGCAGCAGTCACAATTAACACCCGCCGCCCCTCGGGAAAAACTAACCAGACTTCCTGGCAACCCGACTCCAAATATTCCTGCGCTTTGGCAAACAACCCCTCGGCAGAATCGTCGGGAGACGCAATCTCCCCCACCAACGGCGGACTCTGGGGCAAGACTGCAGCATCGCCAAATTCTGCTAAAAGTTCCGCACTCAGATAGGATACATCCGGTCGACGACCTTGACGTTGAGTTCGACACGGCAACTCGACGTGAGTTTCTCCACCTCGTCCGCTGGTGGCGGCGTAGTTTCCCCAAGCGCGATCTAACCTCGATTGAATCCGACTGTGTTTTATTGTCGTTCCAGTTTTCTCCACTAACTCACCGTTTACCCACTCCTTACCTTCGGGAGGGTTTGCCGTGAAATCGTCTAAAGAAATTGTTTCGGTAATCTTAGCGATCGCCATCTTTACAATCCTCCTCTTATAAGAATTAACAATTAACAATTGAGTTAAACGTGGGGAGGGGGCAAAGCATTCGGAAATCAAAATTAACGCTTTTTATCAAAAGTTATCGCCCGAATGCTTTGCCCCTACAATTCTATTTTTATAGAAAAGAGATGAATGAGGATTAATCGGATTGTTTTTCTCGTTCTTTAACCTCTTGAAAAGCCTTAACTTTCTCGGCGATTGTCTCCACAGTTTCTCCAGCAAATTCCTTATCTCGCCATGCCAAATAATCACCTTCTCCTATGTTTAAAGCCGACAAAAAAATGCCCACCTTAGCAGGTTCCATGTGTGCGGACAAAATTTGCAATGCTTCTCGCAAAACTTCGTGTTCTCTCAATGGTTTAATTTTCATTATTCCTCTCCCGTTAATTCTAAGATAAAATTGGCAGGATTAATTATTTTCATTGCACCCGGATAACGCCGTATTAGACGTTTATCGCAGGTCAAAAAATACTCACATTCAGCAGCTTCGGCACAAGCGACGTGCAATGCGTCCATTGTTTTTAAGCCCTGTTCTTCCAATTCCCTGCCTCGTTCGATTATAGCATCATCAAGGGCTACCTGAAATTTTGCCAGTTTCAAACAGCTTTCAATCCAATCCCGCTTTGTTTCCAAAGAATTTCGGCTATTCTCATAATCTAGCACGGTAGAGCTTACCACTTCTACTGCCCCAGAAAATACGAGTTGCAAGACCAGATTTAAACCCAGAGTTTCTAACTCTATTCTTGGTTGACTTTGGTCGTCAAATTTCCTACTGTAAACGTTGATATCTATGTAAATTTTCAACTCACCCCTCCTTTATCTCAATTGCTTTACCTCATTTTAACGTCGGTATCCCAGAAACCCGGTTTTTTGAAAAAACCGGGTTTCTTAAGCGGTCCTCTGGCTTTCTTAATTTACGGCAAAATTCCTGCTTTTTTAAACACATCTTCGACGCTAAACTCTAACCCCTCAAACAACGAATCTATAACTAAAGTTTCACCTTTATAAGTTTGCGGTGGCGCATCGGGATAAAAAACAGTAATGCTTTGAGCTTTACTATCCACCGTCCAAACTCGCAACACTCCCGCATCTAAATAATCTCTCGCTTTACCCGCCAATTCCCCGAAAGTTTGCCCCGGAGAAATAATTTCTACTACCAATTCTGGAACCACCGGACAAGCTTCGTTTTCCATCCACTCCGGCGACAACCGTATAGAATTTTAATTAAGAGATAAAAAGCCGTTCGTAGTAATCGCTTTAGCGATTTAAAACCAGTTCGATCTAAATCGCTGAAGCGATTACTACGAACAAGCGCTACGCGCCTACAGCTTCTTTCGCAGCATACATCACCTCAAGACTGATTTCTTCAATGCCGCGTTCTCGGGCAAATTTCTCAGTATTGCGCTTTACTTTACCGCGCACAAAACCGGGTACTTTATTCAATTCTCCTCGCGCTTCTTTCGTCCAATTCAAATCGGAATCGGCAGAAATACCTTTGTGAATTGCCTCTTTCGTATCGTGACCGCCGAATATTTCTAAGAGGTGGTCTTCCATTCCTAAAGTGAAGGAATTGTAAATTAAATCTGTTACTTGATTCGTGCCTTCATAACCTAAAAATGGTTTGTAAGCAATGGGGAAATTCTGTATGTGAATTGGCGACGCAATTACCCCGCAAGGAATATTTAAACGCTTGCCGACGTGACGTTCCATCTGGGTACCGAAAATTGCCGACGGTTCCACGCGAGCGATCGCGTCCCCAATGGCCCCGTTATCGTCGCTAATCAGCACCTCATCGCAATACTCGCTCACCTGTTCCCGGAACCACTGTTCGTCGTATTTACAATAAGTACCGGCCCAGACTACATGAATGCCCATCTCCCGCGCCAGAATTTTCGTCATCGCTGCCGCGTGGGTATTGTCTCCAAATACCACCGCTTTTTTACCCGTTAAATTCTGACAGTCTATCGAACGAGAAAACCAGGCCGCTTGCGATACGAACCGAGTTTGATTGTCGATAAATTCTTCATAATCTACATTAGCCCCATGAGCGTTAATAACCTGTTGAATCTGGCGGATACAACGGGCAGTTTCGACAACCCCCATCGGCGTAATATCTACATAAGGCATCCCAAACTCTTCTTCGAGAAAACGAGCAGACATCATGCCAATTTCCCGATAAGGTACGAGGTTAAACCAGGCACGAGGCAAATTTTTAAGATTGTGAACCGACGCACCTTCGGGAATAACTTCGTTAACTTCTATGCCCAAATCTGCCATTAACTTTTTAAGTTCCATGCAGTCGTGTTGGTTGTGGAAACCCAGGGTCGAAATGCCGATTATATTAACCGAAGGTTTCTCCGTTTTCCCTTCCGGCAAATCGCCTTTCTTTTTCGCTTTATTGATGTAAAATTTAACGATTTGGTCTAGTGTTTTGTCCGCCGCTTGCAGTTCGTTAACTCGGTAGTGGTTCACTTCTGCCAACATCACGTCGCCTTTAGCATCCAGTTGGGCGCGTTCTACAAAGTTTTCTAAGTCTTCTTGGAGGATGCTGGAGGTACAAGTTGGAGTGAGAACGATTAAATCGGGGGATTCTTCTTTATCTTTACGGACGATATTATCGACTACTTTTTCTTGGGAACCTCGGGCGAGAACGTTGCGATCGACGACGCTGGCCGTGACGGGAGTATAATCCCGTTCCCGTTCTAACATCGATCGCATCACGTTAAAATAATCATCTCCCAGAGGCGCGTGCATGATGGCGTGAACGTTTTTAAAAGAACTAGCGACGCGAAGAGTGCCGATATGGGCCGGTCCTGCGTACATCCAGTAAGCTAATTTCATATTTGTTTCTCCGTTTGATTTGGTTAGGTTTAGAAACCCGGTTTTTTGAAAAAACCGGGTTTCTGGGTTTTTTGAAAAAACCGGGTTTCTGGGTTTTCTTAATCCCAGATGCACCCGTTCCGATTTTCTCAGAATTTCGAGCGCTTTGAGTATTTTGGCACTAAAAACTAAGTTTGACATTAAACCAACCTAATAGTTGTTTTAGTTAATGATTTTTAACGTTCGTGTTAATTTCTATTAACTTAAGTTTAGAATTGTTGACTAAAAGTTTTTTTTGAGGTTAAAATAACCGTTGAAAAACCGTTTCAGCTTGTAAGTCGTTTATATCTGAGCGGTTGACAAAATAAGCTTAATATGGTAAGAGGCGATCGTGTTTACTAAACAAGATTGGGACTGGTTAGTGATTAATTCTCACTATCAAACTGCTGTAGCCGTTCGACAACTTTTAAAAGAGGGAAAAGCTATGGAAGCTCAAGAAGGTGTAGATGCTTTAATTGAAGCTATGGGAAGATCGGAAAGACGTGCCGTTCACAGTCAATTAATTAGATTAATGGCTCATGTTATTAAGTGGAAATGTCAGCCAGAGCGTCGGGGTTCCAGTTGGGCTATTACTATTAACTCTGCACGTCGAGAAATTACATACATTCAAGAGGAAATGCCTAGTTTGAATCGAGATTTTATTGAATCTATCTGGGATAAATGTTTTCGTTCGGCTATGAAAGAAGCTGGGATGGAAATGAAAAAAAAATGCGATTTGACCTCCCTTTCTTGGGAGGAAGTTTTTGAGGATGAATACACTACAGTTGAAGAAGAATAAAAGAAAGCGAGGATTTAAAAAGGAGGTTGCCATGCTAAGTACGAAAGATTGGGAATGGTTGACCGCTGGTTCTGAGTATCAGGCTGCCGAGGTAATTTTGCAACTTTTAAATGAGGGCAAATCTATGGAAGCAAGCGAAGGTCTTTATGCGTTAATTGAGTCAATGGGTAAGTCGAAAAGATTAGCTTTAAGAAGTCAGTTAACCAGACTGATGACTCATGTTATTAAGTGGAAATGCCAGCCAGAGCGTCGGGGTTCTAGTTGGAGTACCACTATTCGTTCGGCTCGTATAGAAATTGAGGATATCCAAGAGGAAGTTCCCAGTTTGAATCGAGATTTTGTTGAGTCTATTTGGGAAAAGTGTTTTAAAAGGGCGGTTAAAGATGCAGAGGATGAAATGGGGAAAGATTGCGATTTAACTGCTCTTTCTTGGGAGGAGGTTTTTGAGGAGGAGTACCGTTTAATTAAGTAATAATTTAGAAACTTTGGTCGTTCGTAGTAAGCACTTTAGTGCTTTTATGTAATTTTTAAAATCGCTGAAGCGATTACTACGAACGCTTATTATACCACTTTTCCCCTTTTCTGTCAAAACCACCAAAAAATTAATCACTTAAGTGAAAATAGGCTTTACTAAAAAGTGAGAATGGGCTAAAATGAATTTGTGGTTTCAGGAGAGGGCGAAGGTATGGCCATAATTCCGCAGGACTTTTTAGAAAGGTTGGCCGCTGAAAGGGAAGTCTCCCAGGGCGAGTTGGAGGTTGTGTCTCTGGCATTGTTGGAGGGGGAGTCGATCGCGGCGATCGCTACCAAACTCGACCTCAAACCAGAAGCAGTCAGGAAGCGACTGGGAGAGGTTTACAAAAAATTTGACATTGGCGGCAAGGGCCCGGGGAAAATGGCCAAGCTGCAACAATTACTCATGGCCCAGTATCAACAACAGCAGGGCCAAGTAACGGCCCAGAACATCCCGGCCCCGGCCCCGGCCCCAGAAGCGGCCATTGTCCCTTCCGGGCCGGACTGGGATGGGGCGCCGGCGGTGGAGGCGTTTTATGGCAGGAGTGAAGAATTAATTCAACTGCAAAAATGGATAGTTGCAGAGGGCAGCAAATTAATAGCAATTTTAGGATTTGGAGGTATAGGAAAAACTACTCTTGCCGTCAAATTGGGGCGAGAAATTGAATCGGAATTTGAGGTATTAATTTGGCGATCGCTGCGTCACGCCCCACCCCTAACCAACCTCCTCAACGACTTAATTAATTACCTTTCCCCCCAAACAACAATACCCGAAAATATTAACGGACAAATTGCCGAATTAATGTCAATTTTACGGCAGCGGCGATGCCTGTTAATTTTAGACGATGTAGAAACCATTCTCAGCAAAGAAGATTTAGCGGGAAACTACGCCGAAGACTTTGAAGAATACGGGGAATTTTTCCGCAGAATAGCGACCGAATCTCATCAAAGCTGTTTGGTTTTTGCCAGTTCGGAAAAACTGACAGATTTAGCATCTTTAGAAAGTGCCAAAGTTCGCAGCTTGCAGTTAACTGGTTCTCCAGAAATATGCGAGAAAATTTTGGAGGAAAGGGGTTTATCTGGGAACCGCGACTGGCAAGATTTAATCCTTCGTTATGGGGGCAATCCTTTGGCGGTGAAAGTAATTTCCGCTACGGTAAAAGACCTTTATAACGGTCAAGTTACGGACTTTGTTAAAAATACTTTATTTATCGGCGATATTCGCTATTTGTTAGACCAACCTTTTGAGAGATTATCGGCAGAAGAAAAAGATTTGATGTACTGGTTGGCAGTGGAACAAAAACCGGTTGCTTTGGCGGAGTTGCCCCAGAAGTTTTTGTGGCCGGTTTCGAGTTCAGAATTATTGGCGACTATGGGTTCTTTGGGGAGGCGATCGCTAATCGAAAAAATCATCGAAAAAAGTCAAGCTTTATTTACCCTCCAACCAGTAGTAATGAAGTACGTTACTAATCGAGTTGTCGCGGAAGTTGGGGCGGAAATTATGGAAGTAATTAAAACACAGGATTTAGAGGCGATCGCTACTTTAAAAAATTATCCCCTAACTCAAACAAACCAGGGCGGGCGTTCCGTCATCGAACAAGTAAAAAATAGCTTGCAATCTCGATTTATGAGAAATCCGAAAAGCTTTCAAAACCAAATAGGAAAACTAGAAACATTTTTAGCAAAATTGCCCGAATCTTCTGTGGAAGTTGGTTATGCCAGAGAAAACCTCCAAGAGTTTCTCAATTTAATTAAATAAGTTCGTAGTAATCGCTTTAGCGATTGTTCGTAGTAATCGCTTTAGCGATTGT
>CAZUCT010000214.1:2050-12470 GCA_964619285.1 uncultured bacterium | reverse complement strand
TATCGCTAAAGCGATTACTACGAACGGGATAATTTTTATCGCTAAAGCGATTACTACTAACTGCTAAAGCGATTACTACTAACTGGTGTTTATTTCAAAACAGTTTTGGAAACCATGCGGGTTTTCTTCCTTTCCCCTTCCGAAAGTTGTTCCCCTTCTTGCAAGCGAGTGGCGCTAGTTTGTAACACCGTCGCCCCGCTTTTATCTCCCATTTGTAAAGCAGTCTTCGCAGCAGTTTGTAACATCGTCGCCGCCCCCGCCCGATCGCCTTGTTGCAGTTTAGTTTCTGCAATCTGAGTTTGACGATATTTTGCCAGCGCTAAAACGTGCTTTTGTACCTCTTGATTAACTAAAGGTTGATAGGGTTTAACAACATTTGCCTCCACTAAAAAAGGTTCCGAAAGTACAGAATTTTCCCCCGTAGATGGGTCGTCGTAACGTACTTGTAAATCGGCGATCGCCTGCTTTCCTTCTGGTAACTGTCCGATATAAATATTAACTAAAACTACCCGAGGAACGTCAGTCATCAAATCGCCCAAACGCACGATAATTTTATCCTCTTCTTTTTGCACTGGTAACTCGATAGTATCCGGTGCCACTTGAGCCATGGGTTTTAACTCTGCCAAACGCACTTTTGGCATCAAAGAAACTAATAAATAAGTATTAGTTAATCCCACCGACTGAATGCGATCGAAAATCCTGCTAAATTCTTCTAACGCCGTCTCCGGACGTTCGATAAAAGCGAGAGTGCCGCCGCCCGCATCCGCAATTTCTTCTAGCACATCTTGATTCCAATCGTCCCCAAATCCCAGGGAATTTACTGTAATTTTATACTCCACCGCCAGTCGCGCTAACTTTAAACAACGAATATTATCGCCATGTTCGTTCTCGCCGTCGGTCAACAAAAAAATGTGAGAGATACTATCTTTGGGACCCTTGCTCAACTCCTCCATGCCTAACTTCAAACCCTCATCAATGGCAGTCCCTCCAGAAGCGCGTAACTTCTTAATTTTGCGCTTGACATCCGTCGGGTCGTCGATGGCCTGATTGTGGACGATGACCTTGGCCCGATGGTCGAAGGCAACTACCGAAATGCGATCGCCCCCCTTCAACTTGTCCGCCAGTTGGCAAGCGGCCTCCTTTACCGTTTCCAGGGGCCGTCCCTCCATGGACCCGCTGCGGTCCAAAATCAGACAGAGATTTAAAGGGACAGTTCTTTTTCGGTCCCCGGCCAGAGCCGACAGAGAAATGGCCAATTGCCTTTGATTGGAAGATTGACTACCGTCCAGATTGCGATCGTTTAAAGTAGGTTGTAAATTAACTTTCATAGACTTTTGCTCGGATTTACCTATTACAATTTTAAGGATTGCTACACCAATTCAGGGAAAAATTACGCTCTGGACTACCACAAACCGACTTTTTCAATAGTGGGGGAATTAGGGTAAAACTACTACCTAGACAAAAAAATGATTTTCTGCTATAACCAAAGCTTACAAATATTTTTTCATCTGCCACCGCCAAAATTAGAAAAAGTCGCGCTATGATGATTTGAAAATAACCAGCAAGATAAATATTTAGAATGCCATGGATTCACCAATAAGAGCAGCGCAAACTGCCTCCTACGGAGATGCCTACTATCGAACTCCACCCCCAGACATACAATCTTTGCTCTTAAAAGAAAGGATTGTTTATTTGGGACTCCCTTTATATTCCTCAGACGAAATTAAAAGGAATGTTGGCATCGACGTTACCGAATTAATCATCGCTCAATTGCTTTATTTGCAATTTGACGATCGCGAAAAACCCATCTATTTCTACATCAATTCTACCGGTACTTCTTGGTACACCGGAGATGCAATTGGTTTTGAAACAGAAGCCTTTGCTATTTGCGATACCATGAGTTATGTCAAACCGCCAATTCATACAATTTGCATCGGTCAAGCCATGGGGACGGCGGCAATGATTCTCTCCTCAGGTACCAAAGGATTTCGCGCAAGTTTACCCCATGCTACCATAGTTTTAAACCAAGCTAAAACTGGAGCCAGGGGTCAAGCAACAGACATTCAAATTAGGGCAAAAGAAGTCATTGCTAATAAGACGACTTTTTTGGATATTCTCTCAAGAAATACCGGTCAAGCTAAAGATAAAATTTCCAAAGATACGGATAGAACTTTCTATTTGACTCCCCAAGAAGCTAAAGAATACGGTTTGATAGACCGCGTTTTAGAAAGCAGGAAAGAATTGCCAAAACCAGCTCCCGCTTTGACTTAATTTCGGACAGGCAAGATGCCTGTCCTACGCGAAATTTTTCCCCTCCGTAAAACAGGCATCTTGCCTGTTAGAAAGCAAAAAAATCAACCACCAACTACTAACAAAAAGAGAGACTACTATGCCTATTGGAGTTCCGAGAGTTCCTTACCGCTACCCCGGCAGTCAATACACCGAATGGATTAGTATTTACAGCCGTCTCAACCTAGAAAGAATCCTCTTTTTAGGTCAAGAAGTCACCGATAGTTTGGCCAATTCAATCGTTGCCGCTATGCTTTATTTGGATTCCGAAGACCCCGGCAAACCCATCTATCTTTATATCAATTCTCCCGGTGGTTCCGTTACTGCAGGCATGGCAATTTACGATACCATGCAGTACATTAAATCCGAAGTAGTAACCATCTGCGTCGGTTTGGCAGCTTCTATGGGTTCCTTCCTCTTAGCCTCTGGAACTAAAGGCAAACGACTCGCTTTGCCTAACTCCAGAATAATGATTCACCAACCGATGGGCGGAACCCGAGGTCAAGCAACAGATATTGAGATAGAAGCCAGGGAAATCTTGCGAATTCGCGCTTTGCTCAATAAGATTTTAGCAGAGCGTACCGGTCAGCCTTTAGAAAAGATAGAAAAGGATAGCGATCGCGATTATTTCCTGTCCGCTGAAGAAGCTAAAGAATACGGTTTAATCGACCAAGTAATCGAAGAACGTCCTACTTAATTAACGGGGGTGCGCTTGGCGCACCCTAACTAATATTAAAAACATGGATATTGCAGATTGCTATAAACAATTAGGGTTGCATTCGGGGGCAAGTTTAGCTGAGGTAAAAGCGACTTATAGAAGATTGGCAAGACAGTTTCATCCCGATGTTAATCCCCACGACCGACAAGCTCGAGAAAAGTTTATTGCAGTTACCGAAGCTTATAAGTTGCTGGTGGCAGTTGCTCCGCGAGAAACTCAACCGCCGCCGACAAAACTGACCGCCGAAACCACAGTAAAATCGAAACAAACTAGGGTAAAGGTCGTTGGCAAGCAGACACCTATTGAAAAGAACTCTCAGTTCTCCGAGTTCGAGCTCCAGTTAAAGCAAAATTCTTATTTACAGTTACAGCAGTTATTAAAATATCAAAGGTTTCCCAGGGCCATCGCTCTCGTAGAAGGTTTGGCACAGCGGATGCCCCAAGACCGAGAAGTGCGGCAATGGCAGGCCATCGCTTATCAACGCTGGGGACGTCAGTTAATCGCAGAGGGACAATTAGATAAGGCCAGAAGTTATCTGAAAAAAGCTCTCAAAACTGACCCCCACAACCGGGCTCTTTGGATGGAAGTCGAACGAGATTTTCGTCAGTTGGAACGGGTTTATTGACCTTTGGGCCAGTGGAACAACTGTCACAAGGCAGCCGTCCTTTTTCCAGAATTGGCACGGCGGAGCGCTCTTAACTCCGTCCATCCCTTTATCTGATATAGTATTTTCGTACTAGAGCAGGTCTTGTATTGCCAGAAACCCCGTTTTTTGGTATTCCAGAAACCCGGTTTTGCAGGAATTAACGGGTTTCTTGACCGCCTCTCTATAAAAAAAAGCAGTTGCTTTGGCCTTCAGCCTCTAAAAAACACCAATAAAAAATCGAAAAAACATGGTAGCTATCAATCAAGAATTTCAGAAAGCGATCGACTTCCAAAAACAAGGTAAATTTAACGAAGCTGAATCTATTTACATCAATATCCTTAAGTCGGACGGTAATAATGTCGGTGCCTTGGTAAATCTGGGATTGCTCCAACAACAAAGAGGTAAATTAGATGAGGCGCTTCAGTATTATAAATATGCTTTTTCCAAACAACCAAAAAACTTCCATGTACTCTATCTTTTGGCAAAGCTAACTCAAGAATTAAGTTTTTTGGATGAGGCAATTTATTACTGGCAGGGGTTGTTAGAAATTAAACCGGGTTCCGCTGTAGAATATTACGGAAATATTGGCAATTGTTTGGTGCAGCAAGGTAAATTTGATGATGCTCTCGGCTATTTCCGCAAGGCTTTACAAGTGTCTCCAAAAAGCCATCAAGCTCATCAGGCGATCGGTAATTTATTCGTGCGACAAAATAAACTGGCAGAAGCTAAAGAAGAATTTGCTAATGCTATTAAAATAAATCCAAATTATACCATCGCCAAAATCTGGTTTACTCTGGTCGATAAGTTATTAAAAGGCGAAAATAAAGTTTCTTTTACCCATCGCGGCGTTCCAGTTCAATTCGAGCTTACTGGCAAAAATTTAGCAGTGGAGGTTGCTAATGCTGCCGGTTCTTTTTACGAACTGCCAGAGTTGGAATTTATCTATGAGAATTTGCCCGATAAAAATATTGTGGTTTTAGATGTGGGTTCAAATGTCGGCAATCATTTGGTCTATTTTTCTAAGATTATGAATGTCGCTAAGGTGATTCCTACGGAGTTTCATCCAACTGTTATCGAGAATTTGAAAAAACATATCGCTATTAATCAGGTAAATAATGTCGATTTGTCTAAGTTGGGTTATGCCGTAGGTAAGACTCGCGGTAAAGCAGTTATTGAGGACCATCCAGCAAAGGATTGGTGTTTGACAGAGGTTTCTCAGGCAGATTCATCTGAGGCGATCGCCGCCCCTATTGAGATAGTTCCTTTAGATGAGTTAATAACAGAAAAAGTTGGCTTTATTAAAATAGACGTGCAAGGTTCGGAAATGGATGCTTTAGAAGGTGGCAGAAATTTATTTTTAACTTCCAAACCCCACGGTCTGGTAGAAGTTACTAAGGCTCATGTGAAAGATTTTATCAAATTTGTAGAATCCATACAATATCAAGCGATAAAAGTTTTCGACCACGGACGATATGTTAATTTTTATATCAAACCCCAATAATCGTCCCCACTAAGGATTTTCATCAAATCGAGTACGAAAACTGCCGTATTTATACCAATATTGTTTTAAATCGTGGTGGGGAGTGTGCAAACTAGCTTTAGCTTGATAAAGCAGAACTTGTCGGTGATTTCCGATCCAAACCCGCTTGAGAGCTTCCACAGAAATTAAAGTTCCTCCCAAACTGGCAACGCATTGCTCGAATCTCTCTAATGCCGAACAATCTAAAGTTTCAAAAAGGAAAAAATTACCCGAACAAATCAGGTGGCGACTGCGAATCCAAGCTTGCATTTTTTTACTAGCTACTGGAGGGAGCATCGTTATTTATCCTTTAGTTAGAACCACCCGTTTTTAACAATCCAACCAACCAACAACTAACAACGTTTTTTGAGTTCTTAGAAACCAGGTTTTTTCAAAAAACCCGGTTTTTTGACTGCCTTTTTAACCTGTAGGCACTTCTTCGGCAAAACTTTGAATTTTCTCAAATTTCAAAGGACCGAAAGTTGAACCCCATACCTGTTCGTTGGTATTAACATCCATTCCCCGATCCAAGCTAACAAATGTCCTCTCTGTCAGCTCTACCTCGCTGACTAAATAAGTTTGTCTGCCTCTTTTTTCTATCAGACAATTATTGCCTTCTACGCCACCGCGAAACAAATCTCCATCCCTTTTAAAAACCATCGAGCAGTTATAACGACGCGCGATCGCATCGGGAGTCAGAGTTTTTAAAATGCTTAATTCTCTGCCCCCACCTGCATAAAAAATCCCATCTTTTAATCCGTAATTTTCAATATAAATATCTTCACCTCTGTCTATAAATCTATGGACTCCTTGGCGATAGGGTCTCCAGAGGTCGTAATCGTAAACTTGCTCCGAATAAAAGCCAATTCCCGAAAAAAACTCCCAAGGTAAAGGACGGAAAAAAACGTGAATGTGGGCGAAGTTTTTGGCATCGGCAAAGGCTTGTTTTTGATTGCTAAATTCCCCCGCCATCCAGCGAGCTAAAGTCAGCATTAAGTTGTCTTCTCTTTCTTCACAATTCACCAAATTTGCGCTCATAATTATTCCCCCAAAAAACGAATTTCCGATGAAAAAGAAGCGGTGACAACCCCAGAACCTTTACTGGTTTTAATTAAGGAAACTCGCATCCGCAGGTTCTGGTTAACAAACCAAATTTTTTCTTCTGCCGCCGCGTTTTCGTATTCGGTTAAGAGAACGAAAGTTCCATCTTCTCCTATCTGATATTTGCCAATGGCGGGGATGGTTTCTGCATAGCCTTGGTCTCTCAGCAATCTTCCAGATGTAGGACTATCCCTATCGGGAATGGGAACTAATATTGTCGTTCCCTGGGAGGTTTCTCCTTCATCCCAGTCTGACTCTCCCTCCCAAGTCATGCGAAATGGAGCTGTTGCTAGTTGGGGGTCGATTTGATTGGATTTACATAGTTTGATTACTTCCGCATCTTCTTTCCCCAAAGGGAGAATATCTATCGTCGAAGTGACTTGCTCGAAGTATTTAAAAGCTAGATGGTGGACGCTGCGTTGGGAAGCCCAACGTCCTAGAGAAAGTTCGACGAATTTACTAATATCCATTTAAAAATTAACAATTAACAATTAACAATGAACAATTAGCAATGAACAATTAGCAACAAGGAGATTGAGGGAGTAGAGACAGTTTTAGTTTACTGTCTCTACTGGTTTGTAGCTCTATAAAACTTAACCTAATTCTGTGATACTAACAATAGTACCGCCAGAACGATTAATTCGTTGAATTTGGGGAGTCATGCGATCGCCCGGAACGATGTACTCGCTGGTACTTACCCGACGCGGACTATCAAACTTACACCCTTTCACTACAATTTTGAAGATCTTTTCAGTAGCATCTTTGTATGCTACCATCCGTTTTCCAGTGCTGGGTAAAGCAATCTTGCTGCCTTCTAAGCGAGATGCTTTGAAAGCGCTGTCAACGCCTGCATATCCCTGATAAAGAGAAAGAGTGCGATTGTAGCTTACTTGCTTCTGTCCGGTCAGAGATTTAGCACCTCGATAATAAGGCACAATGTTTTCGCCGAAACCTTGCTGATACTCTTCGCTATCGATATAAGAATCGATTTCCGCTTCATAACCCCGTTCTATACAGATGCGAATATGTTCGGAAAGTTCTGCTTGGTCGGTTGGAGCCCGTCCTAACAAATGTTTGAAATTTAGCTCCACAAACCGATAGGGAGCGCAGGACTCAAAGTAACGACGACGATAAAAGCTGGATTTAGCCACCGCACGGACGAATTCCCGTACTGTCAAATCGCCATTGCACAACTGAGATTCGACGGTGACAAGTCTTTCACTCTCCATAATATGGGGGTTGCCCAAGACTTGTTTGTAAACCGCTCGGATCGTTGCCGCTATATCTTCAGAACTCGCCAACTCGCAAAGTTCTACTGGGGCATCTAAAACTAGACTCATTTATCTTACTCCTAAAAAGTTTTGTCGATACAAGGTTTTTGGCAGGATTAAAGTCTCTAGTTAACTGGAGTAATACTAGCGATCTTGCCGCCTTGTTTGTGAATGCGCTGGTATTCTTGGGATAGCTTCTCGTAAGGCACCAAGTAAACCTGGTTGCTCCGACGGAACTTGGAAACCCGATTGACTTTGCCAGGAGAGCTATAACCGGTAACTTCGACGCGGAAGACTTTGCCTTCTTCTCCCGAACCTGCACCCAAACGAGTGCGGGCAGCCATCGTTGAGTCTTGGAAAGACCAACCGGCACTGGCACCAGAAGGAGGAACCACTGCTAGAGGGGTCTCCTGAATTACATATTTGTTCAGCACTGGAGTTTTTCCAGAAAGACTGCCTTTGAAGTCGCTGCTGGAAGCTCCCCGGGCCAAGGCAAACAAATGTGTAAAGCCCACCATGTTTTTCCCTGGTTGGGTTTTATAGCCTCGGTAGTAGGGGACGATATTCTCGCCGTAGGCGTTTTGGTATTCGTCGCTGTCGAGGTAGGAATCAATTTCGGCCTCGAAGCCTTTTGTATCTAAAATCGTGCTGTGGCCCCGCATTTCTTCTAGACCGTCGGGAGCGCGACCGAGAAAGTGTTTGTAGTTGAGCTCGATGAAGCGATACCGAGGGCAGGTATCGAAAAAGCGAGAGCGATACAACTCGGATTTTGCCACTGCACGCACGAACTCGCGGACGCTCAGTTCTCCCCGTTTAAATTGGGATTCGGGAACGGTTGCTCGTTCGCTTTCCATAACGTAGGCGTTACCCAGGATTTGTCGATAAACGGCGCTGATTATTATCTGTGCCTCTTCTTGAGAGCAGCCTGCAATCATTTCTAGTGGTGGAGTCTCTTCATATAAAGCGACTCCCAGTCGAGAAGCGGGTCCAAAGGTCATGTTAAAAAAAACTCCTCAAAATTTAATTAAAGACAGTTTGGTCGAGGGCGGTTTCAGAATATTCTTAAATTGACACAATCGGGCGATCGCCCTTTTTTTCCGCCCTGTTGTCCCTTGCTAACAGGCAAGATGCCTTTTCTACGCAAGATGCCTTTTCTACGCAAGATGCCTTTTCTACGATGGCCAATGCTAATTTAGGCTTAGTAATCAACTATAAGGCTTTATTGCTGCCAATTATTAAAATCTGCAACATAACTTTACAAACTTAATTTAATGGACAAAGGTTTTGGGAAATGGGAGAATGGAGGATACTTTCAGAACAAAAGGCCCCGAGCTAATCTATTAGCCCGGGGCGATCCTATTGAGCATGGCTAATTGCTAATTGTTACGATTCACAATTAACAATTGACAATTAGCAATTAGCTATCCCAATTCCCCAAAAATTAACTTTCTTGAAAAGACTTGAGAGCGGCAATTAAACGGTCAAAATAAGGAGCGATCGCTTCTCTTTCTTCTGCTTTAAACTCTTCTAAACTAGAACTTTTCAACTCTTCTAAACCGCAAATCATAGCGGGTAAAGGAACTCGCAATTCTTCATAAAGCAACTGCATATTTTTCAGTCCTTCAGCCCTAGTAAATTCCGTGCTATTTCCCGCTATTCCATAAGTAATACAGCGGAGGAAATGCCAGAAATCTCGCCAGCAAGCCTCAGCCCGTTCTTTCGGGTACAATTCTCCACCAGCAGCGGTAATATTGGGATACTTTGCCAAAACTTCTTCTCTTGCCTTATCGACAATTTCGGCAGCTTTTTCTCTCAATAATATTCCTCGTTCCACCGAGGCAGATGTCTCGGGAGAAATAGCTTTAATTCTCTCTACATCTTCATCGGTTAAATAGCGCCCTTCATCGTCTGCTAGCTGAAAAATTTGGATGGTTTCATCGGAACTTTTCCAAGTAGCAAAACTGACAATGCGGGATTTGGGAATTAATTGTTTGGCTCTTTCGCTTAATTGAACGGTCATGGTTGATAGTTGATAATTGTCTAATTTTTAAGAGAACGCTCTAAGTCGAAGAGAAAACCGTGAATGTATTCCTCGGTCCATTCTTCCCCATAGAAACGGGTAAACATTCCCCGGGCAGGATCCTTAGCAGCTCGGTAATTTAGATAGCGGAGTTGGGCATTTTTAATCTCGTCGAGGCGGTGGCGATCGCTAACTATTTCTACTCCCTCGACAAAATCCAAATAGGCCCCCAGATAATCCTTAAACGCTTCAAAAACTCTGGTTTGGACCGTTTCGGTTTTTTCTGGCCTAGTCCAGAGGAAAACGGGGGAAAAGAAAGGTTTAGCCTCATCGGGAAAATCTCCTCCCCAGGGTAGATGTTCTTGGTGCTGTTTAAAGATAGGTAAAATTGGCTCGCTATATTTCTGCTGGTAAGCCTCGTCGTGAAATAGGGGCTGCATATCTAATGCTATGAGATGTCCCCCGGGCAACGTTACCAAGTCCGCCCCAAAGAAAGGCAAGTCGTAGTTTAACTGGGGGAAGATGACGAAATTGAGAACCTGCAAAGAATTGCCTCCCTCGACGTGGGCGGCCCGAATTTGTCTGAGTTTGGGGCTTTTAAAAGCGTGACTGGTAGTAATAACCGTTTCTTGTCGCTTGCCCTTACCCGTTATCGCTTCTTTGCGATCGAACCCTTCGGGAATGGGATAAGGTTCTAGGGGCAGTCGCTCTTGAAGCAGAGCGATCGCGCAATCTAAAAAAGGCTGATAAAGACTCATAATTGCCAGTTCGTAGTAATCGCTTCAGCGATGCCAGTTCGTAGCCAGTTCGTAGTAATCGCTTCAGCGATGCCAGTTCGTAGTAATCGCTTCAGCGA
>CAZUCT010000214.1:0-1950 GCA_964619285.1 uncultured bacterium | reverse complement strand
TTCGTAGTAATCGCTTCAGCGATGCCAGTTCGTAGTAATCGCTTCAGCGATGCCAGTTCGTAGTAATCGCTTCAGCGATGCCAAGTTCGTAGTAATCGCTTCAGCGATGCCAAGTTCGTAGTAATCGCTTCAGCGATGCCAGTTCGTAGTAATCGCAAAGCGCGATTTTAATCGTTACTTTTTACTCGTCGCCGCTGCCAAAGTCATCGCATCCTCAAACAAAAATTCATGGAGAAATTCTTCCGACCATTCGGCACCGAAATAACTGGAAAATAGCCCCGATGCCGGGTCTCTATTCGCACTGTAAATATCGTAATCTTTTTGAGCTTGAACTACCCTTTCTATAGCCTCTGGTTCTCTTCGAGGTTCCGCCCGTTCCAAAAGCTGCCAATACAACTGGACATATTCTTTGTAAGCAGGAAACAGCTTATTAACAACCGTATCTGCATCAGTTTTCGCAAATAGCAGATTTTTAGAAAAATACCGATCGGCGTCGTAAAACTTCATTTCTAAATCTTGCGCCAACTCCTTATATTTATTTTTAATTGGAGCCATTGGCTCGATGTATTTTTCTAAATATTCTGGGTCGCGAAACAAAGGTTGAAAATCCAAAACTACCAAGATTTTTTTCTTACCAAAAGACAAAAAATCAATTCCCAGTAAAGGCAAATCGTATTGATAATTTGGATAAATAACGCTATTAAAAATCTGAGCCGTTTCTCCTGCATTGATGTAAGTATAACGGATTTTGCGCAATTCGGGACATTCATAGCACCAGCTCTCAATCATGGCGGGATTTTTGCCGCGCTGGCTGACTTGAAATTCCAAATTGGGTGGAATTGGACGAGTCCGTAACTGGAAACGACTGAAAAGTTCGGTTTCTAGGTATCTGAGAAAAGGCTGAAACATAAGGTTGGGATTCGGCACGCTAAAGCTTTTTGGGAGTATAAACCAAAAATTTGACTTCCGTCTCGTTTGTCATTAAGAAAGTAATATTTTGTAATAGAACAGTTTTTCGCCGATTTTGTGGTATAATTTCTCTGAAAAATTCGGTAATTGCCTCTTGCCTATTGCCTCTTGCCTATTGCCTCTTGCCTACTATTGCCTCTTGCCTCTTGCCTATTGCCTACTTCTTTTGCGATTCTGCTCCACCAACTCTTCGAGAAAAGTAGGAGAAACGCAGCGGCGTTCGGAACAGTAGGCCATCAAGTTGACACCGTTAATCATCTTAACCGTACTAACGCGCACCCGAAAATTATCGGTGACAAACCAGGCTCTTTCCTGTCCTTGGTTTCGTTCGTATTCCGTCTCGATAGTCATAACTCCATCATCGGCAAAACGATAAACGCCAACAACCGGTATTCCTTCGACATAACCTTTGTTGCGCAGAAATTTACCTTGTTGGGGGTTGTCCGGGTTGGGAATATCGACTAAAATCGCCCTATAATTGGGGTCTGGTTCCTTCTCGCTTAAGTTACCCTGCCACTGGAAGCTAGCACCACCGCTTACCGAAGTCGGGTCGGCACCTTGTTCTTGGCAGATTTCCAGCACTGCGGGGTCGTTTTTATCTAAGACTTTGATGATTAAGTTAGATGCCCCCGACTCATCGCCGGCAGAGTCAAAGCGATGAACGGTGCGTTCTGAGAACCAGACTCCTTCGCTTTTTTTGAAAAATTCCATCATCGTCATTGGTGGCGGTGTTAGTAGCATTGATGTTTTGACCTCGAATTGATATTTGTTAATTGTTAGTTGTTAGTTGTTAATTGTCAATTGTTAATTGTCAATTGTTAATTGTCAATTGCTAATTGTTAATTGTTAAAAATCTCCCCTACTGACAATTGTCATTGAGGAAAGGTCAAAAAAAATGTAACCAATTGGTTACAAAAATCTCCCCAACTGACAATTGTCATTGAGGGAAGGTCAAAAAATGTAACCAAATTGGTGACAAAA
>CAZUCT010000213.1:0-12513 GCA_964619285.1 uncultured bacterium | reverse complement strand
GGTTTTTGCTAATGGCTTGGGCGACGTTATTTCTCATATTTGGATTGCGAAAATTGGTGCAAGCTATTCCTGCAGATATTGGGGATAAAAGCGTATTTGAATATCTGAAAAAAAAAGGTAATGGGTAATAGGTAAGTTGGAAGAAAATCGCCAAAAGAAACCCGGTTTTTTGAAAAAACCGGGTTTCTCGGCTGAGGAGTGAAAAAACCGGGTTTCTCGGCTGAGGAGTGAAAAAATCGGGTTTCTGGGCTGGCTTTTTGGACTAAATATTCCCGCCGCAAAGTCCGCCTTTGGAAAAGAGGGGATTTCCTGACGATCGCTCCCCAAAACCGATAATGAGTAAGTAAAGACTCATAAAAAAGCAAGAATTTCAAATGTTGCAAACTTCTAGGAAAACCATCGACTTAAAATGTACTAGCTGCGGAACTATAACGCCATACACGGAAATGGCGATCGAGTGTCCCAACTGCGGCGCGAAGATCCTCCAAGCAGAATACAACCTCGATCTATTGTCTGACTGGCAACAACAAATCTCGAAAAGAGAACCCAACCTGTGGCGCTATCGGGAATTGCTGCCAGTATTAGAACTCGATAACATCGTGAGTATGGGGGAAGGATATACCCCCCTAATTCGTCTGCGACGGCTAGGAGAAAAGATGGGTCTCAAAAATCTCTACCTCAAAGACGAACGACAAGGCCCCACCGGCTCTTTTAAAGACCGACAGGCATCGGTAGCAATTTCGGTAATGAAAGAACGAGGCATCAAAGAATTAGTCCTAGCTTCCACCGGCAACGTAGCGATCGCCTACTCCGCTTACGCCGCCCGGGCAGGTATTAAATTATGGGTATTCTTTCCCAAACTCGTCCCACCAGCCAAAATTCGGGAAGCGGCAATTTGCGGTGCCGAAATTATCCAAATTGACGGCACTTACGACGAAGCGAAGGCGGCGGCGGCGGAATTTGCTGAGAGCAAAAATTTGTTTTTGGATGCGGGTATCAAAACCTTTGCCGGTGTGGAAGGCATGAAGACGATGGCTTTTGAAATTGCCGAACAGCTACAATGGCAGTCTCCAGATTGGTACGTTCAGGGAGTAAGCGGCGGCATGGGGCCTATTGGCGTCGCTCAAGGTTTTGAAGAATTGGTGGCTATCGGTTTGGCGGATAAAGTACCCGCCATCGCGGCGATTCAATCTGCCGGTTGCGCCCCGATGGTGGATGCTTTTGAAAAAGGCGAGCGAGAGGCGACGCCAGTGCTAAATCCTGAGACGGCGATCGCCACTCTGGCAACGGGCAACCCCGGTCGGGCCTACGAGTTGCTTTACGATCTAATAGAGGAAAACGGCGGGGCGATGGAGGTGGCGACGGACGAGGAAGCTTACCAGATGACTCGGTTGTTAGCGACTAGGGAGGGTATCTCCGTAGAACCGGCCACGGCGGTTACTTTTGCCGGACTGATGAAGTTGGCGCGATCTGGTATTATCGAGTCCGACGAGGTGGTAGTGGCGAACTGTTCCGGGCATACTTATCCGGTAGAAGAGAAGGTTTTCGCTTTTTAGGGAATGGGGAATGGGGAAAGACTAATTGCTAATGGCTAATTGCTAATGGCTAATTGCTAATTGCTAATGGCTAATTGCTAATGGCTAATTGCTAATGGCCTTTCTTCCATCAGCAGTTAGGACTTGCGTAGTAATAAGGTACCGACTTGTTGGGTTGCGTTTCACTTCGGCCCGACCTACGATTTTCCTTCATCTGGTAGTTTATTTTTGCGCGACTCCTTAGCGATTAGCAATTAGCAATTGACGAACTATTAAGTTGTTACAAACTCTTCTGGGACCGTGGATTTTTCGTCAGTGTCGCGATCGGCGATTAAAGCCGTAGCCGTCATGCCGCTATAGACGTTACAGGTAGTTCTGAATGGGTCCATAATGGGGTCGATGGCGATAAATAAGACTAAAACCGCTTCCAGGGGCAGTCCCAAGGGTTGCAAAACAATGCCGAGCATGGTTAGAGTCACGATACCGGTAGCTCCCGAGCTGGCCATTCCCGCCAGAATCGAGCCGACAACAATCGTGGCCAGGCCTCCCAGTCCCAGTTGCTGGTTATAGAGTTGAACGACAAACTCGCTGGCCAGTGCAAAATAAACGATTTGTCCGAAACGACCGATAGTGATAGTTAGGGGAACAATGAGGTCTGTAGTTTGGCGGTTGAACTTGAGGGAGTCGCTCAAAGCTGAGATGGAAGAGGGCAAGCAAACTAGGGCGTTGCTGGTAGCGAGGGCGAGGATGATGGGTTCTTTGACGCTGGAGAGAACCTTTAGGGGGGAACAGCGCGATCGCCACCAAATTATGGGAGTATTAATCAGGTAAATTACCACAAAGGTTGCCACCCCCGCCGCGACAAAATTTATCATCGCCAATACCACATTTAAACCGGTTTTCGCAACCTGAGATGCTATGAGACTGCACAGGGCAAAAGGTAAGAATAATGTCAGAGAAAGTATCAGTTTGTTAAAAGCTTGATAAACGCTTTCAAAAATATCTAAAAGAGATGCCTCTTTGTGGCTTACCTTTTGTTGTATTCCTACAAAGATGCCAAAAACAATTGAGAAAAACAACACCTTGAGAGTGTCTCCTTCGCTGAGGGCATCAAAGATATTATCGGGAACCAAATTAAAGAGAAATTCGCCCAAGCCCGGAGCTGGTTCTTCAGGGGGAACGGGACCGCTAATAGAAATTTCTAAATCGATACCCGATTTATTTACCAAAACCCCGAGGCTTTCCAGAGTTTTTGTATTAAGATTGTTTCCCGCCCGGGCGATCTTGGCTGCGATGACTGCAAAGATGCTAAGTGCCAGTTGCATGACTGGGAAAACAATGAGAATGCGTTTGATGTAAATTGCCGCACCTTTTTGAGTCATAAGACGGGCTATGCTCATGGTAATTGCTGAGATTAAGATGGGCAGAACGCACATTTTTAATAGCAATAAATATAGTCTGCCTAAAGGGGCGATCGCCGCTGCCAAACCCGGTTGAAATAAGCCAATAATTGCTCCCAAAATAAAGCTAAAGAGAAGCAGCCAAGGATTTCTTAACAAATTGGTAATAAAAGCAGAATCGATTTTTTTTCGGAAATTCATTTTTTGGGTAATAGGTAATAGGTAATGGGTAATAGGTAATAGGAATGTCCTACTGAGATGCACCCCTACTAAGTAGGTATGCAAAAATATTTGCAGAAAAATTTGCCCGTAGAACGCGGCTATGGCCTGTTCGGTATGTAATTAATTTTGCACAGGTACTTAACTCTCTTGCTTTTGAAAAACTGCCGGGTATTTTTCAATTAAATCATCTACGGTATAGTTAAAGTTTTTGGTATCGAGAACCACATTGACAAAAGTTAATAATTGCTCGCTATCCCAAGGCAGGATCGCCGCTATAGAATCTTTGGTATCTGTCAGAGCAACAGTTTGTACTTTTAGAGCGGTATTCGGTTGGGTCAAAACTACTTTTTTGACTTCCATTTCGTCGCGGTAAGCAGCTAAAATCTTTTCGTTAGCAACTGCTTCGATAATTGCTTCCCAAGAAGAAAATTGTACCGGAGTAGCGTTGGGAAATATCTGTTTTGCAAAGTCTAAATAAGTAGTATTTTGAATTACGCCGATGTTACCTTCTAAGTTTTTAATTGCCTCGATTGGACGGCGATTTTTAGTCTGTTGTGCTAGGAGAACGCGATTGACAAGTAAGGCCCGCCGCATGGTAACGTAAGGTTGGGAAAATTGCAGCATTCTGGCTCTATTTGGGCTAATGCTTAATTTTGATAATGCTAAATCTGCTTGGCGATTTAATACTAATTCAACGACTTTGCTAAAGTCTGTTTGAGAGCGGTCTAATTTTAGTTTTACTCCTAATTCGTCTGCCAGGGCTTTAGCTATTTCTACATCTAAACCGCAAAGTTTGCCTTTTTCATCTAGGACGTAAGTAGAAGGATCGTCGCTGCAAAATTTGTTATTTTGGTCGTGGGTGAAAAAAGGAGGAGTATCAACTCCTCGCATGGCGACTATCAGTTCTCCTCTGTCTAGGATCTTTTGAATTTCTGGAGGCATTTTCGCCAGCGATGGAGGTAAGGAATTTTCGGACTCGACCCCTTTTAAACTTTGCCAAAGATTAACAGAAACAATGCCATCCGGTTCTAAACCCACGCTTTTTTGATACTCGGAAACGGCAATTTCTGTATTAGTTCCATAGACGCCGTCTATTTCTTCTTGGTAATATCCCAGTACCTTTAATGCGGTTTGGAGTTCTTCGACTAAGAGGCCCTCGTTGCCCGAGCTGAGGAAGGGCTCTTCTGTTGTTTTTGTCTGTTGGAGTTGGCCAGTAGGTTGCCGTGCTGGGGATAAATTTGCCTTCTGGGTCTCCAGGGTCAACGAACCCTTTGCCTGGGAGGTTTCAGGACTGAATATGGCCAATAAGAGCGCCAAGGTTAAGACCATCCCTACGCCAATAACTAAACTTTTGAATATAGGACTGTTGCCCTGCTTAAAATCGAACATTAATTTACCCTCCCTCTCGGTTAAAGATTAGCCTTTCGTAAGTTTTAACCAGCTATTATATCTGTTTCTTAAGATTCTCAGAGTTTCAGCTTTTATCCGCTTTCTTTATTAAAAATTGTTTTTTAGGTCAATACTCCGTAAAAGCATTGACAAAATTAAAAAAATGTATTAGAATCTTAGGGATAAGCTTAACGGATGTCAATTTTTACTGCAGGGTCCGTTAAGGAACTTCCCAAAATTAAAATCTCCAATAATACAATGGTATTGTTGGGTGGAGGTTCGCGCGCGCCCTACCTACGGAGGAATTATTTATTTGGCTCTCTCTAAAATCAGCTTTCCGTGCAAGCTGGCTGTTGAGAAACTCCCATATTAGTTTAACTCTACCCGCCTAGTTATTTTTAGTCCTTTTATTTGGAAATTTTAGGGTAATGAAGCTAGCAAACATTTCTCGGGGCAAAAAATTGGGGTTGTCAGTTTTAACTGAAAAGAAGATAAATCTAGAGGAATTATCCCAAAAAAAAAGAAAAACTCTTAGCTTAAAAGCTACTGTAGTGGGAGCAATTTTGTTAACGGTCAGCACTACGGCTGCTATAGTTTACATTCCGTGGTGGTTGACTTCTAAAAAAAATGTTGAGAGTATTATCGCCCAAGTTAGCGAAGAAATTGCCAGAAGCACCTCGCAAGAAGTTGCTCATATTTTTAAGAACGCTAGGTCCAGCATGAAGTTAATTGAAATGGCAGTTTATCGCGATTTAATTGATTTTTATAATCCTGAAGAAAGACAGGATTTTTTGATGAGTTTGTTGCAGGCAAACAAGGATTTAACTTTCGTACAGTATGCTTATCCAAACGGCAATTATATTGGAGTTCAAAGATTAGAAAAATCGGCTAAAGAAGAAATTTTTAACGTTCATTTTCGTCAGTGGTATCCCGAAGGAAATCTGGCAGTAAAAACGAGCGATCGCTATCAAATAAGTAAGGAAAAAACCGAGTTTATTGAAAGTACAAAAATCGAAGAACCTGGCTGGTACGCACCCCTGCGCCCTTGGTATCAAAAAGCAGTAAAAAAACCGGGGGAGGAGGTAGCCACCGTTTACGTTTATCGCTCCACTAATACTCCAGGAATCGATTTAACTGTTGCGGTAGAACGAGAAGGAGAAATTCTGGGAGTGCCGGGGGTGGGGTTCGAACTAAAACAGATTTCTCAGTATTTACAAACCCACCATCGTAACAGAAATAATGGAGTAGTTTTTATCGTTAATTCTCGGGGAGAGTTAATCGCTTCAACGGACCCTCAAGAAAATAATCCCACCCAAGTACCGGGGCAAGATGTACCCGACCTCAAGCGCTTAGATCTCGCTAGCAATCCTTATATGCAGCTAGCAACTGCGGTCCTGGCGATGGAAGAAGTAAGTCTGACAAAGCTGGACTCGGAGCTAGAATTAGTTTACCAAGAACCCGTATCTCGGGAACGTTATTACATTAACTTTACTCCCCTGCCTCAAGCTGACTGGAGGTTGGTGACGGTGATTCCCGAGTCGATGTTTTTGGGGGATATTAAGCGAAATCAACAAATTTTAATTTTAGTGGTGAGCGGGTTTATCTTGGTGACGATCGGGGTGGCAGTCTGGGCAAGCGAACGGGCGATCGTCAAACCTATTTATGCTTTGGCGGAGGCGGCAAAATCTGTGGAACGGGGAGACTTTCAAATTGCAGACCTCAAGTTCCGCAGCAATAAGGAGTTGGAAATGCTCGCTCGCACTTTCAATCAAATGGTTTGCGGGTTGAAGGAAAGGGAACGAGAACGGGATGTTTTCGGTCGGGTTGTTTCTCCAGAAGTACGGGAACAGTTGCTTCAAGGTCAGCTAAAACTGGGAGGGGAAACTGGTTGGGTGTCGGTTTTGTTCTCGGATATTCGCGGTTTTTCTACTTTATCGGAACAGATGGAGGCGGAGAAGGTTGTCGCTTTTCTGAACGAGTACATGACGGAAATGAGCGCGGCCATTGGCGAGTGGGGCGGTTATATTAATAATTTTATCGGGGATGCGATCGTGGCTATTTTTGGGGCTCCGATGCGCCATCCAGATATCGAACGGCGGGCGGTGGGGGCGGCCCTGACGATGCGCGATCGCCTCGCCAAACTCAACCTGCGACGTCGGGCCCGGGGGGAGGTGGAGCTCCAAAGCGGTATCGGTATCAGTACCGGTTATGCGGTGGCGGGACAAATTGGCTCTCTGGAACGGTTGCTTTATACGGTTATTGGGGATGCGGTGAACGTGGCGGCGCGTTTGGAGACTTTGACTAAAGATTACGGCGATCGCTACCCGATTTTAGTCAACGGGGCCACTGCTAAGGCGATCGCCCTACACCACAACGATATCGCTATGGAGAGTTTGGGGATGTTGGAAGTTAAGGGGCGCAGTCAACCGGTGGACGTTTACGCCGTCACCGGTTGGCAAGAGTCGGGAGCTGTTTCTATGGCCACCCCTCCCAGGGACTAACTTCTAACGCTCCCGCCGGTGTCATCACCACTCGGAACGAGATCGAGGTTTTTTGTTCCCCTTGGGTGCCATCTACTAACTGGGGCAGGGGAGTTCCATCCAGATAATCTCTGGCCGCTTGGTTGACGGGTTCGCAAGCAGCGATCGCCCCATTGTCGTTAACCTTCACTCGATACACTAAATCCTCGTACCACTGGGGAGTCTCTCGCCAATTTCGATCCAGGCGATTATATAGTAGCTGGTTCAATTCTTCTAACTGCCCCACTTGGGAAGTTTCTGTTGCTTCGGTCTCCTGGGACTCGAACGGAAACTCTCTTTTTTCGTGCCCCACCAGTTCGATGCTGCCGGCAGACACCGACCAAACTTTAATCGTCTCGTCGCCGCTGCCGCTGACTAATTTTTCCCCGTCGGGAGTAAATTCCACGGACCATACGGGTTTGCGATGACCGACGTAGGTTTCCAGGAGTTTTCCGTTATTTACTTGCCACAAATTAATCTGGCGATCGTAACTGCCGCTGGCAATTTTCTCCCCGTCGGGGCTGAAGGCAACGCTATAAACTGCCCGGGAATGTCCCTCAAAAGTAGAAACGAGTTTGCCAGTTTCTACCTCCCAGAGTTTCACGGCGCGATCGCCCCCACCGCTGGCGAGGGTTTGTCCGTCGGGACTGAAGGCAACTGCCCAAACCGCCCTTTTATGTGCCTCTATCGTCAGTTCCCAGCCAGTTTCCAGCTCCCAAATTTTGATGCTGTCATTCCTGCTGCCGCTGGCAAGGTATTTGCCGTCGGGACTGATGGCGACGGATGCTATCGGTCCGGTATGTTTGAATTGACCGGTTTGCTCTCCCGCGTTAAGGTTCCAGAGTTTGATAACGCCGCTGTAAGTCCCACCAATAATAGTTTGACCGTCGGGAGTTAGGGCAACGGCCTTAACGTCGTCGGCGTGGGAGTTAAGAGCGAGGGTGAGCCGTCCCGTTTTTAAGTTCCAGACTTTGATACAGTCGTCCCAACTGCCGCTTACCAGAAATTTTCCGTCGTTGCTAATTGCCAGGGAGGCGATCGGGTCTGGATGGGCGTCGATAGTGCGAGTTAACCCTCCCGCGGGCAGGTGCCAAATTTCGATCTTGCCGTCGTAACTGCCCCTGGCGACGGTTTCTCCATCGGGGGCGATCGCTACTGCATAGATCCAGCTAGAATTACCCAATAAAGTTTGACTTAGCTGACTCTGTTCTCCTAAGGTCTGTTGAGAAACATCTGTAGAGGGATAGCGAGTTCTGTTCAAATACATCCCCCCAATTAATGCCGTTGTCGCTATCGTTACCGTGGCAGCAGCGATCGCCAAAGATGAGATTTTTTTTCCCATAGTTTTTCTCCTTGCGTTCGTAGTAATCGCTTTAGCGATTTTTCTGGGAATCGCTAAAGCGATTACTACGAACTTTTTAATTCTATCCATTTTCTGACCGCAAATAAAACGCTAATTCCCGTCATGCCAATAATGCCAATGGGCGTTAAATAACTCCAATGACCGAACATTTTATCGGCAACGTGCCAGGTTAATAAAAACATGGCTAAATAAGTTAACTGATGTAACTTCTTCCAATTTTTCTTTAACTTTTTTACGCTCCAATCGTTAGAAGTTATTGTCAACACAGTAAAAATTGCCATCAACAAAATCCCTTGTAAATAAATTACATAAGTTTGAAAATCCCCCACATCTGGATGGTGTTTTACCAAAATTAAAAGAGCGTGACCCAGGGCGGGAAAAAAAGCAATTATTCCCAGAGTTCGGCGATTTTTTAATAACATTTTAGGAATGCCGCTTTTTTTAGTTTCAGGAAAAACAATCCTCATAATAGTTGGCAGCAGGGTCAGGATATAGAGAATCAACGAAATTAAGCCTAAAACGTTGGCTAGTGGTGCTGTATTAAAAGTCATGGTGTCTATAAAGCCATCTGTTAATGGCCTCTCTGGCTATTTTTTTCCTCTATATATCTCTATTAGGGTTGGCCCTCAAAAATATGCATCTTTTGATGCGGAGCGCGATAAAAAGGCCCGTTCGTAGCGTTCGTAGTAATCGCTTTAGCGATTTTTCTGGGAATCGCTAAAGCGATTACTACGAACTTTTTAATTCTATCCATTTTCTGACCGCAAATAAAACGCTAATTCCCGTCATGCCAATAATGCCAATGGGCGTTAAATAACTCCAATGACCGAACATTTTATCGGCAACGTGCCAGGTTAATAAAAACATGGCTAAATAAGTTAACTGATGTAACTTCTTCCAATTTTTCTTTAACTTTTTTACGCTCCAATCGTTAGAAGTTATTGTCAACACAGTAAAAATTGCCATCAACAAAATCCCTTGTAAATAAATTACATAAGTTTGAAAATCCCCCACATCTGGATGGTGTTTTACCAAAATTAAAAGAGCGTGACCCAGGGCGGGAAAAAAAGCAATTATTCCCAGAGTTCGGCGATTTTTTAATAACATTTTAGGAATGCCGCTTTTTTTAGTTTCAGGAAAAACAATCCTCATAATCGTTGGCAGCAGGGTTAGAACATAGAGAATCAACGAAACTAAGCCTAAAACGTTGGCTAGTGGTGCTGTGTTAAAAGTCATGCTTTCCATTTTTTTTTATTAAAAATTAACAACTAACAATTAGCTCTTGACAAAAATCGACTATGGGAATAGAATGGATTTCGTAGTGAATTAGGTGAAATAACGATGGAAGAACAAGAGCGATCGCCAGATGAATTTGGTCGAGAATATATCGGCAGTTTGCTAGAGTCCATGGGCATGGTTCAAGTGCGGATGCAAGTGCCAGTGGATAACAGAGAGATTCCCTTCTGGTCCTTGCCAGGAGATATTCCCCCTTCGGTTTGCGAGTATCTGGGATTGTTAGGAAAAATGCTTTCTTTTCCCAATCGCGGTTTGCTGGTAAGGGGATTTTGGTGTTCTCCAGATCCCGACGAGATTTTTTTAGGTTGTGAGGGAGAAATAATCTCCCTAATGACGCGATCGCCCTTTCGAGAAATACTCAGCAACGAAGACACTCTCGAAGAGGAACAACTCCCCTTTTTGTGGATTATAGCTCACGAAGTTACAGACTACTTTTTAGAAGGGTTTGGAGCTAAACCCGACCTACCTACTTGGGGCGAGGGAGTATATTTTTTCCCACCAGCTTATCGGACGGGAGTTGTTGCCTTGGACCGGTTGCCAGCAACTCGGGAAACTCTCTGGTTGAGATTGTTGGGCAAGGAGGAAACCCAACAACCTGCCCTGGCAGAATTGAAAGCAATGCCTCCAGAAAGCGGCGAGTTGGCGATAAAAGATTTAACCTCAATCCGGTTGGGTAACATGGATAAATCAGTAGAAGGAGCGATCGCCTCCTTGCAACAACTACCTCTAGTAGAAGCATTGCGGTTGCTTATCCGTCTCGAACGGGAAGAATTGTTAGCTAGGTTTAGGTAATGGGGAATAGGTAATGGGTAATAGAAAAACAATTAACAATTAACAATTGACAATTACCCATTACCCCCATTAATAAACAACTGTGCTTTCTCCCAAACTTCTGCGCCAACTTCTCGTCCCAAAACGCGAGCGTTGAGGTCTCCCTCGGTAAAGTGGATGCCGCCGTACAAGCGGGAAATGCCCGACTCGTCCGCCGCATCGCTAAAAGTCGACCAGAACAAAGTCACCTCTTCAGTGGGAGTGACTCCGGGCTCGAAGATCGAACTACCGGGTTCGGCAGTAAAGGAACCGCCAAACTCGTCGCTACCCGTCGCCCGTTTCAGAATTTCCGCCGCCGCCGCGCTAAAAGTGCTGTGACCGGAGACGTACTCGGCAAAAGGAGGCGTCGGAGCTTCGATTCTTTGATAAGGCTTCCACTCGCTGCCGTCAATTAACTGGGTACCCTCTCCCGGACCTCCCCAGGCAGGCACCTCTTGACCGTCGAACAGTTCGCGGATCGCCGTTATCGGACGAACGTAATCATAAAAAGTCTTCGCCTCCCAAGCAGCAATGCCGGCATCGAAGACCGCGTTACCCAAGGGGAAGAACATCTTAATATCCTCGTCCAAACTGTTAGCATCCCGTTCGGAGACAAACTGTCCGAAGGTCATCCAACTGCCTGGCGGGAAAGAAGTACCCGGGCCGTCTTCCCAAAATTCGGCGATAATTTTCTGCTCGTCGGTGAGGTTGGCGCTAATATTGAGGATGTCCCCGACTCGCTGTTGGAATAAAGCTGTATCTGTTGGTACGGGGGCGGGGGGTCGGAACTGGTCCCCAGATTCCAACCCAAAGGGGATTACTTGCCCCCACTGGGGGGTTAGGAATTTTTGCACGGTGCCTTCTGGATCGTCTAAAGGCTGTCGTAAGGGTTGCCAGCGATCGAGAGCTACCACTTCATCGGGACTGTTGACCGGTTGGTAGCCGGTCGCGTCCTGGTATCCGTTTAACTGGTTGCTGCCGTCGTTACGTCGGAAGTTTAGCAAGGCGTCCGCCGAGACGGTGCCGATGCCTTCGGGGGTGTCGGTGTCTGTGGATGCCAGACTCGGATCGTATCCCAGGTCTAGCATGACTCCGTTAAAGAGTTCCATTTGCTCTGGGAACAAATCTACTAAAGTACGATAGGCGGCGTAACTCATAGCCTCGCTTTTGTTGAGGATGGTGTTTTCTTCTCTGGGCCGCTGCAAGCTGTCTCCCAGTTGGGTGCCAACGGCATCCGGGTCGTAGGCGGCCCAAGCATCGAACATGGCTGTATGTACCATGCCGTAAACCCTAGAGGCGATGGTGGGACCGGGGTTAGTGTTGCGCACCGCTTGTTGGGCCGCTTCGTCCCAGATGGGCACGACTCGGGAGTATATTTCCCGACCTTCGGCTTTACCGTATCTGAGATAGTGTTCTAAACAGCTAGTAATTTCTCCCGTGAGGGGGTCAATCGCTTCTGCAACCCCGGAATTTTCTCGTAGATAAAATTCTTCGTCAAATTGGGCGCTGGGATCCCGACCTTCTAGCTGACCGAAGTTGAGATAATGTTCCGCTCCCGATGCGAAGGCTCCGCTTTCTACTGCGGCGGCGATATCGGGGTTGTTATCTAAATAGTAGTTTTCGTTAAATAAAGGATTGGGACTATACCCTTGAGATTGTCCTACTTGGAGGTAGTGGTCGATGGCCGAGGCGAAAGTCCCGTTTTGAATCGCTGTAGCAGCGTTGGGGTGTTCGCTTAAATAAAAGGCTTCGTCGAATAGAGTCTCAAGATTAAGCATTGCGTTAACGTTGTAAGTTGTTCGCGGTTAATTGCAAATTCTGTTATAGCACAGCCAAAAGTTTTACTGCTAATTACCAACAATTCTAGTCTGCCTCACTTGTATCTACCTTTACAAGATCGGTTTGGGATCGGTTTGGGATCGGTTCTAAGGACTTGCGTAGTAATAAGGTACCGACTTGTTGGGTTGCGTTTCACTTCG
>CAZUCT010000212.1:0-12569 GCA_964619285.1 uncultured bacterium | reverse complement strand
TGCGAGGGGGGACCCTCGCACTGTTTTTCTGGAATTACAAAACTGACTTGCTCCCCATGACTCACACTCAAGACTCACACTCAAGAAAAGCGTCTTTTTTTGAGTATGAGTGTGAGTCAAGAGTAAGAGTATGAAATTATCGAGAGAGAAAAATTACAAAACTGACTTGCTCCCATTTGAAATCGCTAAAGCGATTACTACGAACCCAATCTTTCCCAACTCAAAACAGTCTCGTTTTTCCACCGCAATAATTGACTGACATAACTCCCAATTATTCCTGGCATTCCTATCGCTTTTCTGGGAGAAACCGTCGCCAAACTAATCGCAGTTTCTACATCGCAAATTCCCCATTTAACTAAGTTTTGAACTCCCACTAATAAAGGCAGCGTCGTACCTGCTAAAGTTCCATCCGCCAGTCGGGCAGTACCGTTTTTTACTTCTATTTCTCTCTCGTCCCAAGGATATTTTCCATCGGCAAGTCCCAATGGTGCCAAAGCGTCGCTAACTAAAAATATTCCTTTGTCGTATTCGCTAGCTTTTAATAATATTTTAATCGCAGTTTGACTGACGTGCCGACCGTCTGCGATTAAACCGCACGTTACGTTAGAATTAATTATCGCTGCCCCCAACAAACCGGCTTGACGATGATGCAAACTCGGCATGGCATTAAAGGCATGAGTTACCATCGAAGCGCCTTTTTTAAACGCTTCTTCTGCTTCTTTTTCCGTCGCTAAAGAGTGCCCCAAACTAACAGTTATTCCTAAGTTTTTTAAGTAGGGAATTACTTCGCCAGTGGTGTCTAATTCTGGGGCTAAGGTAATTATTTTGACTGCTTCGGCGCAGTCTCCTAAAACTCTCTTGACATTTTCCACGGTTAATGGTAATAAATGCTCGATAGGATGGGCGCCTCCCTTGTCGGCATTGAGGAAGGGGCCTTCGAGGTGGATGCCGAGGATTTTCGATCCCCCCCCCGCCCCCCTTTTCAAGGGGGGGGCCGGAGGTGTTTCCCGTAGGACAGGCATCTTGCCTGTCACTTCTCCTGTCACGCCTGTCACCTCCCCTGTCACGCCTGTCACTTCTCCAGTCGCGAAAGGGGCTAGGATGGAGAGCGATCGCTGGATTTTCTCTACGGAGGTGGTGACGATGGTGGGTAAAAAGGCATCCACTCCTTGTTGCCACAAGTATTGACAAATCTTTTCTATTGTGGTACTCGATTGAGCATCGGCATCGGGAAAGGCCAAACCGAGACCGCCGTTAATTTGCAAATCGACTCCTCCCAGAGAGACCCAATCTCCAGCAACATCTAAGGTGTCGGCGAACAGGCAGGATGCCTGTTCTACGGTGGGGGTAATCTTTTCGATTTGGAGGCGATCGCCTATTAGAATATCTTGCAATCCTCGATAACCAGGAACGCGAGCGTTTATAATTTTCATAAGATTAGCGATGGACAAATACCATTAACATTAAACCATGAATGAGGCAGAAACCAAGCAGCTTAAACTCGAAAAATTACGTCAAAAAATTGCTGTTGGCAGCCAGCAAATAGCTAGAGGTGAAGTAACAGATGGAGAAGTTGTTTGAGACAGAATCCAAGCTAAGATTAATCGAGAATATAGGTAGGGTTAATGAGTAGTTATTCCTTCTCTAACTAAGCTGTTAGGGATTTAGAAGAAATTTGCGACTATATTGCTAGCAACAATGCCGATGCTGCTAGCAACTTTTTAGATGCCATTAGACAAAAGTGCAAGCTAGTAGCTAATTTTCCAGCCAGTTTGTAGTAATCGCTTTAGCGATTTGACTTATTGCTCTAGTCAATTAAAACATCTGTATCTATTAATAATACCTTCGCCAAAATAAAAAAATACCATTCGTAGGTTGTGCGTACCGAAGTGGAACCCAACAAATACGTCGGGTTCCACTTCGGTACGCACGACCTACAAGAAAATGGCGAAGGTATTCATTAATAAACTTTCGTTATTTTGGTTTCCGCAGTAACGATTAAATTCTGCTCTTAATTTTTCTAAGCTAGGAAGATCGTCTCGATCTTTCCAAATTCCTTTAGCTTGTTGCATTAACTCCAAGCGTTTTTTATGCGGGTAACTTGTAATTAATTCTTCCATAGTTAATTGGCGATAAAGGGACTTTTATTTTAGACCAGTTCGGGAGGTTTCGAGGTAATATTTTTGATGGGCGATCGCTTAGGGACTTGCAATTTAATAAGATACCGGTGTTGGGTGGAGGTTCGCGCGCGCCCTACCTACAAGAGACTGGTAGTTTATTTTTTAACAAGTCCCTTACTTGTTTTAAATCGCTAAAGCGATTACTACGAACGGTATGGCGATCGCTTACTTGTTTTAAATCGCTAAAGCGATTACTACGAACAATTAACAATTAACAATTAACCAATGACAGCTCCAGAAATAGGTATTATTATGGGCAGCGATTCCGACCTGCCCACCATGAAAGAAGCGATCGCCATCTGCGAAGAATTTGAAGTGGCCCACGAAGTCGCCATAGTCTCCGCCCATCGCACCCCCCAGAGGATGTTTGAATACGCCCAAACCGCCCATCAACGAGGACTCAAAGTAATTATCGCCGGGGCCGGGGGTGCGGCCCACCTGCCGGGAATGGTAGCATCTCTGACTCCCCTGCCTGTCATCGGAGTGCCCGTGGCCTCCCGTCACTTGCAGGGAGTTGATTCCTTATATTCCATAGTCCAGATGCCCGGGGGCATACCCGTAGCGACGGTGGCCATCGGCAACGCTAAAAATGCCGGTTTGCTGGCCGTGCAAATCTTAGCATCCCAGAGGCCCGAGCTTTTGGAGCGAGTTTTAGAATATCGGGGGAATTTGGAGCGATCGGTTATGGAAAAACAGACCAGATTAGAAGAAATCGGCTACCGGGAATATTTAACATAAGTTTAAGAAAAATGCAAATAGGCTTGTAAGTTAGTTTGGGAGAGACTTTGGGGTAATTGCCTCCGACTCAAGGGAGGGGCAGCAGGCAGAAAATTGTAAGCTGCGATACAGAATAACAGGCACAAAATTGCTGCAATCGTGATGATTCCAAAACTAGGTATTTTGTCCTTACAATGAACTTTAAAGTAAAAGTAAGCAAAAAAAGAACCAGAAAAAAGCCATTAATTTCGTCTAATCGGCAATCCTGGCAACCCAGTGCAATTATGAATCGGTTGAAGCGAAATGGATTTTCTCCGAGCCTAATTGCCTGCATTCCTCTGACATTTATCATTATTGTCGCCTGGGCGGGAGCGGCATCGGCTCAAGGCGAAGAATTATCTGCTGCAGATGTCCAAGGTGCTTTAAATGCAATTTGGGTATTAGTCGCCGCGATTTTAGTGATATTTATGAACGCCGGTTTTGGAATGTTGGAAACCGGTTTTTGCCGCCAGAAAAATGCGGTGAATATTCTGGCAAAAAACCTGATCGTATTTGCCCTGGCTACTATTGCTTATTGGGCCATCGGCTTTTCGATCATGTTCGGCGGCGACAACCCCTTCATCGGTGGAGGCGGCTGGTTTTTAAGTAGTAGCGACCCAGGGACTTACGGCCTAGAGCCGTATCCTGCCGGTCTGCCCATACCGGTATTCTTCCTATTCCAGGCAGCCTTCGCGGGAACCGCCGCCACTATCGTCTCCGGGGCCGTTGCCGAAAGGATCGAATTCCTCTCCTTTTTGCTGTTCAGTCTCTTAATCACCGGTATTGCTTACCCCATTACCGGCCATTGGGTGTGGGCAGCAGATATTGGCTGGCTGAGTAAAATGGGTTTTGCCGATTTTGCCGGTTCCACGGTGGTCCACTCCGTCGGCGGTTGGGCGGCCTTGATGGGGGCGGCTATTTTGGGGCCTCGCATTGGCAAATATGAAAATGGCGAGCCTCGGGCTATTCCGGGTCATAACATGAGCATTGCTACCCTGGGATGCTTGATTTTGTGGATCGGTTGGTTTGGTTTTAACCCAGGTTCGGAATTAGCGGCCAACGATGCAGTTCCTTATATTGCCGTTACTACTAACTTAGCTGCTGCCGCCGGTGGGATTACAGCTACGATTACTTCTTGGGTGAAAGATGGCAAGCCCGATTTGTCTATGATTATCAACGGCATTTTGGCAGGCCTGGTGGCAATTACGGCGGGATGCAATGCCGTTAGCTATTTGGGCGCATTCATTATTGGTGCTGTTGGTGGAGTTATCGTCGTTTTCTCGGTGGGCCTTTTTGACAAAATCCAAATAGATGACCCAGTGGGCGCTACCTCGGTTCACTTGGTAAACGGCATTTGGGGCACTCTGGCAGTGGGGATTTTCGGCGGAGCTAATATTTTTGTCCAGCTTTTGGGCATTCTCTCCATTGGCGGCTTTACGGTTTTACTTAGCACCATTTTCTGGTTAGCCCTGAAAGCTACGGTAGGCATTCGCGTCCATGCAGAGCAAGAATATGAAGGATTGGATATTGCCGAACATGGCATGGAAGCTTATAACGGTTTCGTGAAAGAGGCCCCGAGCGTTTTTAGTGGCGCTACTGCAATGCCTAGCAGTATGGGTAGAAGTAAAGGAGATTCTCATTAGCTTTGGGGAGCAGAAAGCTAAAATGGGATAATTGACGGTCCATCGTCGCTGGAAACTGTGACGGATGAGAGTATTCGGCTTGTTATCCCTTAAAGTGTTTAGTTCTTTTAAGAGTTTTCCCCGTTGGTGGCTTTGGCTATCTATTGCCAGCAACGCGCTATTAATAACGATGTTGGCGTTGGCTTTATCGGAGTACCGGCTAACAGACGATCCTCCTGCTACTGCTTCTACCACTTCTAATAGCCTTCAAGAAAAAAGGCCAACTGCCAAAAGACAATCTATCAAAAATACAACTATCCGGCCTGGCTTGGCTGGAGAAGATGTGTTACTGCTGGCAAGACAGGACCAGTGGACTTACCAACAGTGGGTCGAACAGCTGCGGCGAGAAGCGATCGCCGCAGCTAACAACCGTCCCCCACGACTGACGGTTTTGGCTGGAGATTCTTTGACTCTCTGGTTCCCGGTTCAACTGCTGCCAGAGGAACGCAGTTGGCTCAATCAAGGTATTTCGGGAGAAACTTCTTCGGGCCTGTTGAGGCGGTTGTACGTCTTGGACGGTACGAGGCCGGAAACTATTTTTGTGATGATTGGTATTAACGACCTGGTTCGCGGCTATGATGACGAGACGATTCTGGAAAATCAACGCCAGATTATCCGCGAATTGCGAAGGGCTCATCCTACCAGTCAAATTGTGGTCCAATCGATTTTGCCCCATAGCGGCAATAAGGCAACCTGGGAGAATAGCGATCGCCTTTTAGATATCCCTAACAGTCGCATCCGCCAGCTAAATCTGCGACTGAAGGCGATCGCTGACTTCGAGGGAGCCTTTTTTTTGGACCTACATCCCCTCTTTGCTACCCCCACTGGTTTCCTCCAACCGGAATTTAGTACGGACGGTCTCCATTTGAACGAACGAGGTTATCTGGTCTGGCGGACGGCGATTAAGTTATACAGTCAGATAAAGTTGGAAGAACCGGAATAGGGAATGGGGAATGGAGGAATAATTAAATCGCGCTCCGCGATTACTACGAAACTTTGCCTGGAGGCTTTAGAATTTAATAGACTTTATTTTGTTTAAAGGAGTTTATGGATACTAAGGCTTTTACTAGGGCGCTGAAGAAATCGGAAAATTACAACCGTAAGGGGTTCGGTCATCAAGCAGAAGTTGCGGAAACGATGCAGTCTGCTTACCAAAGCAGTCTCATCCAGAAAATTCGCGAAAATAATTATGTCTTGCAACGGGGCGAGGTGACGATTAAACTGGCGGAGGCTTTTGGTTTTTGCTGGGGGGTGGAAAGGTCGGTGGCGATGGCTTATGAAACTCGCGAGCATTTCCCGGGAGACAAAATCTGGATTACTAATGAGATTATTCACAATCCTTCGGTGAATCAAGATATGAAGGATATTAATATCGGTTTTATCCCAGTAGTTGATGGGGAGAAGGATTTTTCTGTGGTGGGCAGCGGGGAGGTGGTGATATTACCTGCTTTTGGTGCTAGCGTTGGGGAAATGCAGTTGTTAAACGATAAGGGTTGTAAGATTGTCGATACTACTTGCCCCTGGGTTTCTAAGGTTTGGAATACGGTAGAAAAGCATAAGAAAAAGCAGTTTACTTCGATTATTCACGGGAAATACAAGCATGAGGAAACTGTGGCGACGAGTTCTTTTGCGGATAAGTATTTGGTGGTTTTGAATTTGGAAGAGGCGGAGTACGTCTGCGATTATATTTTGAATGGGGGCGATCGCGAAGCGTTGCGGACGCAACATCGCTCTGAGTTTTTGGCTAAGTTTAAAAACGCTTGTTCTTCTGGTTTTGACCCGGATAAGGATTTGGAAAGCGTGGGTATTGCCAATCAAACTACGATGTTAAAAACGGAGACGGAACAGATTGGCAAGTTGTTTGAAAAAACGATGATGAAGAAGTACGGACCGGATAAACTTAACGAACATTTCCACAGTTTTAATACTATCTGCGATGCTACCCAAGAACGTCAAGATGCGATGTTGGGTTTGATGGATAACAAGGTGGATTTGATGTTGGTTATTGGGGGTTTTAATTCTTCTAATACTACCCATTTGCAAGAGATGGCGATTAGTAAAGGCATTCCTTCTTTTCATATCGATCGCCCCCAACGAATTTTATCTGGAAATCGCATCGAACATAAGCCTTTGGAAGGGGGTATAGAAGTAGCAGAAAATTGGCTGCCGGAGGGTAAAATTATTGTCGGGGTGACTTCTGGTGCTTCGACTCCCGATAAAATTGTTGAGGAATCTATTGAGAAGATTTTCGAGTTAAAAGCAGCCGCCGTCGTCTAGTTTTTGTAGGGTGCGCATTGCGCACCTTACGACTATTTAAGTGTAGCGTTTCTAGGGTTAATTCATGTAAATAATTAAGGAGGCTCCTATAAATACAAGAAGAAGCGGGCATTCGGAAGACACACGAGAGGAAGGCAGACCTGTAAACGTAGCTTTTAATGATGCCCAAAGAGCCAGACAAAGCGATGTATTTATTCAGCCAGACGGCAGATATGTGGTTAGAGGGATTAAAGGTCGAGAACATATTTTTGAAGCAGACGGCGAATTGGTAACAAGCTTTTATGATTCTAATAAAGCTCATCTAACCAAACTTAGGAGTCGCGCAAAAATAAACTACCAGATGAAGGAAAATCGTAGGTCGGGCTCCGCGAACCTCCACCCAACAAGTCGGTACTTTATTACTACGCAAGTCCTTAGATCGGGCAAGCGAAAAGCGATAACAATTAACGAGTTTTTAGTATTTCAGGAGATATTTCAATGACAGTTGACAACATAAATTTAACAGAAAATTTGGAATTAGAAGAAATCGATCTAGAAGGTTAATGACAACCGAACTATTAGAATCCAAAGACAACCAACCATTTCTCCATCGGTTGTTTTCTCTAAAAGCCAGTCAATGGTCCGACTTAAAAGTTTTATGTGGCGGTCTCCCAGAGATTGAAAGTGAATTTGAAGAATTGAGAGAATTATTGACAGGAAAAATTCGGGTTACTTGGTTAGATTATCCGTCGATTGAAACTGAAGATTATTGTTTGATAATCTTCTTTGTTGAATCCTTATTTTGGCATAATTTGGCAGTTTATAACAAAGGATTAATTATTGATAATCGTTAAGAAACCCGGTTTTTTCAAAGGGTTTCTGGGTTAGCGGGATTAGAAATTTATAGAAAAACAAGTAATGACAATACCACCATTCGACGAAAATGGCAACCTTCCCCCAGGAGTTCATTGGACTACTTGGGAGGAATTTAAGGAGCAATTTGGCACGACATTTCAAAGAAAGTTAATGCTCGACGGACTTGCGGAAGCAATGACGCATTTAAAAGTTGCCGGATGTCGAGCTATTTACATTAATGGCAGCTTTGTTACTGCTAAAGTTGAACCTAATGACTTTGATGCTTGTTGGGATCTAGAAGAAGATATAGATGTCAATTATCTCAGAACTAACGCGCCGGTTTTACTCAAGTTTTTCGATCGCCCTGCTTTAAAATCTAAATACAAAGGCGAAATTTATCCGTCGCAACAGCCAGTGGGCAATTATGGTATAATGTCTTTAGATTTTTTTCAACGGGATAGAGACCAAAACCGAAAAGGTATTATTGCTATAGATTTAATTAGGTGGGAACCATGATAAAAAATGAGTTTCAATATCAAGTCACCCAAGATTGGGTAAAGAAATTTAAAGGAGCGATCGCCGCCGCAGACCGAGACGAAGAAAGGAAGAAAAACGACCGAGAGCGCTGGCAGATAAATCGCGATGTTTTACAAGTTCATCTGGATGGTTTGCTAGAAGAAATAGCCGAATATGAAATGCTTTTAGCTCATAACCCGCGCCAACCATTAACTTTAAAAATTGACGAGTTTAAGAGAATCCCCCAACTTTTGATTAAAGCTCGCATTGCAGCTAAATTAAGCGAAAAAGAGTTGGGAGATTTGGCGCAAATGTCTGAGGATAAAATTCGTTTCTATGAGGAAAAAGAGTACGAAAGTGCCAGTTTTTATGAAGTGTCGGCGGTAATTTTTGCTTTAGGTTTGAGAATAATAAACGGCGAGGTTTTGTTGCCTTTAGATACCCTCAGAAGAACTCCGATAAAAATCTGAAGCCGTTCGTAGTAATCGATGAGCGCGATTTTCCTCTTATCGCTAAAGCGATTACTACAAACAAAAAGGTTAGATCGTTTTATTAAGTTGGGTTTTGTTCTCAGCTAACATCCCATCTTCGAGGTGGAGGATGCGATCGGCAACATCGATAATTCTCGGGTCGTGAGTTACCATTAATACCGTAGCTCCTCCTTCTTTGGCTAACCGACGCAATAATTCGATGACGGCATGACCGCTGTAGGAGTCTAAGGCTGCCGTGGGCTCGTCTGCCATAATCAGTTGGGGGCTGCCTGCTAGGGCTCGGGCGATCGCTACTCGCTGTTTCTGTCCTCCAGATAATTCCCTGGGGTGTTGGTCGATTTTATCCCCCAATCCTACCTGTTCGAGGAGCATCATTGCTTCTTTTTTTGCAGTTTTGCCTTTAATTCCTTTGATATTTAGGGCTACTTCTACGTTTTCAATGGCAGTCAGGGCTGGAAATAAGTTAAATCCCTGGAAGATAAAACCGATGTTGTGCAACCGGAATTTGGCTAATTTGGTTCGGGACATTTTGGTTATTTCCTGTCCCAGTAAAAAAACTTTCCCCGCTGTGGGCGTCAGCAGGCCCGCTAAAATTGATAATAATGTAGTTTTACCGGAACCGGATGGCCCCATTAATAGTTGGACGTCGCCTTTCTCTACGGCCAAGTTAATGTCCCTGAGAACGTGAAAGTGTTGCGTTCCCGATTGAAAGGCCATTGTTACGCTGCAAGCGGCGATCGCTGGAGTTCGATAGTCTGATAGGTCCAAGGAAGAACAAATGGATGATTTTTGGATTTGGGCGGGTGCGACCATGTCCGTTTTAAAAGTTGTCATAAGTTTTGAGTTTATCTTAATTTACAATTTTGGGTTATTGGTGGGATTTTAGTTCTAAATTAAAAATTGCGGCATGAATGGCCGACGATCCGGGCGATCGCTCTTCAGGATAATTGGAAAAATCCTATTGTTCCTTCCAAATCAAGCATTTTGACAGGTTCGGAAACCCCCAAGGTCGGGAGTTATGAGTTGTTGGCTTATACCACTTTAATAAAGATATGAAAGACTTTTTGTTAATAGCTAATTGCTAATTGCTAATTGCCTGTCTGACCTTAGGGATTAGCCATTAGCCATTAGCCTGTCTTCAAAAATCGTTAACTCTTTCATAACTTTAACAAACTGGTATTAGTTATTTGTATTGATTCTATTTTAAACCGATACTGGAATTTAAGATTTTAGTTAGTAGGGCATCTAGTTAAAGTTGTGGGTAATACTGGAATTTAAGATTTTAGTTAGGGACTTGTGCAAAAATAAACTACCAGTCTCTTGTAGGTAGGGCGCGCGCGAACCTCCACCCAACATCGGTATCTTATTAAATTACAAGTCCCTTAGTAGTGCATCTAGTTAAAGTTGTGGGTAATACAGCATTTTGTAAGGTGGGCGGCGCGCACCCTACTAGCGCGTCACAGCTAAAATTGTGGGTAATTTGACGAGTACGTTAGTACTCTTCGTGGGTTTTGGAGCCCGCCGCGAGCGGGGACGCTCGCACTGCTTTTTTACCCACCACTTTAGCTGTGCAGTGCTACTACTAGCGCGTCACAGCTAAAATTGTGGGTAATTTGACGAGTACGTTAGTACTCTTCGTGGGTTTTGGAGCCCGCCGCGAGCGGGGACGCTCGCACTGCTTTTTTACCCACCACTTTAGCTGTGCAGTGCTACTACAGAGCTTTTATTTTTTCTTTGAATTTTCAGATTTTTTTAAGATGAAAAAATCTATCATCTAAAACCGCAGGGAGAGTTTAGATGATAGATTTTAGTAGCAATTTTTGTCAGTTGTTAGTTGTCAGTTGTCAGTTGTTAGTTGTCAGTTGTTAATTTCCCATTTTCAAGTTCTTATAGAGATTTGACCCAAGCAAACCAGGTTTTCAGGGGGCGGAAGCCGACTTTTTGATAAAGGCGATGGGCCCCTGTGGGACTGTCGGCATCGACGCTGAGTTTGGCTAGATCCATACCGACTGTTTTTAATTGTTGCAAGCCGGCTTGTAAGAGCGATCGCCCCAAACCCATTTTGCGAAAACCGCGTCGGGTTCCCAACCATTCTATCCTGCCAATTTTGAGTCCGTCGGCGGCATCTGTTTGGATGTTGCAGTTGCAGAAACCTGCTAAAGTGTTATCGGGAGCAACTGCGATTAAGTTTAATTCGGGTTGATAGTGGGAAGAGTTAACCCAAAATTCCACGGTTTCTACGGTTAAGTCGTGGTGGTTCCAGTGGTCGATAAACGATTCGTTGTAGGTTTCGACCCAGGGTTCGAGCTCCGTTAAGTCTTTCATGGTAATCAGTTTAAACCCTGCAGGAAGTTGCGGTTCGGGGATTGGCCGATATAGAGAGCGGGCCATTGTGATAAACGAGCGGTCTATGGTAAACCCGTGTTGTTTTAATAACAGGATCGCACTCTTATGGTCTTCGCGACTATAGACGCGCAGGTTTACCGGTAGATTTCGCTGTTTTGCTATTGTTTTTAAACGTTGTTCTACCCATTTAAGGGTGTTGTTTTCCAGAACGCGATCGCGCTTTTCTGGATGGATGTACGACCAGAGATAAGCATCGATAACGCGATCGGAATCGGTTAATTCCAGTAATGTTAAACCGATAAGTTTTCCGCGCTCTTCCCACAAACGCGCGTCGCGGTCTTGACCGATGTTGGGTGCGTTGAGTTTGAGTAGCACTTCCGATATCGATGATTCGTCTTCTAATCCCTGGGCTGTTTCGCAAATCTTTACTAAGTTAGCTATCGCTCCTTCGTCTGTCGCGCCTTTATATGGGCGTATTGTTAAGGTAGCCATAATAAGTTTTAATCCGGTTAGCCGGACTTTTCCTCCTTATTGGTTGTTCAAAGTATGTATCTTTAGATGGTGCTTGCGATTGCTTTCCCGGTAGTTTTTGCGTTATCTTTGTTACTTGTTGTTACGGGTAGCCAACAAGTTAATAAGCACAAAACACCTATCTGGAGTTAAATATCTAAATTAACTCCAAGCCGCGATCGCTCTATATTGGTTGAATGCCTCTTTGCCGCCAAAGACAAAAAGGCTGAAATGATTTGGATGTCGATAAAGCTGCCGTTTTTGCCTTACCCTGGCCTTAGTGCTTTACCCTATTGGACACTCATAAAAATTTGACCTTATTTAGGTTTTGTGGTATCTCTTTTTAATTTTGCAACAGCTAGTTTTGCCATTCAACCCGGTTAGTTTGGCCATTTTACTAGACCGAACCCCTGGAAAGTTACCGAATTAAAGGTTTAACTGGAATTTTTTGAATCTTAACTTTTGTTAAAGCTAGGTAAAGAAGATTTTCACCTCCGAGAGGGCCCTCCATTGGTTAGAGGTCTTTTCGACAATTATAAACTCTTTTTAGCTAGTTTGCCGAACTGCTGATGAATTGCCCTTACCACAAGGGGTTAGTAACATTTGAAAGCTTGCTTAAAGAGGCGATCGCTTTTTTTATTCCGGCCACTTCTAGAGAGTCGATCGAGTATTCTCAGCAAGGGGCTGGCAATTTAATAACATACCGGCTTGTTGGGTTGCGTTTCACAGAGCCCAACCTACGATTTTATTTAACTGGTAGTTTATTTTTTGTCGAGTCCCCAACCACGTTTCGTGGCATCTCAGAAACCCGATTTTTCCAAAAAACCGGGTTTCACAGGCCGACGGTCCTCAAGTAAAGTAATTGAGAGCCTTTCCTCCACCTCTTTTTAAAAGGTGGAGGAAAGGCGAACGGCGGTTTTAACCGGGAGCATCCCATATTTGTAAAAATATTTTTTCTCAAATCTCGAACCTCCAAC
>CAZUCT010000211.1:0-12750 GCA_964619285.1 uncultured bacterium | reverse complement strand
ACTTGCCCCAAACAAAAGCGATCGCCCCTCGATAATGTCTGGTGGAGGCGATCGCTCGTTCGTAGTAACGACGTAGAACAGGCAGGAAAGCCTGTTTGTCGTATAGAGCTTGTGGTGGGTTCCGAGGGTTAGGTTAGCAGCGGATGTTGTAGGGACGAGTGCGGATGGGTTGTTGGGAGGGCGATCGCTCTCGTCAAGTAGTAGGGTGTGCATCGCGCACCGGCGAGAATATGATAACTTGCCCCAAACAAAAGCGATCGCCCCCGATAATGTTTGGTGGAGGCGATCGCTCGTTCGTAGTAACGACGTAGAACAGGCAGGAAAGCCTGTTTGTCGTATAGAGCTTGTGGTGGGTTCCGAGGGTTAGGTTAGCAGCGGACGAGTGAAGCGGATGTAACGGATGGGTTGTTGGGGGGGCGATCGCTCTGGTTTAGTAGTATTTGAAGTTTAAAAAAGTAAGTACCAAGACAAAAATCTTTAGAAGCAATGTCTATGCACGGAAAGGCTTTCTAACAAAATTGTGTGTAATTAATTCTGTCTGACCACTTTTTTTTGAAAATATGAGATGCACCCTTGTTACTCATCAATTTAAGCTAGAGGCTCTACTACTCCATAACCTCAAATGCAAAAGTTTATTCAGGAAGAGCCGAGCAGTCATGAAAGTATGTGATTAGTGCTTCACCAACAACCTTAGTAACTCCAGCCGCTACTGCTGATTTTGCAGCCCATCCAAATACAGGAATAAAATCGAGAACTGAGTGTGCAATTTTACTACCAATCAAGGGAGCTGCAATAGTTGTAAACACTGAAGCTGCTTGAGTTTTAGTTAAATCAACATTGTAAATAGAACCAACTTGGATAACCATTGTTACATCGCCTCCTGTCATTGCATAATGAGAGCCTGGAATCCAAGCTACAGCTGCAAATCCTGCTGCCCATTTATTAATGGCTGAACGGGCTTGTTCTTTTGCTTCTCTTTTATTCTTAGCTGCCATATTTCAATCCTTGAAATTTGATTTTTTACTCTTGCAATCTCAGGAGCAAAATTAAGTTTTTAGAAAAGTTTCTAATATTTGAATTATTAGTCTTCTCCTTGTAATTCAAGTCAGTTTTAAAGAAGCTAAAGCCTTTGTTCTTTTCTAGACTAAAAGCCATACCGTTCTGTTCCAAAACCGAAAAGTTTTGTTTTTACCGAACTGACGTTTAATTAGGATTAAATTTGCCCTATAATCAATATTATGTTCCCAAAATCCCCCTCTGACCACCTCTAAAAATCCCATTTAGGGGGGAATTTCTCAACCCCTAAAACCCCTCACAAAAGGGGAAAAAATGAGATTTAATACCAAACAGGGGGAAAATGTGGTAAAAAAGGGGGTGACACCTTAGCCCACCTTATGGCCCAATCTAAAATCTATGGACATTCAAGAAGTCTTAAAGTGGACCGACGAGCAAGTTCAGGCCAAAACGGGAAAAGGACTCGACTCCCTACAGAAGGCCATTTTAGAAGGGGTTTGGCAGCGTCAAGGATATCAAGACATCGCTGATGACTATCACTGCACCAAAGACCATGTTAGAAAGATGGCTTCCGAATTGTGGAAACTTCTGTCCGATGTTTTGGGAGAAGATGTTAGAAAAGCTAATGTTAAAGCTGTTATAGAAAATGGGAGATTTTCGCAGATTTCAAATATGCATATTGGTAATGGTGACATCAATGTTTGTCACGAAAATTGCCCCTATCCAAAAGCAGCAAAAAAACGCCCCACCACCAACCCAGACAAGGTTAAAACGGAAAAACGCTACGACCTCACCGAGGCCCCAAAGAGCGATCGCCTCTACAACCGCACCCAAGAACTGAACGCCCTCAAACAATGGATACTCGAAGACAACATCCCCATCGTTACCCTCATCGGGTTATCGGGTATCGGCAAAACCGCCCTCGCCGTAGAACTCGTCGCCCAAATTAAAGATAACTTCGATCGCATCCTCTGGCGCAACTGTACCGACTCCCTCACCCTAAAATCCCTCAAAACTCACTTAATCCAGTTTCTCTCCCCAAACTCACAAACAAAACCCCCATCCCTAACAAACTGTTTGCGTTCCCATCGTTCCCTCATCGTTCTCGACGACTTCCAAGAACTATTTACCAGCGGAGAATTAGCCGGCACCTACCTCCCAGAATGCAAAGATTACGGCAAATTTCTCAAACAAATAGCAACTACTCCTCATAACAGTTGCCTCCTCCTCCTCAGTTGGGAAAAACCCATAGAAATTGCTGCTTTGGAAGGGAAAAAAAGTCTCTGTCGCACTTTACAATTAAATAGTTTGGGAAAGTCTGCCAAAGAAATCTTAACAGAAAGAAAATTAACCGACGAAGATAGATGGTTGGAATTAATCGAACTTTATAGCGGCAATCCTTTATGGTTAGAAATAGTTGCCAATACCATCGAAGAAATATTCGAGGGCAGCGTTGCCGATTTTTTAGCTCGCGGCAATCCGTTTTTGGGAGATTTAGAAGCAATTTTGCACGAACATTATCGGCGATTATCAGAATTAGAAAAACTGGCGATTTGTTGGTTTGCCAATGAAAAAAATGCCGCGAACATTTCCGAGGTGCCTGCAGATTTTATCCTCTCGGAGTCGGAATTATTAAAAGCAGTTCAGTCTTTGTTAAAACGTTGTTTGATTGAAAAAGTAAAAGGGCGGAAGTTTGCCCTTCCACCCGCCGTTAGAGAATATGTTAAAAATTTGTAGAAATAATGAAATTGTTAATTAACAATTGGCAATTAACAAAAATGGAGGAAATGTCATGGCATCCAGCAATTTCAAACTCGAACTAATCGTGGCGAGCGATCGCGAACTTGCCACCCTGCTTGCTTTAGAAAATTTATTGCAAGTTACAACTAACGGTTCCCCAGAACCGAAACTGGGAGTTGTAAGTGCCACCGGTCAAGAAGTGGAACTCCCAGAATCTATCTTGCGATTGTTGCAACAATTGGTACCGCAGTTAGCTAAGGGGAAAGGCGCGACGCTCTGGAGCTTTCATCAACCATTGAGAATTGGCGAAGCGGCAAGATTATTAGAAATTTCCCGCCATCGCCTGGTGGAATTGCTCGCCGAGGAGGAAATTCCCCATACTGGCGATGGGTGGGAGTGTCAAATTCGCTTCGACGACCTCATGGCATACAAACAAAAACGCGATCGCCTCCAAAAAGAGGGATTGGCAGAGATAGTTAAAATTAGCGAGGAGGCAGGTTTATACTCTTCTCAACCGGCAGAAAAGGTGGAGGATTAAAGCGATGTCGGAGTCCTCATTGAGAGTAGTTTTAGATGCGTGCGTTATTTTTAGTGCAGTGATGTTGGGTTCCACTCCGTTCCACCCAACCTACTAGAAAATGGTTAAAAATATCTCAAACTCAGAAACCCGGTTTTTTGAAAAAACCGGGTTTCTAAAAGCTATTTCTCCTCTGGATTAACCCCAGAAAATAACGCAGAATAATCTTCGTCTCCTAACCCTAACTCTATGGTTTTCTCTAAAACTTGACGCACTCCTTCCTGCAAGCTAACATCTAATCCCAAAGGCTCCGCAGCATTAATAAATAATTTCGTATCCTTTAACATATGCTTAGTCGGAAAATTGGGATTGGCAAAATTCCTGTCAACCATTCGCTCTAATTTTTTATCAAAATGGGGAGCGTATAAAACGCTTTCCCTGACAACTTTCATAAAAGTTTCTATCTCGATACCGTGGCGCATTATTAATCCCAAACTGAGAGAAAATGCCGTGGTTAAAGAACCTATTAATTGATTCATCGCTAATTTTAATGCCGCCCCAGTGCCCACTTCTCCTACCAGTAAAGGTTCGGGACTGAAGATTTTAAATAGATATAAATAGCGTTGAAATTGTTCCGGCGTTGCTCCCACCATGACGATTAAACTTCCCGATTTTACCTGGGGAATGCTGCCTAAAACCGGTGCTTCTAAATATTCTCCCCCTGCGGCTACCACTTCATCTCTAATGGCTTGACTTTCTGCCGGGGCAATAGTTCCCATTTGCAGAATTGTACGATTTGATAATTCTTTTTTAGCAGTTTCAGATAATACTAAGCTTTGAATTGCAGCCGCATCGGACAGCATTAAAATGACGCAATCTGCGTCTTTAATTACCTCCGATGGAGATTCTGCGATTTCTGCTCCTGCTGTTTTGATGGGTTCTAATTTAGATTTTGTGCGATTGTAGGCGATGACTTGATGGTTGGCTTTCAGGATTTTTTCGGCCATCGGTTCGCCCATTAATCCTGTTCCGAGAAATCCGATTTTCATAATTAATTAGGGAATGGGGAATGGGGAATGGGGAATTGGGAATTGGGAATAAAAAAGTTATAAGGTGCGCGGTGCGCACCCTACAGTATTAAGAAATCGTGGCAATGGCGGTGTTTACCAGAGATTCAAAATTGTCAGCAATGGCAGTGGTAACTTGATGGGTAAAAGGTAAGCTATCAATTACTATTCCCAGACATAATAACATCAGGTAAAAAATGGAATATTTAAACAGCGATCGCGCCACATCCCGATCGCTTGGTTGTTGTAATAAATCCCAAGCTTTTTGCAGAAATATAACTCCCAGTCCAATAGCAGCTATGGCATAAACCGCACCACTGGCGTGCAACGGATACACTAGCAATAAAGTGACCGGCACCATTAACAAGCTATAGAGCCAAATTTGTCGCGCCGTCTCCTCGTCGCCTTTAATCACGGGCAACATCGGCACGCCGACTTCCTTATATTCATCGCGAATCATAATTGCCAGAGCCCAGAAATGGGGAGGAGTCCAGACAAAGACGATCGCGAACAACACCCACGCCGCCCAGCTTAAATCTCCCGTCACCGCAGCCCAACCTACCAAAGGCGGTATCGCACCTGCAGCACCGCCAATAACGATATTTTGGATGCTATGGCGTTTCAGCCAGTGGGTATAGATAGCGACGTAAAAAACAATTCCCGACATTGCCAACAACGCCGCAAGCAAATTGGCAAAAACAGTCAGCAAAGTAAAAGAAGTCAGAGCCAGAGCCGAAGCAAAAATAATCGCATCCCGGCGCTTTACTCTCCCAGAAGGAATGGGACGCCAGCGAGTGCGCTCCATAATATAGTCGATGTCGCTGTCGTAAATACAGTTAATCGTATTGGCAGAACCGGCGGCAAGAGCGCCACCCGTTAAAGTTACCAATAATAAAAGAGGATCGACTTCTCCCTTTGCTCCCAGCCACATTCCGGCCGCTGTGGTAATCAGCAGCAAGAGAATAATTCTAGGTTTTGTTAGTTGGTAGTAACTTTTTAGTACCTGTAAAAGATTGTCGTGATGTCTTTCGACGTTTGCCGTGATTAATTCTTGCATGGATTTTAATTTTGTTAGTTTGTAAAACGGGCATCTTGGCTGTTATCCGTAGAACAGGCAAGATGCCTGTTATCCGTAGAACGGGCGTCTCGCCTCTTCGTTGACCATTAACCATTAGCAATTAGCAATTGACTTTCTGTTGCCTTAGATCGCGCCAACCTAAAACCGTAAATGCTACTAAAGTTCCAAGTAAAGCCGCTCCTACAGCTTGGTGGGAGACTGTCAGCAATTCTATTTGCAAGCGCAACCAAAAAGTTGCCACTCCCAAACCAATTTGAGCTACTAAAAGCACTCCCGCCCACATTGCCAGTTTGCGCAGGGCAGGATGCAGGGCCGATCGCCGCCAAGCCATAACTACTAAAGTTAGAGTTGCCAGGGTAGCCGGTACGACTCCGGCAATATGACTGTTCGTCACCGCACAGAGTTGGGCGATGCCGAAGCATTGATGTAAAGCCCATTGGGAGGCTACTAAGCCACCTAAAATACTTTGGACGTAAACGAGGATGGCGGCAGTAGCGGCAATCCAAGGAAGTTTACCCGCAGTGCCCGTTCCTTGGTAGGGTGTCATGGCAAAGCCTATAACTAATAAGGTAACGAAACACAGCAAGGCGCTGCCCAGGTGGGCGGTGACGATATCGAAGCGCAACAGTTCCGTTACCGTCAGTCCGCCTAAAATACCTTGAAAAACTATCAATGCCAGGGCAAAGCTAGAGGCCCAGGGCAGCCATCCCGGGAGTTCTTTTCGGTGCCACCAAGATAAAGCCATGAGAGCGATCGCTCCCAACCCGATTAAGGAGGCATCCAATCGGTGGAACCATTCTAGGAAAACCTGAAAGTTCATTTGAGCCACCGGGACTAACTCGCCGTAGCATAATGGCCAGTCGGGACAGGCTAAACCCGCATTCATTACCCGGGTGGCACTGCCGATCGCCATTAACAGCAGAGTAGCCGCGCAGAGCTTCCAGACCAATCGGCGGATGCGGTCTGCCGGTTGGGACTCCGAAGATATTAATGGATTATTTAGGACAGAGTTGGCCATATTGTTTTTACTTGAGCCTCTTATCTTTGCTTAACTAAATACTGAGCGCTTGCTCAGTCCTTGCCCTCAGAGACCGTCTGAGGATAGAATCTTTTACCCCTTTAGGTTAACGACTAGATCTAGAAGAAGGGGGTACCTTTAGAAATTTTTCGGATTTTAATTTTTCTTTACAAAATATTGCTAATTTTTTGAAAATTTTAAGAAAACTTAATCTTTTTCTCAGGCTAAATTAGCTCCCAGTCCGTGCTGATGCACATAATTAAATTTATGTCAAGGCTTAAAAGTCTATATAAAGGCGATTTTGGACCAAAAAAGATTAAAAGATTATAAAGATTTAGAGGAAGGTAGTGGCAAAACCTAAAAAATTGCTAAAAAGTAGCAAGAGTAGCGATTTTTGCCGGTTTGTTGCACTAAGCTAATAAAGATAGGTATGACTATTAAAAAGAGGCTCCAAGGCTCCTCTAACTAAATGGGGACGAGGCAGCCTAAAAAAACGCAAAAAGGGTAAAACATGGAAAAAGAAAAAGTACCAGTTTCAGTAATAACCTTGACGATCGGTGTAGCGATCGCCATAGTTAGTCTTTGGTACGGACAAAACAACGGTCTGTTGCCAGAACAGGCATCGGAACAAGCCCCTCTGGTAGATGGTTTTTTCAATATCATGGTGACAATAGCTACGGGCTTGTTTTTCGTCGTCGAAGGAACGATCGTCTTTTGCGCGGTGAGATTTCGCCAGCGCAAGGGAGACGATACGGACGGGGCGCCAATTGAGGGTAACGTTCCCTTAGAAATATTCTGGACGGCGATCCCGACCTTAATAGTTATGGGTTTGGGAGTTTACAGCGTACAGGTTTACAGGGAAATGGGAGGTTTCGAGCCCGCAGGAGCGATGGTGGCTCATCACCATACCTCTTCCCATCAAACCCAGATGGCTGCTAAAATGAATTCCCAAGCGGCGATCGCTGCCCCTCTCATAGCAGACGCAGACTCCGAAAAAATGGAGTCTGCAGAAGCACCGGCACCGCAATCGAAATACGGCTTCGGAGCAACCCCAGAAGAGGTCGGCAAACTGCCAGATGTAACAGTAAACGTTACCGGTATTCAATATGCTTGGCTGTTTAACTATCCCGATAGCGGCGTCATCGCAGGGGAATTACACGTTCCCGTAGGCAAAGACGTGCAGCTAAACATTTCCGCCCAAGACGTAATACACTCTTTCTGGGTACCTCAGTTTCGGCTCAAGCAAGATGCAATACCGGGTAAAGACACCCAACTGCGGTTCGTAGCGACCAAAGTAGGGGAATATCCAGTATATTGCGCCGAACTCTGCGGGGCCTATCATGGTGCCATGAGAACTCAAGTCATCGTTCACACTCCAGAAGAGTACGAAGCTTGGGTAGCAGAAAATACATTCGCCCAAGGGCAAGAAGATGCAGCGCCAATGATAGCGCTTAACGTTGCCGAACTCTCAGAGTCGGAATATCTGACCCCTTATGCTAAGGAAATGGGTATAGATTCGCCAACCTTAAGTTCAATAGACAATCGCTGAAGCGATTACTACGAACAATCGCTGAAGCGATTACTACGAACAATTTTCAACGTAAGTTATCAATGGCACAAGCACAAATTACAGCAGAACAAACTTCCGGTCACTCCCACCCCGAAAAGTGGAAGTGGCATCACTACTTTTGGTATAATATAGACCACAAAGTAATAGGCATCCAATATTTGGTAACGGCCTTTTTCTTTTATCTCATAGCCGGTCTGATGGCAATGGCAATGCGCGTCGAACTTTATACTCCAGATGCAGACTTTCTCGATCCCAACGTCTATAACTCGTTCCTGACCAATCACGGAACGATGATGATCTTCTTCTGGATCGTGCCGGCAGCGATCGGCGGTTTCGGTAACTATCTGATACCGCTGATGATTGGATGCCGAGATTTGGCATTTCCCAACCTCAACGCGATCGCCTTTTGGCTGAACCCATTAGCAGGCATCCTGCTGATGGTAAGCCTCTATTTCGGCGGAGCCCAAGCCGGTTGGACTTCCTATCCGCCCTTAAGCGTCATCACCAATAACGCCGGACAGAGCTTTTGGATTTTAGCCATCGTTCTCGTGGGAACTTCTTCAATTATGGGTTCCCTGAACTTTGTCACCACCATCCTCAAGATGAAACTGCCCAGCATGAAGTGGGACCAACTGCCCCTATTCGTTTGGGCAATCATGGCAACTTCGTTACTGGCCCTGCTGTCAACTCCAGTCTTGGCTATTGGCTTAATCCTGCTGTTGTTCGATATCAACTTCGGTACCGGTTTCTTCAGTCCCGCCATGGGAGGAGACGTAGTGGTTTACCAGCACTTATTCTGGTTCTATTCCCACCCGGCGGTATATCTGATGATTTTGCCGATTTTCGGTATCATGTCGGAAGTAATTCCCGTCCACTCCCGCAAACCGATTTTTGGCTATAAGGCGATTGCCTATTCCAGTCTCGCCATTTGCTTTGTCGGTTTGTTCGTCTGGGTTCATCATATGTTCACCAGCGGCACTCCCCCCTGGATGAGGATGTTCTTCACCATCTCGACTTTAATCGTGGCGGTACCCACGGGAGTTAAAATCTTTAGCTGGGTAGCCACCCTCTGGGATGGCAAAATCCGCTTGAACAGTCCCATGCTCTTTGCTCTGGGGTTATTAGCAATGTTCGTCATGGGCGGGTTGAGCGGCGTCACCTTGGGAACTGCTCCCTTCGACGTTCACGTTCACGACAGTTACTACGTCGTCGCCCACTTTCATTACGTTCTCTTCGGCGGGTCGGTGTTCGGTATTTATGCCGGCATTTACCACTGGTTCCCCAAAATCACCGGACGGATGTACAACGAAACCTGGGGACGCATCCACTTTGTCCTTACCCTTATCGGTACTAACCTGACGTTCCTGCCCATGCACGAACTCGGTTTACAAGGAATGCCGCGACGGATCGCCATGTACGATCCCCGCTTTGAAAGCCTCAATCACATTTGTACCTACGGTGGAATTTTGCTCGGTATCTCCGTGATTCCCTTCTTCATTAATATGATTTACAGTTGGGCGAAAGGACCAAAAGCAGGTGGCAACCCTTGGGCTGCTCTGTCTTTGGAATGGACTACCGACTCTCCGCCTATTATCGAAAACTGGGAAGTTTTGCCAACGATTACTCACGGTCCTTACGATTACGGCATGAAGAAAACTTTGGGCATTCGCCAGCGCTTAAAACAAACGAGCTCTTTTGTCGATCGCGCTACTAAAGAAAAAGGCGTGCCGGTCTCGGAGGCCGAATCTTCTTCGGTGTTGGGCTCCAACAAAAAAGAGGATTCTTAGATGATTGTTAGTTGTTAGTTGTTAGTTGTTATTTGTGAATTAACAATTAACAATTAACAATTAGCAATTACCAATTAGCAATTACCAAAACAAGAAAAATATGCAAGGTTCAACAGTTGACACAAACCCGACAGCAGAGGCAGGACACCACGGAGGACATCCAGATTTTCGCCTCTTTGGTTTATTAACTTTTCTCATTTCCGAATCTCTGATGTTTGGGGCGTTATTTGCTTCCTATTTAATCTATCGAGGAAATTCAGGTTCTTGGCCTCCAGAAGGCACGGAAGTAGAACTATTAGTGCCGGCGATTAACACCATTATTCTGATTTCTAGCAGTTTTGTCATTCACAGGGGCGATACTGCTGTTAAAAAGAACGATGTCTCCGGTTTGCGGTTGTGGTATCTTGCTACGGCAGCGATGGGATTAATTTTCCTGGGCGGTCAGGTTTACGAGTATTTAACTCTCGGTTACGGTCTGACTACTAACGTCTTTTCCAACTGTTTTTATATAATGACTGGTTTCCACGGTCTGCACGTTTTAGTTGGTGTTTTGTTAATCCTGGGAGTGGTGTGGCGATCGCGTCGCCCCGGTCACTACAATGAGTCCAAGCATACTGGCGCGGAAATGGCAGAAATTTACTGGCACTTCGTAGATGTCATCTGGATTATCCTCTTCGGTTTGCTTTACGTCTTGACCATGTTTTAAACTGAGAGTTTGCGATCGTTTGTTGGGTGCATCTCAATTTGTACTAGCACGTCACAGCTAAAATTGTGGGTAACTCACGACTCACACTCTTACTCTTACTCTTACTCTTACTCTTACTCTTACTCTTACTCTTACTCAAAAAAAGAGTTTTTTCTTTGAGTAAGAGTATTCGTCACGAGTACTCGTCATGAAGAGAAAATACCCACCATTTTAGCAGGGAAGCACTACTACGAGAAAATGGCGAAGCTATTGTTCTGCAAAACCCGGTTTCTTTTTTTCTTTTAGCAATTAGCCATTAGCTATTAGCAAAAGACGACGTGCAGCGCTTTTCCCCATATTTTCAGTAACAGTAGAACAAGTATGAAATTTAGGGTGCTTCTTCCAATGGAGAAGCATCCTAGCAAATGGTCTGGGTGCATCTCAATTTTGAGGAAAACCTACAATTCAACGCTTTTTGCGAGCTTGCTAATTGCGAGCTGGCATGGCTCTAGGCAATTAGCGATTAGCGATTAGCGATTAGCGATTAGCCATTTTCTATTTTTGCAAATATGCTCCCAATGGTCTCGCCAACAATTATTAGTTATTAATTATTAACCATTAGAATATTCCTGTACTACTTTTCTAACGTCTCCAGGTTCTAATTGAATTAACTTATCGGTAGCGCGAATTTGGGTAGGCTCGTTTTCTATTTGTTGCCGTTCGAGCAATCCCCACTCTTCAGCAATCTTCGTATATCTCCTGGAGGTAGCTCGATCCATTTTTGCCGTGCTGGCAACTTCGTTAAGGGGAGCCCAACCGGGCTTATTTCGCATTTGATGTAAATAGCGAGTTAAAACATCCAAATCAATTTTCATAAGCTTTCCTGGGGTCAATTTTTCAACTTTTAATACTAAAAATTCGACAATTTAAAAATCTAGTGTTAGCCGTTTGACATCCTCCACTGCCTAAAGGCGAGTGGATTCCTATCTATCAATCAAACAGGTTAAGCTGTTTAAAAGACTCAAGGTGGGTTGACATTTCATTAAAAAGCCTCGTTAACAACTCATAAAAGCCGTCCTAAAAGGACGGGGCTTTAAACCCATTTTCTTGGTAATAAGAACTTTAGCGGAGAGCATCTCAATGCCAGAAGAAAACCAAAAGCTAAACGCTTTTTGTCTATTGTTTATTGTCAATTGTTAATTGTTCCAGAAAGTTTTTTACAAATATGAGATGCTCCCCTTTTGGGTGAGAAAACTTCCAAGAAAAAGGACTAAAGTCCTTACTACAAACTAATTATAGCTGATGGCCGCAACTAGAGCAAAAGCGATCGCTCGGTTGGACGCCGGCCCCGCATTGGGGACAAAAACCCTTGCCACTGCTGGCCCCGGGATTTCCCATCTCCATAGACATATTGCCCATGCGCATTTGCATCGGGTTGGCGTTCATTTCCATAAGGCCCATTTTCAGAGAACCCATGTCCATCGGCTTCATGGGTTCCATCGGTTTCATGGGTTCCATCGGTTTCATGGGTTCCATCGGTTTCATGGGTTCCATCGTCTTCATCGGAGTTCCTTGGGGCATGGCCTCTCCGGACACCTGTTGGACGGAAAGTTGCTCGGCATTGGCCAAATCTGGCTGTCCGCCCATCATACTCATGCCCCCGGCCTGTAACTGGATCGAAAACTGGCCCTGTTCTCCTTCTATGCGCAGGACCATTCTATTGCCAGTCCAATACAAGCTCGGTGGCGCAGTCCATTTACCAGTCTGAAAGCTGCTGCTAGACTGTTGCTGCTGGCCAGGCCCGCCGCTAGCGAGAGTTACCACAGTCTGCGTTCCCTGATTGTCGATATAAACTTCTTGGCCGCTGCCAAGGTTGCATTTATAAGCCACGATTTTTAAGTCCAATTTATTCTTCGATCTCTATTTGTAGCTTATTTTTGAGGGCGATCGCCTCCAACCCACCCCCAGCAAGCCCAAATTTTCCAATTTTCTTAATAATTCAACTTAGCGCGGCGTGTTAATTTAAACAGAACTTACGCATTAGGGATGAAATTTGGACGTTTGAGATTGCTTCGCTATAGCTCGCAATGACAGAAAAAGGCTTTTTTGCGTAAGTCTTATTAAACTGCGGTACTAAGCTGTTCGGTATTTAAACTACCGATCGGTATCATAGCTCTAGGCAAGAGGCATGCATGCAAGAGGCAACAGGGGCCGTGCATTTTAAATGGGGTGCATCTCAATTTTGAGGAAAACCTACAATTCAACGCTTTTTGC
>CAZUCT010000210.1:0-12753 GCA_964619285.1 uncultured bacterium | reverse complement strand
TTAATCGCCTGTAAAAAAAGTAAAAAAGGTTGTCATTTCTCAACTTTTAGTGTTACGATAACATCGTAACATCAACTACCCTGGGGCGCAGGGAAAGTAACATCTCTGGAGAGACTGGTCTCTGCTTGAATGGGGAAACTCAGACAGGTAAGCCGACGAGGGCGTTAGAGAAAGTCTAAATAGTGATATTTAGAATCCCCGCTGCTTTAGCACGGGGAGTACGTCAATAGAATATAGCGGCAAATCAACGATGATTAAGAAAGTTCCAGAACCGAATGCCGAACTATTATCCTCTGAAGATATCCATGAGGATGTGATGAGACTGACTGCAGCTTTAGAGGGGCAATCTACTTTAAACAAAGTCGCTGGTTGTTTGAAGTATCAAGGTTCTCCGAAAACCCTAGACGATATGGAAGCTGCTATTGGTGAGGGAATTAAGAAGGAATGGCATGATTTCAGTCGATCCTAATTTTGTAATGCTTAGATTTTAGAGATAATTTTCGATTACCTCAGCAGTGGCCTTGCCTGTTTTTTCCCAACTAAATTGACTGGCCCTGGCAAAACTGTCCTAGTGGCGATCGCTCTTTGGTGTTGGTGGGGCAACGATTAACTATTAACAATTAACCGGTTTTTGAGAGTTCTTCTGCCTCAGTTGCATCGCCGTTTGTTTGACCGCTTCAATTTCTGCAAAATCAACTCGCACCACTCCCGTTTCTAAGGAAATTCCTAGCACGGTTGCTACTTCTAAAATTTCGAGAAAACTAGCAAATTTATAATCGCTTTCTTCATAGCGATAAACTCGTTCCGGTTCTATTCCTAAACGTTTTGCTACTTCTTCTTGACTCAAGGATGCCGCTATTCTTGCTTTAATTAAGACCTCGGGAAGTTTGGTTAAACTCTCGACAGAGTTCTGGATTGGTTGAGAGCGCTGACAATTTTTTAATCTTTCATATTCGGTAATTTCTGCCTGTAGTTGCCGGGCATGAGATTGTAAGGCATCTCGGTTTAAATGCCACTTTTGAGCGTCATTATTTGTGAGGTTTTGTTCTCCTTGATGGGGGGCGATCGCCTCTTTGAATTTGTCGAGCCACTCTTGAGTAATTTGATATTCCGATTGATTTTTAATCATTCCAAGTTGTTAAATCTATTGCAATCCCAAGCAATTTATAAGCAGTTTGAAGTACAGAACATTAAACGGTGGGTGGGGGGCAAAGCATTCGGACATCAAAATCTCGGCTTTTTATCCCCATTTTCCGCCCGAATGCTTTGCCCCTACAAATTTATTTTTGCCGATAAGGCCATTGCCAGGATTTTGTTAGCGATGACTGAGACTGCCGAAGTCGATAAAATAATAGCAGTATCTAATACCGGGCCGGACAATAACCGATGCAAATTACAATCGACCTACCCCCAGACCTCGAACAAGACCTAATTCATCAAGCGACCCAATCCAATATTCCCTTGCCAACCTTAATTTTGCAAGCTTTACGTCGCCAGATTCAAATATCAAAGATGGCAAATTCCCAATGGTCGGAGGCGATTTTGTCTTATGAAGGAATTGCCGACTTTCCAGCTTTCGAGTCCGATCGCGACGAATTTTAGAAATAATTTTGGATGAAATGCTACGATAATTGTTAGTTGGTTTCGTCAAGTCTCACCAATATGTCCAAAGCAAGTTTTAATGAAGTTTTAGAAATGGCAGAGTTTCTATCTGCTTCCGAGCAGGATTTTTTGATTGAAATTCTCCAAAAACGATTGGTGGAAAAACGGAGAAAAGAAATCGCTGCCAATATTGCTGAAGCTCGTTCAGAATATAAGACGGGAAAAGCGCAAAAAGTTACGGTAGATGAGTTAATGGCAGATTTAGATGAATGAATTTAGTTACTTCCTCAGCTTTTAAACGGGCTCTCAAGGCTAAGGTCAAGAAGCATCCTCAGTTAAAAGAAAGGATTGCAGAAAGATTAGAATTGTTAGCCAACGACCCTTTTAATTCCCTTTTAAGAACTCATAAATTAAAAGGGAATTTATTGGGAGCTTGGTCTTGTACGGTGGATTACGATTGTCGCATTGTTTTTGATTTTGTCACTAATGAAGACACGGGAGAAGAAGAGATTTTGTTGATTGATATTGGAAGTCACGATGAGGTTTATTAAAGCGATCGCCTCTTTGAGATTTTACAAATATTTTTCGATTATTTCAACAGTGGCCTTACCTGTTTTTTCCCAACTAAATTGACTGGCTCTAATGAACCCTAAATGTCGCAGTCGCGATCGCTCTCCCCCATCGTTAGCTAGCATTTTCATGGCCCCTGCTATTTCTTCAATATTATTAGGCTCCACCAAAATAGCAGCATCCCCAGCTACTTCTGGCAAGGAGGAAATATTAGAAGTAATAACAGGAGTTCCACAGGCCATCGCTTCTAAAACGGGAAAGCCAAAACCTTCCCAAAGGCTAGGAAAAACCAGACTAATTGCTCGATTAATTAACGGTATCAATTCTTCTGGTGGAACGTAGTCTAAAAACTTGACAGAATTAGTCAATCCTAACTCTTTGACCTGAGCTTTTAAAGCGGGAGTATAAACGTTATCGGTCGGACCTGCCAGCCATAATTGATATTCATAATTCTTAGGCAATTTGGCAAAAGCTGAGATGACGCGATCGACATTTTTATAAATATCGTAGCGACCGAGATAGAGGAAATAATTTTCCGTCGGCAAGTCTAAAAAGCGGAATTTTTGCGAGTCGTAACCCAAGAGAATAGGAGTTATTTTTGAGGCAGAAATATTAAAAAAATCTACCAAGTCGGAAGCGGTGGCTTGAGAACTGCAAATAATATGTTCTGCCTGACGCAAAACAAGGGGAAAATAATAGCGACAATAGGCAGTTAAGCGAGAACCGGGGCGAGGAAAACGCAAAGGTATTAAATCATGAGCCGCTACTAAAGAACGACAGTCGGCAAATAAAGGCGCTTCTGTTAAAGGAGAAAATAACAGTTTTCCTCGCAATTTGCCATAGATTTGCGGCAGTTTAAATTGAGTCCATAACAAGCGCCGCAAATGCCCTTTAGTTCCTTGGTCTGGTGTCATGTTATTAGGTATTGAGTAACAGTTAAAATCGGGAATTTTTTCTGCTACTAATAAAGTAGGATTTAAAGGTTTTAAATGGGGATAAATATTCCGAGCATAAACAGAGATTCCCGTAGGTTTTGGGATGACAAAGGATAGGTTTATTAACAGAGAATTAGACATGAATTAATTATGATTGTTTGAGGAAAAGTGCGGCACCGATCGCTAAAAATACCATGGCCATAAATCGGCTTAAATCTAACGGTTGGCGTTCCACTCCAATGCCGTAGTTATCTAAGACTGCAGCTAAGGAAAATTGTACCGCTAAAATAATACCAAAAGTGGCGACTAAACCCAAGCGAGAAACCCCATAAGCGATGCCGCCCACTATGATTAAGCCGCAGATGCCTGCGAAGACAGAATACCAGGGTAAATCTCGAAAATTGCCCAAGTTAAAATCGCCGAAAAAACTGCGAATTATTGCTATTGTTGTTATAACCAAAGCACCACCAATATAAGCAACAAAAACGCTTTCAAATACCCCATATTTACGTTCGATAATACTGGTTATTTGCGCCTGGGTTACGACAGCAATTCCTACAGAAACAGCTACTAATAAACCGATTAACTTGGTCATTTATTTAAGCCGAGCAAACGACGATAATATTTTACCACGGCTTTGAGCTTATTAATAGACAAAAAAATTAAAGCAGCTAAAGTAATTCTCAAGAGGCGGTAAAACAGTACAGATTTAGATGCATGCTTTTCCAAACTGAGAAGATAGCTATAAATGCCGTATTGTTTTTGTAAATCTGAGTTTTTGCTAGTAATAGAAGATGGTTGGTGGATGACAGCAATTTGCGGAGTAAGAGCGATTTTATAACCTTGTTTGAGGTAGCGGCGAGAAAAATCGAAATCTTCGTAATATAAAAAGTAGTCGCCGTCAAATTCGGGGAGACTATAGAAATTTTGAAGATTAATTAACATACTGCATCCACTCACCCAATCTGTAGGCAATAAATCTCGTTCCCATTCCTCTTCTAAAAGAAATTCTTTCGCTTTAATTATGCCCTTTTCGGCGTTAAAAATTCCGCCCCCAAACCACAATTTGCCCGAAGGTTCTAACACTGTAGTGCCCAGGATAGAAATATCGGGATTTTTTGTGAAAAATTGGGCTGCTTGTGGGAGAGAGTCTGCTAAGAAGTAGGCATCGGGGTTGATTAACCAAACGAGGGAATTTTGAGAGCGATCGCCTATCCATTTTAAACCTAAATTACAAGCTTTACCAAATCCTAAATTTTCCCCAGCTTCGAGGATAATAATCCAGTCGTTTTGGAGGCGATAAATTGAAGCATCTTCCGGTGAATTATTGACAATAATTAATGCTTCTACCAGACTTCGGTTGAACTGAATAGAAGCGATTAACTTTTCCAAGTAGGAAGCAGAATAATAGTTGACAGTTAATAAATAAATCATTTATAAAATAAATTGTAGGCCATCAGAAACCAGGTTTTTTCAAAAAACCGGGTTTCTTGGGTTTTTTCAAAAAACCAGGTTTCTTGACCTACTCTGAATTGTTATCTGGCAAAGGTGGAATAGAAAAGTCACCAAAAAAACGTACATCGTAATTTGCGTTTGCTAGGGAATTAAGCAACCTTCTATCTAAGGTCAGTAAGGGGGCATTTACTCTTTGAGAAAGAGCAATATAAGAGGCATCGTAAGCGGAAATATTATAAGCTACAGCAATATTAACCGCTTCTTCCATTAATTCTGCCAGAGAAACAACCCGAAGTGGAAACGTTTTAAGAGTAGCTAAATTTTCTTGAACTTGGGTAATAGTCAATTGCCCCGCCCGGATATATTTCCAAAGGGCATTAGCAGACTCAATATAAAACAGATCGGGAATGTAAATTTGAGTCTGCGGATAGTCCATAAGAGCAAATAATTGCTGTACTTTTGCTGATAAAGGATCCGGGATAAATTGCTTTATTCCCACGCTAGCATCAACAAGGCATTTAATTGAATTTCTCATCGGTTATCTCTATCTTCTCTAATTAATTCGGTACTGTCTAACCACTGAATATCTTTTGGTAATTCTTTTCGACGCCGTTCTATTTCAGCTAACAATTTAGGAACTGCTTTACGGCGTTCTTCCCAAGTGGGATCTGTTTCGGGAGAAACGAGGAATTTTAAAGGAGGTTGTTGAGATTTTATTCCCTCTTGTAATATCGCTATTATTTGCTCGTTAACTGTTTGGTGATTTTCAGTTGCCAGACGTTCAATTTCTGTTTTTAAAGCTTCTGGGAAGTTTTCAATAAACATTGTCGCCATAATTTTCTCCTATTTTTTAAAAAAGTCTATATTGTCATTGCGAGGGGGCGTGGGTAAGGATTAAATTATTGGTTGATTCGTTAACCCCCCGTGGCAATCTTTTTAGAAGGCAAGAGGCAAGAGGCAAAAGGCAAGAGTGGAAGAAAGATTTAGAGGAATCTCAAAAGCGAGTTGTGGTAAGTTCAAAAGTAAGTAAAAACCCCGAAACCCCCACCTGTTCCCTCTTGCCTCTTGCCTAAATATGAGATTGCTTCGGCTAATTTAATAGGTTCTCCAAAATTTTAACTCGTTTTCCTACCGCCTCGCAATGACAACAGAAAGATTTATTCTAAAGTTCGATTTGACTGTCGTCTCCAATCATAAACCTAATAGCTTTAGGACGTTTGGGGCCTGTAGTTAAAATAGCGCGACGCCCTAAAACGCTATCAACAATACGCTGGTCGACTCCCATGATTTTTGACCCTTGTAAAATCACGCTATGTTCTAAATCGACATCCACCAAAGTAACGTTATCGGCAATACTGCTAAAAGGACCGATAAAACAGTTTTCTAAAAAGCAATTTTCGCCAATAACTGCGGGACCGCGAACGCTACAATTAATTAACTTAGTTCCCCTGCCAATTTTGACCCTGCCAATAATTTTACTTTCCGTATCTAATGCCCCTTCCACCAGATAGGTCAAACGGGTATCCAAAATAATTTGATTGGCGCTGAGGAGGTCGTCTTTTTTACCCGTATCTAACCACCATCCTTCGAGGTTGCAAGCCCTAACATAAGTACCGTTTTCGGCTTTATTTTGTTTGTCGATTAAATATTGAATGGCATCGGTAATTTCTAATTCTCCCCGGGCCGATGGCTTGATATTTTCAATGGCGTGATGAATTTCTTTTGTAAAGAAATAAATTCCTACTAAAGCTAAATTAGAAGGAGGTTCTTTTGGCTTTTCTACTAATCCTAATACTCGCCCTTGACGGTCAACTTTGGCGACGCCAAAAGCGCTGGGATTTTGTACCGGACGCAAGAGAATTAAGGCATCTAAATTTTGACTTTTGAATATCTCTAAAAAGGGGTCTAATTCTTTTTCAATTAAGTTGTCTCCCAGATACATAATAAAAGGAGAATCTGCTAAGAAAGGTCGGGCAACTTTGACGGCGTGGGCGAGTCCTGCCGGTTGTTCTTGAAGGATATAAGTTATTTTGGCACCGAAGCGATCGCCCTCCCCCGTTAAAGCTTTTACTTCTTCTCCCGTTTCGGGACTAATAATAATCCCAATATCGGTAATTCCTGTGGCAACAATTCCTTCAATTCCATACCATAAAATAGGTTTATTGGCAACTGGAACGAGTTGTTTGGCGCCGGTATAAGTTAAAGGACGCAGGCGAGTTCCTTTGCCACCGGAGAGGATTAATGCTTTCATAAGTTAATCGGTTTTTCTTTTGTTAATTGGACCTATGGACGTCGAGAATAAAATCGGGTTCCCCAAACTATTGCTATTTTATGACATTTATGCTAGAAATAGCAAGCCCGTAGAACAGGCATCTTGCCTGTTCCACGTTTTGAGAACAGGCAAGATGCCCGTTCTACGGTTTCTTGACCGATTTTATAAGTTTTTAGAACAGGCAAGATGCCTGTTCTACAAGAGCAAAAAAATATGTTTAAAAAAATTAATTTTACTCTGCCAAATAACGCGACTCTGTTAATCTTATTGACGGTGGCGATCGCCTCTTTAACCTCCCTCTACGTTGCCAGCGAACGTACTATTTATTGGTGGGATTTTATCGGTTACAACAACGCTGCAAATAATCTAGCAAACCTATTTCGCGAGTCTCCAGAAAAAGCCATAAATGATTTTATCGGTTCCTTATCTCTCCAAAAAAATTACCTCGTAACTCTGCCAAGCGTACTTTTTATCTATCTCTTTGGCGACAGTCGTTTGGCATACATTCTCGGTCTAAATTTAATTTATTTCTTACCATTTAGTTTGCTCTTGGGTGCCATGGCCACTAAGTTAATTTCAGTCAATCCCAGACAAGTATTTTGGATGACGGTTGGCTTGACTTTATTAATGCCTATTGCCTGGAGTCCCACTCTGAGGGGATATCCCGATATTGGGGCGGCTTTATTCCTACAATTGGCAGTTTTAATTTACCTCCAAAATACGCAATTAAAGCACCAATGGCAAATGCCCGTTATCGGTTTATTGCTAGGAACATCTATTCTCTTTCGGCGACCATTTGCTTATGGGGCGATCGCCTTTCTCGCCGCTACTACCTGTCAAGCATTAATCGAGTTTTTACCAACCATTAAAACTGGCAGACTCGATGTAAAGCAATATCTAATAAAGTTATTAAATAGAGGCATCAAAATCGGTTTAATCGCCCTAACTTGTTTCCTGATTATCTTCATATTTGCCCGAGGTTTTATCGAAAATTCTCTGACAGAAGATTATAAAACTCTTTATGCCGCTTGGAGTCTTTCTTTACCCGATATTTTCGCGCGCTATCTCTGTTTTTACGGGTTGGGAACTTGGTTAATCGTCGCCCTGGGATTTACTTTAGGAACTCTGACAGATTTGTTAGTTCCCAATACTGCTATTTTCCTAGCATTTTTTGGCATTTTTACCTCAATAGAATGGTTGGTAATGTTGCGTTACGGCAACATTCATTACAGCATATTTTTTACCCCTTTTGTAGTTTGGGGTTTGGCGGCGTTTTTCTGGACGCTGCGCTATTTTCCTAAAGGAAAAAAGAGAAAAATAGCTCTTACCGCTGCCAGCGTTTATCTATTTATTAACTTCATCTTCGGTTTAACTCCCATCGGCAAATTTAACAATTTTTCTAACCCCATATTTGCCACAAATTTTGCACCCTTAATACGTTCCGACTACGACGAAGTTTTGCGCTTAACTGACTTTTTAAGCAAACTCGCCCCCAACAGAGAATTAGTATTTATTGCAGCAGCATCAAATCATTTTAATGCCAACGTCATCAGAAACGCCAACCGCATTTTAAACCCCGACGAAGCGTGGAGATTATTTGCTTTAAGCAAGCCCCATATCGACTCCCGCGACACTTATCCTTTACCAGAATTATTAAACGCAGAATATGTAGTTATTGCCAGTCCTTTTCAGAAAGTATTGTTAAGCGACGAACAGGTTTTGCGACCTGGAGAACAAGATTTAGTTAAGACTATTTACGATGCTTTTAACGATAATTGGTTAATCGCTTCCGACTTTACCAAATTGCCCGAAGAGTTTGAATTAGATAAGGGTATTGTCGTCAGTTTTTACCGTCGAATTAAACCGACATCCACGGCGACGGCGGTACAAACTTTGAGGAAAATGCAAGGGCAAATGGGAGAAATTCCGGGGAGACAATTAGACTGGATGAGTCTCCAGCAGTCGCCTTATATTACTTTGAATTACGATGCAGTTTTGAAAGAAAGGGATGGGGCGTTTAAGTTGATAGCTGATGGGGGCGATCGCGAAGCGTTGCGGATGCAATATCGCTCTAAAAAACCCTCCACCCATTTCCTCTATTTAGGGGACTTATCTTCAGAAGCAAAAGTGACAGGTAAATTCAATATTTTAGAGGAAAAATGCGGTACTGTTAATCTGCGTTTGAGTATGTTGGATAAAGACGCTTTTATTCTCGACCAAATTACTGCTAATTATAGTGCCAGCAGTTTGGGCGAAATGAATTTTTCTTTAGTCGGTTTTAACCCCGCTTATTTGCTTCTGGAGGTATTTAACGAAGAGGGGGAAAATTTGAGCGAAAGTTGCCGTTGGGAAATAGATAACTTATCTGTTTCGTAGGGTGCGCAATGCGCACCTTATCGCTCCCTGGCACTCCCATTAAAAAAATGATATAATCAACCCCAAAAGCAGTCAATCCTACCAAAAGAAAAACCGATGCAAATAACCATCGAAATTCCCGACGAAATAGGCGATCGCCTCCAGCTAAAATCTCCCAATTTATCCCGCAGAATCTTAGAATTAATCGTCGCCGATAACTATCGCCAAGGCAAAATTGGGGCGGGAGAAGTCCGCCGCATCCTCAACTTTTCTTCGCGGTGGGAAACCTACGAATTTTTAAAGAGAGAAAAAGCCTATTTATCCTACACCGAAAAAGATTTAGAAAGCGATGCGCGGTCAATTGAAAACCTATTAGAAAGCGAATTTAGCTCTGGGGAAACGCCAAGCTTCTCTCAAAAACGCCGTCAACCTTCAGCATCTATAGCAGGTAAGGGGAAAACTCTAGGAGATTTGGTAGATTCTCTTGTTAACGAGGAAGATTGGGAATGTCTGAAATAATTGTCTTAGATACTTTCATAAAATTTGGTTTTTTGCTATCTCAGAAACCCGGTTTTTTCAAAAAACCGGGTTTCTTTACCGACTCTCTAACCCTTGCTTTAGGCAACTTCTTCAAAACCTCTCCCGCCCCCCGATAAACAGGCAAACCCAGTAAATTTTCTGTTTCGCAATGGGTGGGAGTTGGATATTGAAAAAAACCTAAATCCTTAGCCGCCACAAAAATCAGCCGCCTTCTTTTTTGAGGAGTTCCATAGTCCGCCGCCATTAACTCTCTATGGGTGACATCGTAACCAATCTCCTTAAAAGAAGCATAAATTTCTGGCATCATATTTGCCGACTTAACTTGAGCCAAACCATAGACATTTTCCATCACCACAATCTCCGGTTTTAACTCATTAATATGACGCAAATAATCTCGATACAAAACCCCCAAAGAATCCTGAGTAGCCTTCTGCTTACCCGCAACGCTAAAAGGCTGACAAGGAGGACCGCCAATAATAATATCCGGTCCTTCTCCAACTACTTTTTTAACCAACTTAGGGTCGAGTTCCCTAATATCCGCCCGATGAAAATTCCATTGGGGGCGATTAAATTTAACCGTCGCCTCAACGCCTTTTTCGATATCCGTAGAAAAAACCGTTTTAAAATTAATTAAGTCGTTGGATGCCATCTCAAATCCTAAATCCAAACCCCCCGCCCCAGTAAAATAAGATGCAACTTTTAAAACCCCGGTTTTTTCGCGTTTTTCAAAGTATCGAGCAACCTGTTTTGCCAAGGCAGCAGCTAGGTTAACAGGAACGGCATTTCCTATTTGTTTTTGCATTTCTCCAAGAGTACCTTTAAACTCATAATTCTCTGGGAAATCTTGAAGAGTTGCCGCCTCCCTGGGAGTAATATAACGGTCTTCGTGGGGATGTACGAATTTATTAAAAATGTATGCAGTTACAGTTAAAGAAGGTTTGTCATCCTCCAAACGAAGCAGCCGCATATTTGGTCCACCGGTTTTTTTATCCCCTTTTCTAACGAAACTTTTATGCTGAAGATATTCGGGAAGATCCCCCATTTTTCCTCCTGGAGGTAGGTGCTTTATTCTTTCGAGAACGATGCCCGTATATTCTCTAGTTTCGTGGTTAGGAATAGTCATAGTTCGATGTTGCGTAAAATAGGATTTTCTAGGGTAATTAGAAAATAAAATACAGGAGCATCGAATCTTTTTCTAGGTGTTTATTATAATTTTTGGTAGGGTGCGCATTGCGCACCTTACCTATAATTTTTGGTAGGGTGCGCAATGCGCACCTTACCCTTTTTCTGCGTTCTAGTTTCGTTAATTCCAAAAGTGGAAAAACCGAGTTTCGCTAATTCCAAATTAGACTTTTTACCGGATGGCCTCTACATGCGAGACAAAGCAGAAATCTTGGCAAACTTATCTCGTTCGAGCTCCTTTAATTCTTCCTTATTTACCCATCCTTGTTTGAGCAATTTGGCAAAGACAAAAATTAGCTCTGAATACCTGTAGTCATATTTGCCATCAATTTCGTGCCTTTTGGCACTCAAAAAATCGTGCAACCGCCACAATTGGTCAATCTCTGAAATTTGAGACACTTTTTGCCGTACTTCTTCAATTAAGCTGTTGATTTCGCGCTCGTAAGCTCTATCAAAAACCTCCTTTGCTGCTTTCTTCTCGCTGTCAGACCAGTTAATTTCACTCATGCTATTCGGAATTTGGGACTAGGAAAGCCTCGCTAATACTAGCTTCGGTAGTTTGCATCTCTCATCGTGCTTTAGGGAATTTAGTATTATTTATTATTGCCAAGGCTTAGTGTTCAAATAAATTATTATAGCGGACGCCCTCTACAAGAGAACGCCCGCCTGCCTTTTTAGGTTGAATTGCTTAATTAACTGTCGCGCCGCCTGGTTCTAGCGAGCGAAGTTTAATAACTCTTTCGGAGATGCCAACAAATCGATCGCCACAAAGAAAATCTTGTTTTCTGGGTTGAGCAGAAAGCGCCAAGCAATATTCATACCCACGTTATTACCAAACCAAGGAGTTTGCACCTTACCAGTGACTTTAATTTGAGTGTAGCCATCCTCTGCCGGTTCGGTGACTCCGCGTTCTGGGACCAACTTGAGGTTTTGGCATTCTTCTCGGAAAAACCGCAGCACCTTTTCCTTGCCAACAATGGGCCTTTGGAAAGGAGGTTGCAAAGCCCCGTCAGGCTCAAAAAGTTCGATTAGGGCATCAAAATCGTTGGCATTCAAATTGTTCATGTATTCCAGCACCGTGGAATTGGTCACGCCCTCAATCTTGACTTCAGTCCGCACGGACATATCTTGGGGGACTTCGACTGGTTCCGATACCCGGGTATAGCTGTCCAATTTGCTAGTATCGAAGCCCATATCGACCACGGCATTGCGTAAAACCGTGATTTGCTGGCCGGGTTCGAGATCCTGAATGGCTTGTAGCACTGATGCTGCATTAGCAGAAAGCTGGTAGCCTTCGGGAATGGGGGCCACTATTCCCTGGTCCATCCACTCACCGAGTCTATACCAGAATCCCAGTTTGATGTTGGGACTCCATGAAGCATAAGAGCGACAAATAGGAGCGTCAGAGCGATTAGCCAGGTCGCACATAGCCTGGGATTGTTCCCGAGGACTCATTTTCTTGATTTCATTCAAGGTGTTCTCGGCAAACTGCATATTCGCGGCCCCAGGAGCGGCGATGGTAATGGTCTTACCCATTTCCAAGTAAGCGAACCAAATCAAAGCGAGTTGGTCTTCAGCACTGAGCTGGCTGAACCGAGTGATAGTAGCGGGAATGGCATCAGCAGCTAAAGTGCTGGGGAAAATGCCGCGAGCTGATTCAATGGTAAATGGCATAAAGTGAACCTTAACCTGACAACTTTAAGAACAATCTAGCATATTTTCTGGGCAAATGCTTCCTGGTGGAGCTCAATTTTCCAAATCATGTCAATTTATTAAAGTTATCTAAGAAACAGTTCGTAGTAACGACTTTAGTCGTAACACTTAATTCTCCCACCAATAACC
>CAZUCT010000209.1:0-12834 GCA_964619285.1 uncultured bacterium | reverse complement strand
AGCGATTAGCGATTAGCCATTTTCTATTTTTGCAAAGATTCGATGCTCCCGATATAAACTGCCGAGTCAACGGGGATATTTTTCTTTTCTTTAATTATCAAACTGTAGAGAGCGACTTGTGCTATTTGGGCATAAATATCTGCGGGTTTGTAAGTTTTATAATCTACTAGGCAGTAGGGCCGCGATTGCCAATTGTAAACTAAACTATCCAGTCTGGCGGTTAAAATTTGTGGGCTGCCATCGGGAAGTTTAAGACGATGTTTGAGAGTGGTTTATCCGGGGATTAAAGTGTTGCGAATTAGGGTATTTGCTTGACAATATTGACGGTTTTTAACTAGCTAAACTGAGAAAGCGATTAAACTTTGCCAGATTTGATAGAGGGCGTGGGAGCGATCGCTATTTTTTCAAGAGAGTTTTGCCGCCAAAGTGTTTGTTTAAGTAAAAAAGACGGGGGCATTCAAACGCTAATTTAACTTGGGTAAGGCTGAAGGTTTTTGAGGGATAATTATCCGGCGATCGCCTAATTTTTTCTTGATAATTAATAGCTAGTTTGTAGTAATCGCTTTAGGGATTTTAAAAAATTCAGTTCTCAATCGCTAAAGCGATTACTACGAACCACAAAGACGGGGGCATTCAAACGCTAATTTAACTTGGGTAAGGCTGAAGGTTTTTGAGGGATAATTATCCGGCGATCGCCTAATTTTTTCTTGATAATTAATAGCTAGTTTGTAGTAATCGCTTTAGGGATTTTAAAAAAGTCAGTTCTCAATCGCTAAAGCGATTACTACGAACCACGCGGATTAAAGATTGTAATTCTTGAAGGTTAACAACCGCTCCTTCAACTACTAATTCATTACAAGCTTTCATTGCCGCGCAAAAACTGGTTAAATTGGGTTCTTCCGTCCAAAGTACGCCTATTTTTTGTTTGCTCGCTGGATGTTGGTAACTGAAAGAATAAGTAGCGTACTTTCCATCTAATAATTGTTCTTTATTTTGAGGGTAATTTCTTTAGCATTGCTGTGGGAGTGGTACTCCAGACATAAATATTGCCGTCCCCGATCGTTCAACCAGACTTCCTCGATTTTTTTTTTCCACAGCCTTAAGCAAACCTCGCCCTACTAAACCTTGAATTACAGCTTGTCGAGATTCCGCAGGCAGCCCCGTTTTGCCTTGAGTAATTGTACCATTAGAGCTTGCCTTGAGTACCAGGAGCTCTTCTGGGGCGATCGGCAGCTCTTCTATGGCCTCAAGATTAGCTAAGGAGTCGCGCAAAAATAAACTACCAGATGAAGGAAAATCGTAGGTCGGGCAGAGCGAACCTCCACCCAACAAGTCGGTACCTTATTACTACGCAAGTCCTAACAGGGATTTTCCCGCAGTCGCGATGTTAATTTTTGTTACTTCCTCCCTCATGCCCACAAAACCAAGTTCGTGCAGTCGGCGAAAGATAGCATCTCTTTGGGCAGCCTTCATTCCGGGATTCGGTTTAATTTGAGCGATCGCCCCCCTGTAATTTTCGCATCCGAGCAATTTTAAGAGAAATTTGAGTTCTTTGGCATCCATAAAAAAAATTTTTGCTTCCTAGTTGCAATAATTAATAAATCTGTATTATTATCTATCGAATAGACGGAGCTTGACAAAAATCTCTAAAAAAGTTAGAAAATTTTTAGGGATATCTGTTAAACTGACTACCGTTTATCGTTTTGAAAACGCGCGGCAAGCGCTTCGTACCAAAAATCTGCCCCAAGGGCAGACAGTGGCGTACTAACAGCAAAACCGAAAGCTGACAGGGAAAATACCTAGTAATGGTGCGCTTTTCTCTATAGAGACGCGCAGGTTATGTTTCGTAACTCAGTTAAGCGTTGTCCAGAAAAGTTGTCAGGAGAAGGTAATAGAGCGATCGCGTGACATTAGTCTCTGGCAAATACAAGCAACTAAAAAAATTAACTCTGCTTAATTTTAAAATAAGCAGTAGTATGATAAAGTAAGTTGACAAAGATAATCTGGGTATGCTTTGGGAATTGCCGTTGGCAAAAACAAGCAACTAAACCCAAAAAAGGCTGGCGCATCGGAGATATACACCGAATGGCTAGCCCCAAAAAAAATTGGCATTGCCAAATAGGCATCAAGAGTGCTTGAGAACTCTTGAAAGAAGCGCTCGAAGGATAATTCGCTATTGGTCCGCTATTTATTGGTTAGGTCAAGCGATCGCGCATGGCCAGACAGGCTCTAAACAAGGCGCGTAGCCTTCTGTTAGGCTAGTAATGCGATCTTGCGCGAGAGACTCATCCACGATTTTGAGTCGAGCTTGCAACTTGTCAAAGAAAAAAACCCCATTCAATAAAAAGGTAAAAACATTGGCTACTACAAAGAAAACAACACGATCTACCTCGAATGCTAAAAAAACTTCCGCCGCCGCCACCGTGGCAATGGAAGTAAATTTAGAGCTGTTATCAAAACAGCTTGATGAGTTTGAAAAGGTCATCGAAAAAAAGGTCGAAGCAAGTATGAAGGCAATTAATCAGGATGTTTCCCAGTCCCTTAAAGACGTAGAAGATAACGTGAAAACTCAAATAGGGACTTTGCGTCGGGAACTGTCCTCAGTCTCAAAGCTAGAGTCTAAGTTAGAAGTTACGCCCGAACCGGAGCCCGAACCGGAACCCGAACCAGAGCCCGAACCGGAGCCCGAACCTAAGCCTAAACCGGCAACCAAGATCGGCAGTCGCTCTACAAAAAGTCGCTCTACCAAGAGCAGCAGCACCAAGAGCAGCAGCACCAAGAGCGCCAAGGGAACGACCAGCACTCGGTCGAAGTCGCGCTCAAAACCGGCAGAACCCGAGCCCGCAATACCAGTGGATGATTACGATAGTAAATCTCTGCGGCAACTCAAGGCGATCGCTAAAGAGCGCAAACTGCCTCGTTACGCTCGTATGAAAAGGCCAGAAATTCTCGAAGCTCTGAGAAAAGCAGACGCAGGTTAACTACGACGGCGCGCGGTGGTGCAGGCAAGATGCCTGCACTTATTCTTCTGTTGCTCTTCGGTATGAGTGGCGGAACTATGCTCGCCCTTGCCTCTGATGAAATCGTGATGGACGAAAATGCAGTATGGGGCCCGATAGCGTTGATGGAACTGTATCCTAAACCGATGGGCATTGCCAAATAGGGGATGCCCGACTGTTTAATAGACCTCTTGCAAAAGTAAAAATTAAATCTTTTTGGGACTACTTTTCTTCAAAATCTATCCCTCTGTTAAGCGTTAAGCGTTAAGAGTTCCCGACTTCTGCGGCGAAGTCTAATATATTCCTTGACCTGATTATTATTCCCCTCTAGCACAAAATCAGGGAAAACAAACAAAAAACAGTGGATTTATAGTAAATAAAAATGAATATTTTAATGTTATCTTCGACTTTCCCCTATCCACCAAGTCGAGGTGGAACGGAAATTAGAACCTTTAACCTGCTTAAATACCTAAAACAAAACCACAACGTCACTCTCGCGACTCAACGACATCAAGATGTCAGCGATACAGAAGTAGAAGAGCTCCGCCAGTGGGTGAGTAAATTAGTAATATTTCCCTTACCAGAACCACGTCAGTCTAAAAACCCGATCGACAAGGCAACGGCAAAAATGGGGCGTTTTGTCGAATCTTTAGTTAAAGGCACTCCTCCTAATGTCCTTTACCGTTACTCCCGAGAAATGCAAGTTTGGATCGATGATTTTGTGGGTTCTGGCAAATGCGACGTAGTTACTTGCGAGCATAGCGTCAATGAAATTTACGTCCGACCGACATTTCCAGAACGAGTACGGACGGTTGTTAATATTCACAGTTCTGTTTCTGGTTGGATACGCAACCATCTGGAAATGGGGGCTTCGCAAGCTCCCTTACGCGATCGCCTTTATCTAACTTTACTCTTAGACCGCTACGAAAAAAGTTACGCCAGCAAATTTGATAAATTAGTAGTTACCACAGAAGACGATAAAAGTCAATTTCTTAAATACGATTCTAAAGCCGAAATTCAGATCGTCGCCAACGGCGTAGATTTAGAACTATTTCCCCAACGACCACAACCGCCCTCAGGCCATAAACTAGCCTTCGTTGGGGCGATGGACGCTTCCCATAATATAGATGCAGCCCGCTTCTTTACCCTAGAAGTTTTGCCAGAATTGCAAAAACGCTATCCCGATGTCGAATTTACGATCGTCGGGGCCAGACCAGTCGAATCAGTATTAGAATTAGCAAATCGTCCGGGGGTCAAAGTCACAGGGGCAGTCCCCAGAGTCGCAGAATACCTGCACCAAGCTGCAGTCTGCGTAGTTCCCCTGCGCAGCGGCTATGGGATTAAAAATAAAACCCTGGAAGCAATGGCCACGGGGACGCCAGTAGTGGCCAGCGATCGCGGCTTGGAAGGGTTGCCAGCGGATGGGAGTGATGTACCATTAACAAAATTACGAGCATTACGAGCAAACCGAGTGGAAGAGTATGTCGAGGCCATCGGTCGTTTATTTGAAGACGAGGAGTTGAGAAACCAACTGTCGGTCAACGGGCGATCGCTCATCGAAACTCAATATACTTGGGGAGCTATTGGTCAGCGCTATGAGCAAGTATTGGTGGAATAATGCCAAACAAAACAGTTAAATCAAAGGCAAAAGGCAACAGGCAAGAGGCAATAGGGAAGGTAAGAGGCAATAAGGTAGAGTCCCAATTTTCAATTCCCAAAAGCCCGCATCATTTCCAACCCAGGCAACAGGCAAAAGCAGGCAAGAGGCAAGAGGCAAGAAGCAAAAGCAGGCAAGAGGCTGGAGTCTTAATTTCCAGTTCCCGAAAACCGGCATCATTTCCAACCAAGGCAAGAAGCAGGAAACAACCCAAAAAACCTATCTCCTGGCCTTGGGGTAAATGGATGGCTGATTGGTTGGGAGTTGGTCTCTTATTCGGCTTTTCCAGTCTCGTAGCTGGTGGTGCTTGGGTAAGCGTACAGCTAATAGTAGATCCCAATGCAGGTACTTGGTTAAACGAGCTGTTACCCGAGTGGAGCCCCATCGATGTAGCCAGCAACGAATCCTTGCAAACCTTGTCTCAAATAGAAGACAATATCCGCAAGCAAGGATTAATACCGGGAAAAGCCATACCCCTTCCTAAAACTGCCCCCACTGACGCGGAAGAATCAGACCTGCTACTGCCAATAATCGAACAAAGTTCCCAGAGAACTTCTCTAGTTTGCCCGAGTCCCTGTCAAGAAATTGTCGAATTACAAGTTTACGAATCGTTTCGCTCTCCCTATCAAAGATCGGGGAGCAAACCATATTTTCGCATGGTCCATCGACTTGCTGTCCAAACAGGGTCGGGTGCTTTTCATAAGTCATCGATTTTTAGCTCTATATCGGGACAAAATCGAGACGAACAAACTGGAGCGATGACTAATTTGCGAGCTTTCCAAGGAAACGTGCCTGAAGGCGGAGTTTGGTTTAACCTCAGCGGTCAACAATTACAGGGTAATAAAACGATTCCCTACGGAAAAATAATACACTACAACCCAACTCACAACCACCTGAGCTTGATGTTGGAGTGGAAGAGTCAAGGGGGACAAGCTCCTATCTGGCAGGAAATTACTGGGGGAGGCGATCCAGAGTTGGTGGTGGAGCAAACTATTGGTTTAGATCCCCATTTCGATATTTATCAGGTTCAGCCCCAAGAATTTTTACCCCATCCTCTTAAATTGGAAGCTATTTCTTTAGATAACAGGCTAACGAGCGATCGCGCTTACAGAGATGCTTTGAGATTGGCTCGTAGCGGCCTTTGGTCTCCGGCCCTGGCATTGCTAGAGCCTCTCCAAGAACAAGTATGGAACAAACAAGCAGAAGTAGAATCCCTAGAATGGCTGTCAGGAGCTAGGGCTCAATTGGACTCGATCCAGTTTCACGCTCTGGTAACAAGGCAACAGGCAAATGCGGCCTGGGCTTCTCCTTCTCAAAAAGTCCTGGCAGGTTTGCTCGACGGTCGCTGGAGCGAAAGTTTGAAGGTTTTTGAGGTCGATTTAGGCAATACTGCCGATATTGTCGGTATGCTAAAAATCGATTCCGGTCGCCTTTGGAATAGAGTTGATGCTGCTTTGAGGGTCGATAGCCAAAATGAAGATGCTAAGGTTTGGGGAGCTTTGATTCTGGCAAGTCAGGAAGGGCCAGAGGCGGCGATCGCTTGGTTAAACCGACAGCCAGATACTCCTTCGGAGACCAAGGCTAGAATAGATCGCTTGTTGGAATTGTTGGAGCGGGCGATCGCTACTTCTGAGTTATTGAAAAATCATAAAAGTCAAATGGTAGGTTCGGTTTCCCCCTTGCCAACAATTAATCCTGCTGAGTGGATGCAACCTACTAAAAGCAACGGTTTGAAATTATCTAATAAAGAAGTATGGTATCGGGTTCGAGTCGCGAGCTTCCACGACGCTAAAACTTGGAGGCGCGAACCTTTTCCCGAGTTACAGTCGAACCAAAGCGTTTACGTCCAATGGCTGTGGCGGCAACTCGGTTTCCACAATAATCCCGAAATTCAGATTGGGGTGTGGACTGCTGACGGACAGCAAAAAACTACTTTAGCTACTGTCAAGGCGCTTAAAGTTCAGCAAGGTTCTATTGAGGTATTGGCTGCTGGTAAATCTATTGTTTCTACTGCCAATGCTCCAGGAGTGCCTCAACCTATTGCTCTGACTGCTTCTTCTCTGGAATTTTTACAGCCCACTCCGATCGCTTTGGAAACTTTGAGTCGCCAAAATCCTCGTTGGGTGGTGGATATTTTGCCTGCTATCTGGGTGGAATTGCAGGCAGCCGGTTTATTGGAAAGCGGGCCCTTGCCTCCACTCAGAGAGATGGCTGGGAATTTAGGTAATTGGGTGGTACAGGCCATAGATTTGACTGGCAATAATTTGCCGGAGTTAATGCTGACGGTGGATGACGATAATTTGGCTTCTTTAGGAAGTTCGGTAAGTCGCAGCCGTCGTTCGGGGAAGTCTTGGCCTCGGACTATGATTTTTTCGGATACGGGGGTTTTGATTTATAGCGAGTTTACTACTAATTCGGAGCAGTTTTTGACCGGTCTTGCCAATTTGGGCGATGGGGGCCCGGTGGCGCTGGTTTTGGACGAACCTCAGAATTATACTTTGCAACGTTGGTCGGGGACGAGGCAGCGCTTTGAATAGTTCCTGGTATTTTATTTATGGAGCGATCGCCTTCTGGAATGACTGGGAGGCGATTTTTTATTTGGTGGTTAAGTTTGGGGTGGGACAAAGCTTGAGGACATCAACATTGATGCTTTTTATCAAGATTGACAGCCCTAATGTTTTTCCCCTACAACTACTTTTTTTCATAACATTTTTTACCTCAAAGTTGACTAGAAAATTCTTTGCCATTCACCGCAAGCAGCTTGCAAAGATGGTGGCGCATCTTCCGGCAATCCCGCATTACTATTGCACCAATCTAGCAATTTGTCAACATCCTTTTTGCAATCTCCCGGTTTCGCCAATTTTGGATACTTAGTTTCCTCATCAACAGTTTCACCTCGCAGATAATAAATCCAAGTTTCGATATTTCTTTTAGGCACAAAAATTGCAATCTTTTCTTGAGGTTGACGTTTGAGTTGAGAGTATTCTTCGTCTTCTTCTAAACCTGAGTCCAAACTATCCAATCGTTGTTTTACCGAATATCTATCCGCATCGATTACCACTATCATACAGCGTGAAAGGTAAGTCGATTTTCCCCGATAAATTTTAACTTGTTCTGGATAAGACTCCCGCACATATTGTTCTCCTGACTGCCCCCCATCAGGCAGCGGCAATACTCTAATTTGTCGAGGTTCAAAACCGCTTTTAATTAAAAAATGCCTGGCGAAAACTTCTTGCTGTCTGTCTTCGCATAAAATAATTACCTGTATTTTTCGTTTACTCATCAATCCACCCTCTTGCTATTAATTCTGAAGCAGTATTTGCTCCAATATCTTCTGGTATCAAATCTGAAAAAGGTTTGACTCTAGTTGGAGTATGATTCTGACGAGCAAACCAAGAACCCACAGGAGAACCTAGCAAATAATTCATCATTTCTGGGTGATGAGAAATCAGCAAAGCTTGAATTTTATCCTCGCTACAAAGGTCGTAAAGTTGAATTAACCAAGGTTGAATTTCTGGCAGCGATAAAAAATTTTCTGGTTGGTCGAGACACAGAGTAAAATCTTTAGATTGAGCGTAATAAATCAGCGAGTAAAGTGCAATTATTGCCCGATAACCATCAGACAACTCTCCCAATTTGTAATCATTATATTCGCTACTTTTATCTGTCGAAAAATACAGTTTAAGAATGCGGTTAGTTTCTCCCTTTTCAACAAACTTAAAATAAGCAAATCCATCTAATATTTCCCTTAAAGCGTTCGTAATTTCAAAAACTTTCCCTTGGTCTTGGGATAAATATCGATACCAAGAAACGAAGTTTTCTCCCTTTTGAGATAGGAGGGTTGATTCGCGATCGCTATCATCCACCATCAAACTCGGGATAATTTGAACTATTATAAAACGCTCCATCCGTTGCTTGAACCAAGTAAGTTTAGTGTTGTCATTTCTAGGCATAATTAATGGCAAAATTGACTGAAACCAATCAAAATTATAATTAGGTCCTTCTGAATAATTATCTCTATAGAGTTGAACTTCGCCTAACTCAACTTTGAGTAAAGGTTCCTTATTAAACCACAAGCGTTCGTGGTAAACGCGACTTAAATGTCTTTCTAAATTATGCTCGATGGCAAGTTCGTATTTGTAAGTGCCGTCATTTCCTTCTATTTCTAATTCAAAACTTTGGATGGGAGATGTCTGCCAGCGAGTACAATTTGCAGCATCAAAAATATCGTTAACTTTAGCATCGCCCCTAACAAATATTGAAATTTTTCTCAAGACATCGAAAACTGTTGATTTGCCAGCACCGTTATCGCCGAGAAATAAATTAATCGAGCCAACAGTAAGCTCGAAGTTTACCAAACATCGGAAGTTGTCGATATAAATGCGTTTTAACATAAAGCGTATCCTCCTTTTTTAGAGGTAAAATCTCCAATTGACAACGGATTATAATACATACTTTGCAGCTTGTCAAGTCTTATCCTAAATCGATGCCGCCCATCAAGAAACCCGGTTTTTTGAAAAAACCGGGTTTCTGAGATAACTAACAATTAACAAAGTAAGTTCAAATATCGCAATCGATGCAGCGTCGCATCACATAAAAAAGTCGATATTTCCCTCCTTTTTGAAAAATCTCGCCCTCCCCCACAATACCATTAGGAATGTGACCTTTGGGAGCATTTTTATCCCAGGTAAAGTCCGATCGCAAACGCAACCATTTCCCTTTTTTCTTCTTCCAACCAACCCGACCGCCAAAACGCTCTAAAATTACCGTGTCTCGTTCCCTAGTTCCCCCTAACCCTTGATAGATTCGTTTTTGAATTATAAAACCAAAACGCCCCTCAGAATAATAATCCCAAAGTCGAGCAACAGCACGCAGATCGCTACAAGGAATTCTATCCCATTCATCCTTTTTAAAAAATTTGCCCTCTAGACTGGCACTTCTAGAAAGCGCCTGTCTAGTTTCTACATCTGCTCTGTGCCAATTTTGTTTCTGCAAAAGTTCCCGCAATTTAGAGTAATCAACCCCACTCTCAATTTCTAATAACAAACTATTGATTAACTCGCTTTTAGTTTCCTCATCCCCATGGTGCCACAGCAGATCGAAAGCTACCCGCTGCAGTTTCCCAGTTTCATTTTTCCAAGTCTCCTCAACTAAATCTTTACCCGCTTCTCCGTAGTTAAAAGCATCAGACAAAGCAGCAATTTTTACTTCCTCAGCGTCAAAAGCTAACCGTCGCTTCACGCCTTCTAGTCCTCCCAAAACCGCACCGCCTACTGGTGGGGGAGATTTTCCGCCAAGGACGGCATCGCCAGGACGAGGTACAGGTCGATCTTCAGTCATAGTCCAAAATGGCAAATAACAACTCAGTTTAAGTTTAACAGCGATCGCAACCCCAATTATGAAGAAACGATAAAGGTCTTGACAAATTAGGGATTATCTGCTAGGGAAGTCATCCTACAACCAGTTTTCTAAAGCGAGGTCGCTCACTCTCGACATATTGTTCGTCATTTAGAGATAATACTTCTGCTGGTAAAACTTCCTCTAACAATTTAGAAAAAATCTCCAGCATTTCTTGTTTGTCTAAATCTTCATAAACGCTTTTGCTGTGGAGCAAGCGATCGACGATCGCCGAAATACGCGATAGTGCCGTATCTTTTTCAACAGAAATCTGAGTCATGGATATTCCTCTCTTTTATCGAGCATTGCCATTTTAACACGCAGACTCTAGCCCTTCAACTAAACTTCTACCTCTTGCTCAACTTTCACTTGAGTCGATTAAATGGACGCATTTAAGTGCGATTCGTTGGGCCAAAAAAGCCATTAGCAACATGGCAAGCGCCGATGTGGCCTTCTACTAAAAATCTACCAAAAAATAGAAGAGTTTTATATTGATGAAAACTCAAACGATTTCGAGTATCAAATGGCAAAACTCGAACTTACTTGCGCTTGGAAAGTTTTAAATATTTGGGAGGATTGCGATTTAACCGATACTTCTCCCAGAGAGTTATTGGAACTTGCAGAAAGGTTTTTACAAGGTGAAGTGGAGGAAAAAGAATTAGTCAGAATCAGGAGTTATTTTAATACTCTAGCAGAGCATTTAATGGAGAAAGGGGAAGAATATTTTACCGCAAGTTATGCCTGTTTTGCTTGTATTTCAGCAGCGAATAATGCGTTGTATGGTTTTTTTGAATTCGATACCGATGGCAAACCGGAAATAGAAATCGATTACGATTGGTGGACAGCTTGTTTTTATGCAAGCATGGCGTACTGTGGAGGCGCAACTTGGGAAAAAGGTGTTGGAGACGATTTAAAAAGAAGAGAATTTTGGGAGTGGTTTTTGAACGAAGCAGTGCCGTCTTTGTGGGTTGGCGAACTAGAGAAAACCAGAACATTAAACGCGATGCCTGGGCAAAGCATTCGGACAGAAACATTGATGTTTTTTATCGACAGTTAACGCCCGAATGTTATTGCCCCTACAAGATTGAAAAAAACAATTAATTAACCCACTTCACCCACCAACAACCCCCTTCACTCGTCCGCTGCTAACCAAGCTAATTCCCACGCCAAAAACTTAATTGTTAATTGTTAATTGTTAATTATTAATTATTAATTATTAATTGTTAATTGATAATTGACTTAACACCTCCGCAGGTTCGATCGCCCCCATAAATTTCCCTTCGCTATTAATAACAGCAACCGGCATTTCCTCTCGGTAAAGGTGGAAACTCTCTTCAAGAGTCGCCGATGCTGCCACTTGGGGAAAATCGGTTTCCAGAATCTCGCCGATGTCTGAGTTTCCTCCCGCCACCGCCGCCGCCAGGGTTTGCCGCTTGAGGATGCCCGCCGGTTTGCCGCTGGCATCTAAGACGTATATTTGGGCGAGGTTTTGTTCTAACATCTGTTCCAGCGCTTCTTTGGGAGAGTCTTTACCTAACATTAAGGAAACCGTAGCACGGACAATAGTACCTGTTTTCAGAACTTTTGCCGGGTTCACATCTCGAACGAAGGCGCGAATATAATCGTCTTTCGGTTCGGTTATCAATTCTTCCGGGATACTAACTCGAACTATATAACCATCTTTCATCACCGCCACGCGATCGCCTAACTTTAACGTCTCTTGGATGTCGTGACTGATAAATACTATAGTCTTATGCAACTCTTTTTGCAGTCGCAACAGTTCGTCCTGCATTTCCCGCCGAATTAACGGATCCAGAGCGCCAAACGCTTCGTCCATCAGCAAAATTTCCGCATCCGTCGCCAAAGCGCGGGCCAAACCCACCCGCTGCTGCATCCCTCCACTCAGAGAGGAAGGCAAATAATTGGCCCATTCTTTTAAACCTACTATTTCTAAAGTCTTAATCGCTTTTTCGCGGCATTCTGTTTTCGAGAAACCTCTAATTTTTAATCCGTAAGCGACATTTTCGACAACAGTTTTATGGGGAAACAAACCGAAGTTTTGAAATACCATTGTTACCTTAGTTCGCCGAATTTCCCGCATCCTTTTTTCCCCCACATGAGCTACATCTTCATCGTCGATATAAACGCGACCGCTGGTGGGATTAATTAAGCGGTTAATGCAGCGAACTAAGGTTGATTTTCCCGAACCGGATAATCCCATCACCACGAATAATTCCCCCGAATTAACTGTAAAAGAAACTTCGGCAACTCCTAAAATATTGCCAGTAGTTTTTAAAATAGTCTCTCTGGTCGCACCTTCGCGAAACATTTTGAGGGCGGCGCGGGGTTGGTTGCCATAAATTTTAATGAGATTTTCGATAACAATTTTTGGTGGTTTCACGGGTTCGTTATTCGTTGTTAATTGGTATCTCAGAAACCCGGTTTTTCTAAAAAACCGGGTTTCTTGTCAGAAGCAATCTCAGAAACCCGGTTTTTCTAACAATACCTTCGCCAAAATAAAAATACCTACAAGAAAATGGCGTTCCTCGCCCGCGTGAAACCGGGTAATTTCTGCTTGCGCCCGGTTTCTTAAATCTCGATGCCCGCGTTGGTATTGTCTAAAAAACCGGGTTTCTTGACTGGGGGAAAAATAATAAAGGCGAAACGCGATCGCGCCCCGCCTTTATTATTGTTGAATTATTGCCCAATTTACCTCGCAGCTTGTCTTGACGTTCTCCCCGGTCTAAAGACACGGGGATTCTAAATATCACTATTTAGACT
>CAZUCT010000208.1:135-12949 GCA_964619285.1 uncultured bacterium | reverse complement strand
CTCCCATTTCTAGTTTAATCACCAATTCTCTTAACGGGGATCGAAGGGTATGTTGAGGCGTTGGCCGAAGCGATTGTAAACCAACAAATCCCACTGGCCATTAGCGCTGGACTCAAAAGCTATAGTGTTACCATCAGCGCTGATGGTGGGATTCCGGACTTGAGCTTGGAGATTGGCCGTTAAATTGCGCAGTTGGGTGGTTTGTCGATCGTAAATAAAAATATTGGACTTGCCACCGCGATCGGAAGCAAAGACTATATAACGACCGTCCCCAGAAATAGATGGATCGGAAGCGATCGCGTCCAGAGCGTTTAATCCCGGCAAATTAACTAACTGTTTGTTGAGTCTGTCGTAGAGATAGATGTCTTGCCTTCCCCTGCGATCGGAACTAAAAACTATGTATTGGTTGGTTACTCCGGGAGTTAGTTCGGCCCCAGGACTGTTTAAACTTCGTCCTCCTGCATCGAAGGGGTAATTCACTACTCGCGGATAACCCACGCAGCCTGTTAATAATAGGGGACTTGCCAAAAAATAGAGTACCAATGATAGGTTGGGTGAAGTGAAACGGAACCCAACACATCGGTATTTTATTAAATGGCAAGTCCCTAGGCAAGAGGCAAAAGGAAAAAGGCAAAAGGGGTGCATCTCAATTTTGAAGAAAGCCTACAATTCAACGATTTTTGTCAATTGTCAATTGTCAATTGTTAATTGCGTACCCGATCTTATTGCAAATATGAGATGCTCCCGGCAAAAGTGCTGAAAACATTCCCATTCCCCATTCCCCATTCCCAAAAAGCGGCAAATTATTGATTTTCTTAAAAATTGGGCTCCACCCGATTTATTCGTTGAGAAAATCTTCCACTGAAGGCCCTGTTTGAGGGTTAATCAGATCTGGTTCTACCAATGGACCTCTATCGATTAATTCTAAGTCCCATTGTCCCCGCCTGCCGCTCTCAAAAACGATGTAACGGCCATCGGGACTGATACTCGGATTTCTGTACCAACCGCGATAGCCCAGAGTCAGTGCTTGCCAGCGATGAGTAATGCGATCGTAGAGTTCTATTTCGGGCCTTCCAGAATCGCTGGCTAAATAGACAATATAGCGAGCGTTGTAGCTCAAACTGGGACTTTCGGCGATCGCATCTCGTCTATTTAAGTGGGGCAAATCTAAAAATTGCTGCTGCTTTAAGTCGTACAGCATGATACTGCGTTTGCCGTTGCGGTTGGACACAAAGGCCAAATAACGTCCGTTACCGCTTAAAGCTGGCTGTTCGTCCGAATAAATACTGTTAAGATTCCTCTGTCCCAAAGGGGAACGAGGGGCAGGGTTGCATCCCCCTACCCAACTCGCCACCAGCAAGACACTGGCTATCTTTATAAATTTGTCAATTGTCAATTGTCAATTGTTAATTGCTCCAGAAAGTTGTTTTGCTTTCGTGGCGAGATGCTCTCCATCTCATTTTTATAAATACTACATGGCTAATGGCAATTAACAATTAGCAATTAGCCATTAGCCATTAGCAAAAAAATCCATCCTACTTATCGAAGTTGCTGGAATTATCAAACTCTTCTTCTGGAGACTCAACCGGTCTATATTCCACATAGTCAGTGGATGTAGGAGCAACATCGCTTCGAGTTCCAGGAGTATCCGGTCTAGACCGAGTTCTTCTAGAAGGTCGAGCTTCTGGGTAGCTAGTTCCCGAGCTCTCCCCACTGCTGCGGCTATATCGTCCGTATTTCTCCTCTTCATTCCTAGCTCTTTCCCCAGGCTCCCCAGGAGGACGAGTACGAGAGGTTCTTTTTACCCGAGTATCCCCGGAAACATCCCAATCTTCTTGACTGCGAGATGGGCGTCGCCTGGGTTCGGTATCTGTTGAAACATCCCAATCATTCTCGCTCCTTGGCGGATAACTTTCTGGACGCGGACGGCGGCGAGTCTTTTCTGACGGTTCTGAGCTGTCGTAACTGCTACCGCGAGTAGGCGGGCGGCGGCCATACTCATCATCGTAAGATGTGCTTCTGGACGGACGAGAATCTTGACTGCCTCTAATTCTACGGTTAGCTGGATATTCTTCTACCGGTTCTAGTTCGTCTAATTCTGCTTCAACATAACTATATGCTTGGCTGACCGGTCGCTCTTCGTCCACCACTGGCGCCCTACTTTTTGCTTGTTGGGTAGCGACACCGCGCAAGCTAATGCTTTCCGCAGCAAAGAAGATAGCCGAACCGGTCAAAAGAAATTGACCGAAGGCGAGAATTGGGTCCAGTCGCCATCCTTGGAACAAGAGAATGCCGCCACAGAGCAAACCGACTGCTGCAAAGAAAATATCGTGATCTCTTGCTAGTTTTGGACGCCAGGTGCGCAAAAAATAAAGGCCCGCACCGGCGATCGCCAGGACTATTCCCAGCAGACTGCTCCAGTTTAATCCTAAGTTGACCATTATTAAATCTGTCCTATCTTAATCCTGTTACATCATAAATCTTGATTTCCTGCTAGGTAGCAGGCCAAGAAACCCGGTTTTTCCAAAAAACCGGGTTTCTGAGAACTCAAAAAACCTTGTTTCTGACAATTCTTGACCGGCTTTCTAGTTAGCAAAACTGTTTTGGTCTAACAGCCCAATATCTTTTCACTTTAACAACAAAAACCTCAGCTTGTTAGCAAGAGACGTCAAACCTCCGCCATCATCGGGGAGGTTTTATGTCTCTTGCTCTGTCTGAGGTTTTAAAAATCGGTATATGTCAGAAACCCGGGTTTTTTTTACAATACCTTCGCCATTTTCTCGTAGGTTGTGCGGACCTTCGTGGAACCCAACGATTTTGTTGGGTTGCGCTGTCGCAGAGCCCAACCTACGAATGGTATTTTTTGATTTTGGCGAAGGTATTGTTTTTAAAAAACCGGGTTTCTTGGCCGATTCAGTTATCTAAGAACGGGTAACTTTATCCTGTTGGCTGATGAAAATGAGAGCCACTGTGGCTGGAATAACCACAATTAAACTGCCCCATAACAGGCTTAAGAGAAAATTTGCTAATGAAGGTGTCATAGATTCTGGTCCTCTTTTGGTTGCTGAAATTGATTTTTTTATTTTGATTTAGGGAGCGATCGCCTTTAATCGACTTTCTGGCCGCCTATTTGCTTTCCACTGTAAGATAATAATATCAAAGGATTTGTTTACAAAACTTAAAATCTTTATCTCAGACTGATGAATTATTTAACTCTCGCCAATTGGACTTTGGGTATTTTTCTGGCCATAATGACTTTCTTATTTATTTTTAGGATTGTCTTAACGTGGTACCCCCAGGTTGACCGACAAAAATTCCCTTTTAACTTAATTGTTTGGCCTACCGAGCCTTTTTTAGCACCACTGAGAAAAATCGTTCCCCCCCTGGGAGGCGTAGATATTACTCCGATTATTTGGGTAGGTATTTTTTCTTTACTGCGAGAGATTCTCTTGGGTCAACAGGGATTATTGAGGATGATGCTCTAGTTAATCGATTAACTGTCGCGTTCCATCAATTGCTCGACAAAATTCGTATAAACTTCCCCATTAAAAAACTCGGAAGTTTCTAAAATTCTTTGATGGAAACCGATAGTAGTAGGAACGCCGGTAATCGCACACTCTCGCAAAGCTCGTTTCATCCGCTGAATAGCTGTAGGGCGATCGCCTCCCCAAACAATTAACTTACCAATCAAAGAATCGTAATAAGCCGGAATCTCATAATCAGTATAAACATGAGAATCCATCCGCACTCCCGGCCCCCCCGGTGGCAAATAACCGCTAATACGACCCGGATGGGGGCGGAAGTTGCGATCCGGATCTTCGGCATTGATCCGACATTCAATGGCATGACCTGTAAATGTCACCTCGTTCTGGTTTAAGGAGAGTTTCTCTCCTTGGGCAATTTTAATTTGTTCGGCAATCAAATCTAATCCAGTAATCATCTCCGTCACTGGATGTTCTACCTGGATGCGAGTATTCATCTCCATAAAATAAAAATTGCCCGAACTATCTAAGAGAAATTCCACCGTTCCCGCCCCGAGATAATTAATAGATTTAGCTACCCTTACCGCAGCTTTTCCCATTTTGTCGCGGAGTTTGGGAGTGAGGACGGCACTTGGGGCCTCTTCGAGCAATTTTTGATGGCGGCGTTGGATCGAACAATCTCTTTCCCCCAGGTGGATGACGTTGCCGTAGCTATCGGCCAGGATTTGAAATTCGATATGGCGGGGCCGTTCGACAAATTTTTCGATATAAACTCCCGAGTTGCCAAAGGCTGCTTCTGCCTCGCCCTGGGCTGCTTGAAAAAGTTTGAAGAGGTCTTTTTCTTCTCTGACCAATCTCATGCCCCGTCCGCCACCGCCAGCAGTAGCTTTTATCATAAGAGGATAGCCGATGGTACGGGCTGTCTCGAAGGCTTCCCGTTCGTCGGTCAAGAGGCCATCGCTGCCTGGCACCGTGGGAACTCCTGCTTTTTTCATCGTTTCTCTGGCAGTAGATTTATCTCCCATTGCTCTGATAGCTTCGGGGGAAGGGCCGATGAAAGCGAGGTCGTGGTCGGCACAAATTTCTGCAAATCTAGCATTTTCGGCTAGGAAGCCGTAACCGGGGTGGATGGCCGAGGCGTTGCGAGTCAGGGCCGCTGAGATGATATTGGGAATGTTGAGATAGCTTTTGCTGCTGGTAGGTTGGCCGATGCAAACTGCTTCGTCCGCGAGTTGGACGTGGAGGGCGTGGCGATCGACGGTAGAGTAAACGGCTACGGTGGCGATGCCCATTTCTTCGCAGGTGCGAATGATTCTAAGGGCGATTTCGCCACGGTTGGCTATGAGAATTTTGGAAAACCCCATTTTAAATTAACAATTAATAATTAACAATTAACAATCGATCGGATTTTAAGTTTTAAGTAGCGTTCTGCAAAAATATTTGCACAACGCTGCTGACCTGTGACCCGTAGAACAGACATCTTGTCTGTTCGGTATGTCTAATTAATTTTGCACAATTACTTATGAATGACTTTTGGAAAAGGTCTATTTATTTTCTCTTATTTTTAACCATTGGCGGGTGGATGCTGCCGCCTGCTAAGGGACAAGAAGCCCAACGTCTAACTCTACCACGTTTCTTGGAGGAAAGCCCACAGTTAGAACCTACTCCTCCGCTGGGGGCGGTTGTGGGAAGGGTGGGCAGTGTGGGGGGGAAACAGCCGAAATAGGAGAAACAGTACGGGAGCAAGTCACCTTTGAAGCGAACCAAGAATTGAACGATTTTTGCTAATTGCTAATCGCTAATTGCTAATGGCAAGGGAATAAGCGGTTGGGAAATAAATTTTATATTACAAAACTGACTTGCTCCCAACAGTACAATCTGTAGTTTTTTTGCTTTAACACATAAAATAAAATTTGTCAAATAAAAAAATAAAATTAAATAGAGGAACAAAAATCGCGCATATTTGGTCGCCTAAGAGAAAGATTCGGGAAGCCATTTACTAAGCTAGAATAGAAGCTCGAATCTTTGGTATAAAAGTATAGAAATGGTAATGTTAGGAAAGTGCATTAATTGGCTGAAAATTTTCTGAAAAAATAAAGCTTGAGGGGCAAAGTATTCGCGGTTTTAATCTCCCTATAAATCTTTAGATCGGATTTACCAAATCTCTGCATTAGTATGCTTTTCATTTCCAGAATGCCATATGGAAAAATAGGTAAAAAATCAAGCCATAAATGCAAAAATGTCTTAGTTAAAATTGGGGTTATTTCTACTAAAAAAAATAAGATTCAGAAAAATTTAATGGATATTTGATGAGTAATTCAGCTCGAAAATGGGAATAATTGTTGGAAAAATGAAAATACGACAAAATATAGAAAAGCCCCACTTCCAACTCCACCAAAACCAAGCTTTAAAAATGAAGGAAGAAAACAATAATTGCCACAAATGGCAAGTCTATACCCTGTTGTTCTTATGTAGCAGCGGTTGGTTATGGCAAACAATGTCAGTTAGGGCACAAGAAGGAATGCCACAACTACCAGAAGTGCCTGGCCTACCGCGACTAATAGAGGAAATGCAACAGGAAGAAATGCCGGAGTTAGAACCAACTCCACCTTTGCCCGTCGGAACACCACCCCCTGTGCCGATTCAAGGACCAGAAATTTCTATCCCTAGCAAACAAGAATATACTCTGGGACCGGGCGATCGCATCCAAATAGATATTTTCAACGTGCCGGAATACAGTGGAGAAAACGGCAAACATCAAGTACAAATAGATGGCAGTATCAACCTCCCCCTCATCGGAAACGTCCCCGTAAGGGGCCTAACTGTAGAAGCAGCAAAAGCACGAATAGAGGCAAGATACGCCCAATATCTTCAAATTCCCTTAGTTAACCTTAACGTTATCGCCCCCCGTCCCCTGCAAATAGCTCTAGCAGGGGAAGTCCAGCGCCCCGGTTCCTATACCATGTCCCCCACTTTTGAAGGAGGTGGCGCTGGTCAAGCAGCATCTCAACTGCCAAGCATCACCCAAGCTTTAAAAATGGCAGGGGGCATCACGGGGGCTGCCGATATTCGTCAAGTAAAAGTGCGACGTCCCCAACCTCAAGGGCCAGAAAAAATTATTAGCATTAATCTCTGGGACTTAATCCAAAATGGGGACTTGCGACAAAATATCAGCCTGCGGGATGGAGACAGTATCTTTGTCCCCAGTATCACTAACCCAGATCTGGCAGAATCAACCCAACTAGCTTCTGCTAACTTTTCCGACAACAACACCCAACCTATTAACATTGCCGTAGTTGGAGAAGTGGAGCGTCCCGGCCCTTACGTTCTGATGCCAGAAAGTAATTTAGGTGCTGGGAACACCGAACAGAGTCCAGGGGCAGAGTTAATGGCCTTAAATACTCTGACTAAGGCTATCAAACTAGCAGGGGGTATTACTCCTATGGCTGATATTCGTCAAATTCAAGTGCGACGCCCCACCCGCACTGGCATAGAACAAGTTATTGAAGTCGATTTGTGGGGCTTGTTGCAAAGCGGCGATTTAACTCAAGATTTGCTCTTGCAATCGGGAGATACTATTATCGTGCCTACGGCGATGGATATAGATCCGGACGAATTAGCAGAAATTAGGGCATCTAGTTTTTCTCCAGAGGTACTCGATATTAACGTTGTTGGAGAAGTCGTTAAACCGGGTTCCATTCCTCTGCCTCCCAAATCTTCTTTAAACCAAGCCATATTGGCAGCGGGTGGTTTTAAACAAACGAGAGCGAAAAAAGAAACGGTAGAATTAATTCGCCTTAATCCTAACGGTACTGTTTCTCAAAGGATTATAGAAGTAGATTTATCCGCAGAGGTCAACGAAGACAATAATCCTCATTTACTCGATAACGATGTGGTTATTGTTGGGCGATCGCGTAGGGCAGTTTTATCCGACGAGGTAAACACAATCGTTTCTCCTTTTTTGGGTCCACTCTTCGGCATTTTGAGATTAATCAATATTTTGGATTAAACCTGCCCCAGTTAGAGGCCGGTCAAGAAACCCGGTTTTTCCAAAAAACCGGGTTTCTGAGGAATCTATAGAAAGAGTGCATTTCATAATGTTCGCTTCAGGGCATTCAACCCATCTGCTTGCTTTTGCACCTGATATTAATAGAATTACCAAGGCATTAAAAATGGAAACGGAAAGTCAAAAAACTTCTGTTCTTTCTCTATACAATCCTGGAGAAAAACTAGCAAAAAATCAGAGAAATAGACCTTTTAACGAAGGCTATATTTACGATGCAGAATTTAGGAAGATAGAAGACGATCGCCATTCCCAAGGAGAGAAGAAAAAAAAGGGATTGTTTAAAAGATGGTTGTTGATTTTGGGAACAACTGCTACTACAACTACGGCGGCTTATATCTGGAATCTCTATCAAATTCCTCAATATGAAGGTTCTTTTAAACTTTTAATAGAACCCATAACCGTAACGGAATTAGAGACCAATTTTCTCAATCGAGAACCGGAAAAACCAGTAATAAATGAAACCGCTAATTTGGAAGAACGCCTCAAAAGTTTATTAGCGGGGACTCCTAACAATAGGGTTGCTTCGCCACAGAGGGAAAATTCGAGAGAGCAAAACCAAGAAGGAAAACAGTACGGTACGGATTATCAATCCTTAATTCAAGTATTAACCAGTCCTCAAATAATGGAACCAATACTTGAGGATATCCAAACTAAATATCCCGAAGTAAATTATAACTATCTGTTCGGAAAAACCTCGTTAAATCGATGGTGGGAAAGTCAAAAACTATCGGTAGAAAGAATAGACGACACCAAGGTTTTAAAAGTCAGCTATCGGAATGGAGATAGTCAAAAAATTATCTCGGTTTTAAGCAGCATCGCCGAAGCTTATAATCGATACGATCGCGAAGGACGCAAAACCCACATCGGCGAAGCACTTAAATACATCAATGGTGAAATACCAGCCCTAGAAGAAAAAGTTGCCAGCTTGCAATGGGAAGGGCAAAGATTGTTGGAAGATTACCAATTAATCGACCCCGAATTAGAAGCAGCAAAAATAGCCGAAGAAATGAGTCAAATTAAGGCTCAAAAATTAACTAATGAAATTGAATTAAAACAACAGCGATCGCTCTACGAAAGCATCCAAAATCAATTGGGGCTAGAACCAGAACAAGCCCTAATGGCTTCGGCAATTTCTCGCTCTCCCCGCTATCAATCTTTGCTCAATAAACTGCAAGAAATAGAAACAACAATCGCCCTAGAATTAGCCCGCTTTAAAGAAGAAGCGCCCCAAATTCAAGCCATCGTCAATCAAAGGCAGCGCTTGCTTCCCTTACTCAACGAAGAAGCCCAAAAAGTAGTTGGCAAAACCATCGAAGAAATCGGCCCGGAAGCTCTAACATTTCAAGATGAAATCCGCTTAGAATTAATTCAAGAAATGGTGCGAGCTGCCAATCAAATCGAAGTATTAGAAGTCAGGGCAAGCGTACTAAATAGAGCAGAAGCAGAATTAAGCAAATACGCCCAACAATTCCCAGTTGTGTTGCGGGAATACGCCGATATTAAACTAGAATTGCAGCTATCCACCGAACGGCTAAAAGAGTTATTAGCTACTAAAAATGCTTTGGAAGTGGAATCAACTTTAAAAGAAATGCCGTGGGAGTTAATAGCACCGCCTCAAATGTTGAGAAATAATAGCGGAGAATTGACGGCGGTTTCTCCTAATACTATTTTAAATTTAGCTTTAGGAGGTTTGGCAGGTTTGTTTTTGGGGATAGGTTTGGCTAAACTGACGGACAGTTTAGAAACCGATGTTTTTGACAATCCCAAACAGGTGAAAAAATCGATTAATTTACCGATGTTGGGAGTAATTCCAGTTCACGATCGCCCCTTGTGGATGAATGAAGAATTAAAGGCAAATAACAGTTCGTCTTTGGCGGTTTATATTTCTGATTTTGACGAAGCCTTCCGCAGTATAAATGCCAATCTTCGCTTGTTAAATTATGCCAATCCGATCCGTTCCTTTGTCGTTAGTTCCGCCATGCCAGGAGATGGTAAATCTACCGTGGCTGTTAATTTGGCCAAGGCCGCTGCAGCGATGGGCCAAAAAGTGTTATTGGTGGACGCCGATTTGCGCTCTCCTCAGATTCATGGCATGATGGGGCTGTCTAACGAAGGTGGTTTGAGTGGTGTCGCGACCCAGGGGGTCAGTTTAGAGGAAGCAATGGAGCGATCGCCCTTTGACGAAAATCTCTTTGTCCTGACGGCGGGGCCCTTAGTGGCAGATCCGACCAAGATTTTATCTTCCCAGAGGGTGCGGGAATTAATCGATGAATGTGCGGGTGCTTTCGATTTGGTAATTTTTGATAGCGCCCCATTGTTGGGCCGGGCCGATGCTAGTTTGTTGGCAGCGGGTACTGATGGGTTGATGTTAGTGGTGGGATTGGGTAAAACTGAAAGGGAGGCTTTAACTTGGGCCTTAGACGATTTGAGCATGGCAGGAGTCCCCGTCTTGGGAACTATTGGCAACGGTTCTCGGGTCGATTCCTTCAGTAGTTCTTATTACAGTCATGCTTGAGGGGCAGTTATTAGATAGGCTAAACGCTGGCAAAAGAAAGTAGGTTGGGTGGAGTGAAACGAAACCCAACATCAAAAAAAAGTGGTTGGGTGTAGAAAAGTAGGTTGGGTGGAGTGAAACGAAACCCAACATCAAAAAAATAGAAAGGTAGCATTTTCTACCTAATTAAGCTCAATAGTCTTTCCTTTAGCAAGGGGTGTTAGGGGGGTAAAAAAGATGCGATGCATCGACTATCAAATTAAGGATGCCTCTACTGCAGCATTTATTAGTCGGATAAATCCTTAAAAATTATTGACATGATGGACGAATCTTTAAACTATTTAGGCATTCTCAAACGTCGTTGGTTTCCAGCTTTAGTTGTCTTCTTAGCTTGTTTGGGGCTCGGCTATTATCGAACGACAGAACAAGAGGCGATTTACCAGGCCAACGGTCAGCTTTTATTGAAAAAGAACAGCACCTCTTCTTTGACGGGTGTCGGCAGTCAATTGGGACAGTTAGAAAGTGCCATTAGAGGTAATCCCCTGGAAAACGAAGCAGCTATCATCAAATCCGTGCCCATAGCAGAAAGGGCTATCGCGATGATGGGCTTGTCTGAAACTCCTCAACAGTTGTTAGACAAACTCAACGTACAGAATATTAGAGGAACGGACATTTTACAACTGTCATATACCGATAGAGAACCCGAAAAAGCTGCCAATATAATTAACACAACGATGAAAATTTATATAGAAAATGATATTAGGGCAAATCGGGCGCAAACTAGAGCAGCCAGGGAATTTATCGAAGAGCAGCTACCGCTGAGACTGGCAGCTCTAGAACGAGCAGAAAGAGACCTGGAAAGATTTAAGCAGCAGAATCGAGTTCTCGATTTAAAGGCAGAAGCAGCAGCAACAGTAAGTATTCTCAACGATTTAGACAGACAAAAGGCTGCTACTCAGTCTAATTTAGCAGCTCAAACTGCTCGAACAAATTCCCTAACGGACTTGTTTCAGGTTGATGCCCAGCAGGCAGTAGTAGAAGGTATTGTTGGGGAGTCTCCGACAACTATCCCAGTTCTGGGAGAATTACAAGAAATTCAAAAAGAAATTGAAGTACAGAAGTTGCGCTTTACTGAATCTCACCCTCAAGTTATTGCTCTCCGGCAAGAAGAAGCAATTCTCTTGGAAGAACTCAAACAGCGGATAGAACAGAGTTTTATCGGAGCTTCGGGACGTTTGCTGGAGAAAGAAGACCCAGAACAAATCGTGCAGTTAAGACCTCAAGGATTGCAACAAGGACTGCTAGGAAGTCTTGCTGGAGCAGAAGCAGAAAGGTTGAGTTTGGAAGTTCGACTTGAATCTATAGACGAGGTAGCAGCAACTTACAGACAGCGAGCTAATAGTTTACCACAGCTAGAACTAGAGCAACGACAACTCGAACGCCAAGTGCAAGCAATGGAAACTAGCTATAACACCCTTTTGAAGACATTCCAGGAATTGCTAGTGGCAGAAAACCAGCAGGTGGGGAACGCTACAGTTATTACCCCCGCTTTGGTTCCCGCATCTCCTCTGACTGGCCGTCAGTTAATTTATTTGGTTCAAGGTGCCGTAGGGGGTCTAGTCTTGGGTGCTTTGACTGCCCTGCTCTTAGAACGACTGGATAGCACGGTGAGAACTTCTCAAGCTGCTAGAAATTTGGTGGGTTATTCTTTATTGAGCAGCATTCCTACATTTCCCGGTCGCTTTTTGGGAGGTAACGTTCCTCAGTTAATCGTGAAGAATGCTCCAGATTCTCCCGCTAGCGAGGCTTTTCGGATGTTGCAAACTAATCTGAGGTTTCTCAACCAAGAGCAACCTCTTAAAGCGTTTGTGGTGGCAAGTTCGGTTCCGCAAGAAGGAAAATCGACCATTGCGGCTAATTTGGCAGTCTCAATGTCTCAGCTAAGGCGCAGAGTCCTCCTGATAGATGGGGATATGCGCAATCCCAGCCAGCATAAAATCTGGAAAATCTCCAAGGAGGTTGGTTTGAGCAGCGTTCTTTTGGGGGAGGCAGAATTAGACCTGGCCTTGCAAGAGGTGATGCCCAATCTAGAAGTGATTGCTGCGGGGATGCCCACTCTTAATCCAGTGGCTCTCTTAGATTCCAGCCAAATGCACGTTTTATTGGCCTACGCGGAGCAACACTACGATTTTATTATTATCGACAGCCCACCCCTAACGGTAGCTGCGGATGCCACTATTTTGGGTAAATCGGTTGATGGAGTTTTGCTGGTGGTGCGTCCTGGCAGCGTGGATTCGGGTCACGTTGCTTATTCTAAGGAGCTATTGCAGCAGGCCAATCAAAAGGTTTTGGGCCTGGTGCTTAATGGAGTTAGTTCTAGCAATACGCCGGCTTATAGTCCTGCTGCGATCGATGCTTAGTAAAAGTTCGTAGTAATCGCTTTAGCGATGAAAAGAGTTATTGGTTAGCAGCGGATTTTGAAGCGGATGTAGCGGATGGGTTGTTGGTGTGGGAAAAAAGTTGGTTTGCTTCAGGTAGTTTTAAGAAACCGGGTTTTTTGAAAAAACCCGGTTTCTGCTGTGGGAATAAACTTTTTTTCGGGGGCGATCGCTTGTTAACAATTAACAATTGGGTTTTTGGCGTGGGAAAAAGCTTCGTTAGCAGCGGTATTGTACGCGGATGTAGCGGATGGGTTGTTGGGGGGCGAACAAGATTGATTTGCTTCAGGTAGTTTTAAGAAACCGGGTTTTTTGAAAAAACCCGGTTTCTGCT
>CAZUCT010000207.1:0-13055 GCA_964619285.1 uncultured bacterium | reverse complement strand
TAGAACAGACATCTTGTCTGTTCGGTGTCTAATTAATTTTGCACTCCTACTTACACAAAAGGCGATCGGTCCTCTCAAAAAAAGCTGCTGAGAATGTGCTTAAACTCTGTCTTACCAAAAGTAGTTTTGTTACGCGACTTATCCCCTTTCACTAGGGCAATCTGGAGGTTTAGTTCGGCTCCCGAAGCAGGGAGGAAATGGCTTTTAGGTGTGGCGGTTGTCATCTGAGTTGAACGGGTGAGGAATGATTTTAACTATCTCCAACACTTTACACATAAAATTAGTATTTTGTCAACTAGCGAAAAAGCGGATCGCTTGACATAAATTGATTTTTATGCTAAACAGACAAGATGCCCGTTCTACGAGACCGGTCGAGAAACCCGACTTTTAGAAAGGCAATTAACAATTAACAATTGACAATTGACAATTATCAATTCCCAATTTCCTAAGAAATGATGAAAATAGCTATCGCTCAATTAAACCCCACCGTTGGGGATATCAATCGTAACGCTCGATTAATTCTCGAAGCTGCGGAAAAAGCTAACAAAGCTGGCGCAACTTTAATGGTAACTCCAGAAATGTCATTAATTGGCTATCCACCAAGGGATTTATTAATCTATCCAAGCTTCATCCAAGCTGCAGTAGAAAGGTTAGAAAAATTAGCCCAAGAATTACCTCCCCAACTCTCAGTTTTAGTAGGAACTGTAACAGTTAATCCCCAAGCAGGAGAGTCGGGCGGTAAAGCTTTATTTAATACTGCAGCTTTACTGGCAGAAGGAGAAATAAAACAATTTTTTCACAAGCGGTTGTTACCGACTTATGACGTTTTTGACGAAGACAGATACTTTGAAGAAGCTAAAAATAGCAATTATTTCCTCTTAGGTAATAGCGCCGAACCAGTGACAGTTGGAGTTACTATTTGCGAAGATATCTGGAACGACGAACAATTCTGGGGTAAAAAGAGTTATGCTGTTAATCCTCTGGCAGATTTAGCGGATTTAAACGTAGATTTTGTCGCCAATTTATCCGCTTCCCCCTATCACGTCGGCAAGCAAAAATTAAGAGAAGAGATGTTGGTACATAGCGTTCGTCGTTACCAAAAACCTATCGTTTATGCAAATCAAGTGGGGGGCAACGACGACCTCATTTTTGAGGGAAGCAGCGTGGTTTTCGCTCGAACTGGGGAAGTCGTTGCTCGGGCAAATGCTTTTAAAAGCGACTTATTAATAGCCGAGTTTAGTTCGGAAAGCAAAAACTTTATTGCGGCTGAAACGAAGAAAAAACTTTATGTGCCTAAAAGCGAAGAAGAGGAAATCTGGCTGGCTTTGGTATTAGGAGTAAGGGATTACCTTCGCAAGTGCGGTTTTTCTAAAGTAGTTTTAGGTTTGAGTGGGGGCATAGATTCGGCTTTAGTGGCGGCGATCGCTGCTGCAGCAGTGGGTAAAGAGAATGTTTTGGCTGTTTTAATGCCTTCTCCTTACAGTTCGGAAGGTTCGGTTAACGATGCTTTAGAATTAGCAGAAAATCTTGGCATCCAAACCCAAATTATACCCATCGCCGACATGATGAAAAGCTACGATCGCTCTTTAAATTATTTATTTGCCGGTACTAAATTTGGCATCGCCGAAGAAAACATCCAATCCCGCATTCGAGGTAATTTATTAATGGCAATTTCTAACAAGTTCGGCCATCTGCTACTTTCCACGGGCAATAAGTCAGAAATGGCGGTGGGTTATTGCACTCTTTATGGAGATATGAATGGCGGTTTGGCGGTAATTTCTGACGTACCAAAAACCCGAGTTTATTCTATTTGTCGCTGGTTGAACGCTCGGGGGAACGGGGATAGCGAACCTCAAGAGATTATTCCGACTAATATTATTAATAAAGCTCCCAGTGCGGAATTAAAACCGGGTCAAAAAGACGGAGATTCTTTGCCGTCTTACGATGTGTTGGACGATGTTTTGTATCGGTTAATAGAAAAGTGCGAATCTTTGGAGGAAATACGGGAAGCGGGACACGATGGAGAGATAGTTAATAAGGTAGTAAAGTTAGTAATGCGGGCAGAGTTTAAGCGGCGACAAGCACCACCGGGATTAAAGATAAGCGATCGCGCTTTTGGCACCGGTTGGCGGATGCCTATTGCTAAGAAATGGCTCAACAATTAACAATTAACAATTAACAACTACCCCTTCTTAACTAGAAGGGGATTGTTTTCCCAGCATCGATTTATCCGAGCTACAATGGAATCTAACCATCGACTTTGAGTTATAATTCCAATATGACTGAAACAACAGTTACCAAAGAGCAAGTTACTTGGGAACCGCTTCCCGACGATTTTAAACTGCCCGACGAGCCCGTGGAAAACTTAGAACATCCAACCTTAGCCGGCGATTTAACAGAACTCCTGAGAGTCGCTGGTTTACTAACAGAATCTGCGATCGTAGCCTCCAACTTTGGCATCTGCGCTAAGGTAGGGAAGAAAACTATCGTTAAAGCTCCCGACTGGGTTTATATTCCCTTTGCCAGACCGGCACCTTCTGGAAAAGTTCGTAAAAGCTATACTCCCCATTTGGAAGGAGACATACCTTCAGTGGTAATGGAATTTTTATCGGACACCGATAACGGGGAATATAATGCGGAGTTTGGCGGCAAATGGTGGTTTTACGAGCAGATTTTGCAAGTGCCAAGATATGCGATCTTCGAGCCGACTTCCGGTCGCTTGGAACTTTACCAATTAAAAAAATCGGGAAAATACTCGCCCCAAATACCGGATCGTAACGGTCGTTATTGGATACCGGGACTTAATTTATTTCTTGGGGTGTGGTTTGGAACTGAAAAAGAGCGAACGGGTTATTTTTTGCGCTGGTGGGACGATGGAGGCAATATGTTGTTGTGGTGGTCTGAGAAATCAGCCCGAGAACGACAACAGGTCGAACAAGAACGCCAACAGGCCGAACAAGAACGGCAACAGGCCGAACAACGGCTCCAGCAAGAACGACAACGGGCCGAACAAGAACGGCAACAAGCCGAACAACGGCTCCAGCAAGAACGACAACGGGCCGAACAAGAACGGCTACAGGCCGAAGAAGAACGGCAGCAGGCCGAACAAGAACGGCAGCAGGCCGAACAAGAACGGCAGCGAGCAGAACGTCTGGCATCCCGCCTACGGGAGTTGGGCATCGATCCTGACGAGTTGAGTTAAAGCATCAGTACGATTACTGGGTTGCTAAAAAATGGGTAATGGGGAATTGTTACTGTTATCCCATTACCCATTCCCCATTCCCAGCATCGATTTATCCGAGCTACAATGGAATCTAACCATCGACTTTGAGTTATAATTCCAATATGACTGAAACAACAGTTACCAAAGAGCAAGTTACTTGGGAACCGCTTCCCGACGATTTTAAACTGCCCGACGAGCCCGTGGAAAACTTAGAACATCCAACCTTAGCCGGCGATTTAACAGAACTCCTGAGAGTCGCTGGTTTACTAACAGAATCTGCGATCGTAGCCTCCAACTTTGGCATCTGCGCTAAGGTAGGGAAGAAAACTATCGTTAAAGCTCCCGACTGGGTTTATATTCCCTTTGCCAGACCGGCACCTTCTGGAAAAGTTCGTAAAAGCTATACTCCCCATTTGGAAGGAGACATACCTTCAGTGGTAATGGAATTTTTATCGGACACCGATAACGGGGAATATAATGCGGAGTTTGGCGGCAAATGGTGGTTTTACGAGCAGATTTTGCAAGTGCCAAGATATGCGATCTTCGAGCCGACTTCCGGTCGCTTGGAACTTTACCAATTAAAAAAATCGGGAAAATACTCGCCCCAAATACCGGATCGTAACGGTCGTTATTGGATACCGGGACTTAATTTATTTCTTGGGGTGTGGTTTGGAACTGAAAAAGAGCGAACGGGTTATTTTTTGCGCTGGTGGGACGATGGAGGCAATATGTTGTTGTGGTGGTCTGAGAAATCAGCCCGAGAACGACAACAGGTCGAACAAGAACGCCAACAGGCCGAACAAGAACGGCAACAGGCCGAACAAGAACGGCAGCAGGCCGAACAACGGCTCCAGCAAGAACGACAACGGGCCGAACAAGAACGCCAACAGGCCGAACAAGAACGGCAGCAGGCCGAACAAGAACGACAGCGATCGGAGCGCCTGGCGGCCCGCCTGCGGGAGTTGGGCATCGATCCTGACGAGTTGAATTAAAACAAGTCACCGGGTGCATCTCAATTTTGAAGAGAACCAAAAAGAAACACGCTTTTTGGGAATGGGGAACAGGGAATGGGAAAGAGAAAGCAAAAAAACAATAGGGGAACAATTAACAATTGACAATTGACAAAAAGCGTTAAGTTCTTGGTTTTATTCAAAATTAAGATGCACCCATTAACAACTCTCGATAAAAATCTAATAACTGTTTTGCCAAAGCTTTATTGGTATAAACAGACATCGCCCTCTCCCCTCCCTTTTCTCGCAAACTCTTAGCTAAATCGGGTTTTTTCATCAACTCCAACAAGCAATTTCTCAACTCCACCACGTTGCCTTCTGGAAATACCAAACCGGCACCGCCAATAACGTTGGGAATCTCTCCCGAGTCGGAACCAATAACGGGAACTCCACAGGCCATTGCCTCGATTAAAACGTGACCGAATTGTTCTCTCCAACCGATGGCAGTTAGAGTTTTAAACTTATAAGTAGTCTCGGAAGGCAAGACCAAACAACTCATTAAATTAATGTATTTATGCACCTCGTTATGGGGCACGCTTTCGACTAAAATCAGCCTATCTTTGATTCCTAATTCTGCCGCTTTTTCTAATAAAACAGGTTCCAACTCGCCCCGACCTAATAATAACCATTTCCAGGGGCGATCGCGAAGCGTTGCGGATGCAACATCCCTCAATCCTCCTAAAGCTTGATTCAGCGTTAATATTCCTTTTTCATCCACAAACCTACCGACAAATCCCACCACAAAATCATCGTCGCTTATTCCTAATTTGGCTTGCAATTCCGGTTGAGGTTCGGGCTTAAATAAAGTTTCATCTACTCCTAATTGGGGCAGAACTTTTATCGGTCCCTCATAGCCTCGCTGCCTTAATATATCTGCGCCGTCTTTATTGCCAGCAACAATGCCATCGGTATTTTTAAAGTTATAAGCTTCTAACAGAGAAACAGGAAATTTTAACTCGTAAGGCAAATTCCACCAAGTAAAAAATAAATTTTTTGCCTTCAAACCTAAAAGCTTATTTAAAGTAATAAATTGAGCGTAAGTTAAAGCTTTTGAACCCTGTTCTACTTGAATAATATCGGGTTTAAATTTCTGCAAAACTCCAATTAAATCCCAGCCAAAAGCGAGCAAACCTTGATTGTTTTCGCTGAAGTTGCTAACTGGAACTACTTTAAAGGAACCTTCATCCAAATATTTAGTTTCTACGATCTTATTTTGCACTCCCCCAGGTCTCCAGCGACGGGGTACGATAACCGTTACTTCGATGTCTGGTTCTAACTTAGCTAATTCCCTCAATTTTTCGCGGTTGAGGTCAACAATATAGGTGTGACTGGCGACGATTATTTTCATAACTCAGGTAATAGGTAATTGCTAATAGGTAATTGCTAGTATTGATGCACCCAGTTTGAGGTTTAGACCTTGGCTAATTCGTCTTGTTGGGTGTAAACTTGACCTTTATTCCAACTAGATTGGATGGCGGTACCGACAGCTTTTAAAAATCCGAGAGTGTAGAAACTGCCGCGAGTTAAAATTTTTACGGGCGAAGCGCTTTTATAACAGGGCGGGTTCCCCAAAACGTGACAGTCAAATAGCTTGCTAAAGAAGCGCAAACACTGAGAGGGAGTGAGATTTTTTAAGCCCATAAAGAAATGGTTGTGATAGAAAGTGACTTGATATTGGAGCGATCGCGTACTGATATCGTGACAGCCGCCGCTTTCTTCTCCCAGATGCACCAACGACGCTTCTGGATCGTACCAAATTTGATAATTTGTCTGTCGCAACCGCAAACAAAAATCCGATTCTTCCCTAACCGCACTTCCTCGAAACCTTTCGTCAAAAGTTAATCCATATTTGGTGAAGATTTCCCGCCGAAACGACATATTGCATCCTCTGGCGGAGATGACTTTTTGCGGTTTGACCGTGTGAACTAAATCGATATGATACCAAGCGATACCCGGGTCCATTGCTTCTGGGGGTAAGTCTTCGATAGTTAAACTGCCCCCCGAGTCTCCTAATTTCATGCGATCGAAGACTCGCCCCGCCACCGCGCCTATTTCGGGGCGATCGCGATAATTTTTGGCGTGGGCCCTGAGAAAACCCTCGGGCAGTTGAACGTCATCGTCGATAAATAAAACGATGTCGCCAGTAGAACGCCTCACCGCATAATTCCGGGCCCCGGGCAAGCTGGCCCAATCCACGGGAAATAATTTAATTTTCTCGGCGGCGGCCATTTCTTCTAAATATTTTTGGGTTTCCGGTTGGTGGGTGGCGGTTTGGTCGACTACCAACACTTCAAAGTCGGGATAATCTTGTTTGAGGACGTCGGCGATGCTGTCTCGCAGGGCCTCCTCCCGGTTGTAAGTAGGGATGACTACGGATATTGATGGCCAGTCTGTCATAGTTGGCAAGTTGCTAAAAGTTGCGCTTTCCACCACTAGGATGCCACAAAGAGAAGGGAGTGGGGAGTGGATAATATTCTCAGAAACCCGGTTTTTTCATGCATACCCGGTTTCTTGACTCGGTAGAGCTTTTCAAAACTAAATCTAGGGGTTTGGCAGCTATAATTTTTGTTAAATGTTTTCACTCTAAAGTAAAAAACCATGACACAAGAAATAACCGAACAACAAAGCCAAGCCATGTTAAAATGGCTGAATAAAAACCTCCAAATGTTGTTAGATAACTACAGCGCTAGTTTTATTGCTTACAACGAAAATGGGGTTATTTCTTCGGGGAAAGACTTGGATGAAGTTATGGAAAAAGCCGAATAATCGGGAGAACATTATTCGATTTATCCGGTTCCCAGAAGTAGAGCTTCTATTGAATTTTTCCTTTTTTACAAATATGGGATGCTCCCTTAGTATGGGTGCATCTCAATTTTGAATAAAACCGAGAATTGAACTCTTTCATAACTTTAACAAACTGGTATAAGAAACCCGGTTTTTTGAAAAATAAAGAAACCCGGTTTTTTGAAAAATAAAGAAACCCGGTTTTTTGAAAAAACCGGGTTTCTAAGCTATAGCAAAAACGGGATGATGAGACTATTAAAAAAAGCGATCGCCCCCCATCTACAACAACAGAAAAAAGAGCGATCGCCAGTCAACCATGAAACAATTAAACCTTTGCTTCCCAAACCTTAAGCTTGAGAAACTCCGTATTAACTCCCGACTCCCGAGTAAGAGCAATCTTACCAGTACGAGCCATTTCCTGGATACCATACTTACTAAGCATCTGAACTATAGCCACCATCTTACCCGGATCTCCTACAACCTCAACAGTCAGGGAATCATCGCCAACATCTACCACCCGCGCCCGGAAAATATTAGCTATCTCAATAATCTCAGAACGCATCGCCGCAGTGGCATTAACCTTAACCAACATTAACTCCCGTTCCACGCAAGGAACCTCAGTAATGTCTTGAACCTTAATAACATTAATTAGCTTATAAAGTTGCTTAGTCAATTGCTCGATAATGCCATCATCTCCCGGTACAACCATCGTAATTCTAGAAATACCAGATTTTTCGGCCTGACCCACCGCCAGACTTTCAATATTAAAACCGCGACGAGCAAACAAACCAGCAATTCGAGTCAAGACACCCGCTTCATCTTCAACTAAAACCGAAAGAGTATGTTTCATCTTAATTTGGTAATGGGTAATAGGTAATGGGTAATGCTGCCCACAAATAAAAAATTGCAACTAGGCACTACTTTGAGAGCCCCTACCAAAAATTATAATTTTCCCATAATTTTCCCATAAATAAAGGTGCGCCGGAGCGCACCTTTTTAATACAGGCATCCTGCCCGTCCTAAAATTCCTACTGGTCCCAAAAGAAAACCAGATTAACCAGTAGTTTCTGCTTCGAGCTTGGGTTCCATTGTTCCTTCTTCTGGTTCTAGAGGTAAATAGCCCGCCTTAAATACTATTCGCAAAAGAGGAGGTGCGAGGAAGGTTGTCAAAATCACCATCAAAATCACCGCCACATTCAAAGAAGCCGATAAAGCGCCGCTGGCAGTTCCCACCGAAGCAAACACCAAACCAACTTCACCCCGAGGAACCATACCGATGCCAATGGCCAAACGGTTCGCCCCCGGAAAGCCAAACACGCTAAAGCCACAAGCAACCTTACCAACTATCGCCACCACAATCAAAAACGTAGCAATAATTAGACCCTCGCGATTTTCGGGAATGGCGGGGTTGAGAACTGCCAAATTAGTCTTAGTACCGACGCTGACAAAGAAAATCGGTACCAAGACATCAGCAATAGGCTTAATCAACTCTTCGAGTTCGCGCCCCACTTCCGTTTCGTCCAAGTTATCCAAAACCAGACCGGCAGCAAAAGCGCCCAAAATTGCTTCTAAATGAATCGCATTGCCAATATAGGCCAAAACTAAAGCCAGAGTTAAAGCCGGAATCACGGCCCGACCGCGAGTTTTAAATTGTTCGGCTAAAAAGACAAAAGTATCGTTGAAAAAGCGACCCAATAAAATCGCTCCAACCAAGAAAACGCTGGCGCTGATAATTAAATAGATGACGTTCGCCACATCTACTTCGCCAGTCCTCGCCAAACTCGCTACAACTGCCAGGATGATGATACCCAATACGTCGTCGATAACCGCTGCGCCGATAATCACCTGACCTTCCTTGGTAGCCAGACAGCCAATTTCTTTGAGAACCCGAGAAGTAATGCCGATACTGGTAGCAGTTAAGGCCGCGCCAGCAAATACCGCCGGCACCGCAGGAGTATTAAATAGCAGCATCAAGCCTGCGGTTCCCGCCACAAAGGGTACCGTGACTCCCACTACAGCAACTATCAAAGACTGAAAGCCCACTTTGAGCAAGTCTCTAATATTGGATTCTAGGCCAATCTCAAACAGGAGAATAATCACGCCCAGTTCCGATAAAATCTCCACCACCTCGCTTTGAGTCTCAAAGGTAGCTTGGGCCGATTCGGGGGCCAAACCTGCCGTGGCCTGTAGAAAGTTGATAATTAAAGAGTTAGAAGCCTCGCCACCGGTTTCGGGAAAGACTACTAGGTGCAGGGCCGAAACACCAATAATTACCCCTCCCACCAGTTCTCCTAAAACGGGGGGTAAATCTAACCACTGACAAAATTCTCCCCCTGCTTTACTGGCGACGTAAATCGCTACCAAACTCAGCAGCACTCCTCCTAATACCATTGTTAGGTCTGCCTCTTGAACCGCATTTTCGGCGGTCGCCAGGAGTGGGGATATATTGTCCCCCAAGAAAAAGGAAAGTATTGGGGTCATCCAAGTCCCCCCCACAATTGCATCAAACATTAACTCCGCCTTATTAAATTTCTTTTTTCGTTTAATTTAGAAAGATTGTAGAGCCTAAAGGTCGATTTTTGGGATTATGAGAGATTACGATCTTCAATCTTTGGCTTTTGATTATTAAATGAATTTTATCAATGCTTATGAGATTGAAGATAGATTTGGATCTATTTTTCTTTTTGGGAGGAGTTTTTAAACAAAAACTCGGTGTTGGAGGGAGGGCATCTGGGTGCGTACTTGTTCGAGGCGAGAGGGATTAATTTCCGCGATCGCCACTCCCGGTTCGTCTCCCGTATCGGCCAAAACGATTCCCCACGGGTCGATTACCATGGCATGGCCGTGAGTTTGCCGCCTTCCGTAGTGGACTCCCGTTTGTGCAGGAGCGATGACATAGCAAGTATTCTCGATGGCCCTAGCCCTGAGCAACACTTCCCAATGATCTTTGCCCGTATAAGCGGTAAAAGCAGCCGGCACGAATAAAACCTCAGCTCCCATTTTTGACAGATGCCGATATAGTTCGGGAAATCTGACGTCATAACATACCGACAATCCTAAATTTCCCAACTCTTTCGACTTATAAACTGGAGGCATTTTTGTGCCCGGAGCGATGGTATTTGATTCTCTATAAGTATTGCCATCGGGCAAATTTACATCAAATAAATGTACTTTTTCATAGCGGGCTATTTCGATACCGTTGGCATCTATTAAAGCAGCAACGTTGTAAACTTTGCCATTATTTGTTGGTACTGGAAAACCGCCGCCGAGAAGAGTTACTTGATATTTATAAGCCATTTTTCTCAGGAATTTTTCGCTCTCCTCTGCTAGTTCTTTAGCCCTAGTTAATTTTTCTGTTTCTTCCCCCATAAAAGGAAAATTCTCTGGCAAGCAGACTAAGTCTGCGCCCCGATGAATGGCTAAGTCTATTAACTCTTCTGCTATAGTCAAATTTTTGGACAAGTTCGGCCCGCTTGTCATGGAAATTGCCGCCGCTTGATACGATTTCATCTTTTGTTAATTGTTAATTTTCAATTGTTAATTGTCAATTGCTAATTGCTAATTGCTAATTGTTAATTGTTAATTGTTAACCGCCTATCCTCCATGATTCTATGGAATGCACCTGAATTATCTCTTTTTGACGGTAAAAATTAAGTCGAAAATATAGAGCATAGTCCATAGAGGTTTAGCTAATAGTCAAATCAATTTTGACCTTGGCTTTTACCCTATTTCCTATGCTCTAATTCACATTATTAAACTGGTAATTTCAGATTTAATTCTGAGACTCCAGATTTAGAGGGGATGGAAAAGCAAATCGGGGAAAAAACGATTAAACTCAATTAAAATCCCGGCTGTAATTCCCATCCAAATCGCTGCCAATACTGGCGCGGAAGAAAGATACCTTTGCAAACCTTCCATGAATAGTTGTCCTCAAAAACTACTTAATTAATTTTCGGCTAACTTGCTAGCCACTTGATTTTTTTGGGAAAGAAAATAGGCTAGCCTCATAAGAACGCAATTTGCTTCTATTCAGGCATTGATTTTTACCCATTTTCCGGGAGCATCTCAGTATTTGCAAAAAAAACTCTCTCAAGCAATTAACAATTGACAATTAACAATTGACAAAAAGCGTTAAATTATTCGTTTTCTTTTTGCATTGAGATGCACCCCATTTTCCTCTCTCCCAGACTCCCACCTTTAGCGAGGAGAAACTGTGATTTCATCGTCTTTGGCGAACATTTCACCAGTGGTGATTTCTTTCAGTGCTGCCAAGGGCCAGACAAAGCCACCTACCATAAATTTAGTGGCAAGAGGAACGTCGATAATAATCTCTTTGTCCTCTGTCTTTTTGTCATTTTTTATGGCTTGCAAATAAGAGCGGCCTACCCAACCGATCCAACCTGCAATGTAAAGAAAGAGAACGCTGGGAATTAAGAAATCCCCGGCGCGACCTAAACTGCCATCTACAATTAAATGTGGCAGACCGTCATCTACTCCGCATAGTGCTTCTTCATAGCGTTCGAAACGCTTTACACCGGATTTAGGATCGCCTGTGGTAGGACGAGCGTACTCTGCCCTTGCCTGAAAAGCAGCCGACTCGGAACAAGGTACGAGATTGTACGCGGAAGCGGTAGGTACGATGCAGAGCCAAAGACTTATGGCTAAAACTGCAGCCAGCAATCGTCTCATGGAATTGTTTCCTTTTGTTACAGAACAATAAGTTTTTTGTACAATCTGAGATTGTTTGCCAAAAAACAATTTTACCTTGGGAAGGGCGATCGCCTCGTTCGAGGATCGATCCCCTGTTTCTTAGGGTATCCCAAAAATAGACTCGAACCTCGAAAAACCTTAGGCAGTGGCATCTTTAATAGTCCACCCCGTTCCCAGGATCGAACTTATGGGGTTTTAGTCGGAGATTACCAACTATTAAACAATAAATTTATCAGGCAATGGCAACTATTTTGGCAATCGAAACAAGTTGTGATGAAACTGCTGTGGCTATTGTTAAGAATCGTCAAGTTTGCAGTAATATTGTTGCGTCACAAGTTAAAATACATCGCCCTTATGGCGGAGTAGTCCCAGAAGTGGCCTCTAGGGAGCATTTAGAGGTCATTAATCCGGCCATCGAGGAAGCCCTGGCCGAGGCTGAGTTTGATTGGCCGGACATCGATGCGATCGCGGCTACCTGCGCCCCGGGTTTGTTGGGGGCCCTCTTAGTGGGCCTCACGGCTGCCAAAACTCTGGCCCTGGTACGCCAAAAACCTTTGATCGGCGTCCATCATTTAGAAGGCCACATCTACGCTTCTTATCTCAGCGAACCGGAGTTACAACCGCCTTTTCTCTGTCTGTTGGTCTCTGGGGGTCACACCAGCTCGATTTATGTCAAAGATTGCGGTCAATACGAGACTTTGGGCAAAACCCGCGACGATGCGGCGGGGGAAGCTTTCGATAAGGTGGCCAGGTTGTTAAAGTTGGGCTATCCGGGAGGCCCGGTAATCGATAAATTGGCCAGAGAAGGTAATAAGTCTGCCTTTGCTCTCCCAGAAGGGAGGTTATCTCTGCCTGAAGGGGGCTATCATCGCTACGATTCTAGTTTTAGCGGTTTAAAAACGGCGGTGTTGCGGTTGGTGCAAAAGCTGGAAAATCAAGGGGGCGAACTGCCAGTGGCGGATATTGCGGCGAGTTTCCAGGAGACGGTGGCCAGAAGTTTGACGAAAAGGGCGATCGCTTGCGCTTTAGATTACGGTCTGGATACTATTGCCATTGGTGGGGGGGTGGCCGCTAATAGCGGTTTGCGGCAGCATCTCCAACAAGCAGCAGCAAGTCACAATTTAAAGGTATTATTTCCACCGTTAAAATTTTGCACCGATAATGCGGCTATGATTGCCTGCGCCGCTGCCGACCATTTTAATCGGGGGCATACTTCTCCTCTGACTTTGGGGGGACAGTCTCGGATGGCGGTTGGTGACGTGATGCAGCTTTATCAATAAGTAGGTAGGCAAAAATATTTGCAGAAAATTTTCCCCGTAGAACAGACA
>CAZUCT010000206.1:0-13088 GCA_964619285.1 uncultured bacterium | reverse complement strand
CATTCGTAGGTTGTGCGTACCGAAGTGGAACCCAACAAATACGTCGGGTTCCACTGCGTTCCACCCGACCTACAAGATGCACCGACGTTGGTATTGGTTTGAGAAACCGGGTTTCTGACCGGCGAGTTTTCTTGTAGTTTGGGCGATTGCGAACCCTAATGGTCTAATGCTTTACCCTATAAAGGGAACAAGTCAGTTTTAACGCTATTTTACGGTTAACAATTAACAATTAACAATTGACAATTGACACAAAATGAACTATCAAAAAACATTGAAAGAAATGGGGGTAGCTGTTGCTTTATTAGCGGTAACGGCTGGGGCGGCGCGTTCGGAAAATCTGGCGCAATTGCCAAAAAACAACAACAACTCTGAGGGCAAATTTCAAACCTTCAACGATGATAAATACGAGTCAGAAAAACAAGCTTACGCTACGGATGTAGTTGGCATTTCTAAAATAAAAGATAAATTTACCAGTAGCAAAAAGCGGGTATTGTTGCCATCAATAGCTAAAAACCAAATATTAAAAAAAGCGCAACAAAAAGAATTTAAAAATAAGGTCTGGAAAGAAGCGATCGCCCATCAACCCGGCGCAAATAATAGTAATTTTTTAGAAGTAATAATTAATTCACCCCAAGAAGATATTAACTCCCTACCAAATGGCGGCGAAAAATTATCCCTGTTACCTCCCATCTCGGAGGAGGAAAAATTAGTAAGTAGTTACCCTCGACCTGGGAATAGTAATTTTTTAGAAGTAAGCTCGGAAGTAACAATTAATCCACCCCAAGAAGATATTAACTCCCTACCAAACGACGGCGAAGAGTTGTCTTTGCTGCCTCCCATCTCGGAAAATCAAAAATTAGCAAGTAGGGACTATTTACTAAATACCGAAGGGGAAAGTCAACCAAAGCAAGAACCACAAACTAATCGCCTTCTCCGCGTCAGCGAGGTTCAACAGCCCCTCACGACGGCGGCGGCGCTATACGAACCGGATCTCGTTATTACTAACGTCTCGGAAACTCTAGAACTCGCGCAACAAATTATACGAGTAACTAATATAGAGATTAACGAGACTGCCGAAGGAATAGAAATTATCTTAGAAACCGAAAGCGGAGAACAGTTAGAAGTAAATCCCTATACAGATGGAAACGCTTTAGTTGCCGAACTACCTAACGCCGTGCTATCCCTGCCGAATAGAGAAGAATTTATTGCGAGAAATCCAATCGCGGGAATTACTGCAGTCATTGCGAGAAATATCGATACTAACATTATTCGAGTAACTATTGTGGGAGAGACAAGTTTACCCATAGGAGACATAGTTCCCAATCCCGAAGGCTTAACTCTGAGCGTTCGACCGGTTACAGAAGAAATAGAAGTTGTGGTAAGCGCAACTCGTACAAATACTACAGAAGAGAACATACCGCGAAGCGTCACCGTCATCGATCGCGAACAGATAGAAACCCAAGGAAACGTCAGCGCGAGCAATAACGTAGGAGACATTCTCGGAAGATTAGTTCCCGGTTTTGGACCGCCCACAGCAATTACCAGAAGAACTCGAAATCAAAGCTTGCGAGGTCGCCCCGCATTAATTTTAATTGACGGCGTGGTTCAAAATTCCAATCTTAACAACGATACGGAACTCAACACCATCGATCCGTCGGCGATCGAACGGATCGAAGTCATCCGAGGCCCCTCTGCCTTATACGGTAGCGGGGCAACTGGCGGTATTGTCAACATCATCACTCGCAACCCCACCGAGGAGAGGTTGGAACAGCAATTTGAAGTAGGTATAAGCGATTTCGCGGTACGAGACGAATTTTTCCCCGAAGACGGAGCGAGTTACAACGCCCGCTACAGTTTATCTGGCAACCAAGATAATTTTAGCTTGCGAGTTGATGCCTCGGTAAATAAAAATAATAGATTTTACGATGCCGAAGGAGACATTATCCCCGGACAAGATTTAGATGGAACTCAAAGCTTAAATTTACTAACTGTATTGGGAGTAGATTTAAACGAAGACCAACGAATCAAATTAAAATATAACCTTTACAACGACAGAGTTTTCTCTACAATTGCTGCGGATGGCGAAAACGTATTAATTCCGGGCTTGCAAAAAGCCGGGGCAGAAAGAATCCCAGACTATGACTACGAAGAACCTCCCCAACAAACCAATCACAACCTCAGCTTAACTTATAACCACGATAACTTTTTGGGTTCCGAACTTTCTACTCAATTTTTCTTTCAAGACACTTCTTTAAGACAGCCGCTTCAAGACTTCCGAGATTTTCTAAGCAATATTTTCGGTAGTAGCGAGCTGCCCGAAGATTTACGGGTAATCAGACAACCGGCAGTCGACACCCAAAAACTAGGAGGGAGATTGCAAATGAATACACCCCTTTCCGAATCTGCAAGCGTTGTCTGGGGAATCGATTATACCAACGAAAGAAACGACACCGAAGAATTGATTCTCGATCCCGAAGTGCTGGACGCAGAGGAAGAAGCAAGAGTTATAGAGCGAGTCACTTCAGTTCCGAAATTTGTTATCAACAGCGTGGGAGTTTTTGCCGAGGGACAGTGGGATGCGAGCGATCGCTTTTTACTCAGCGGCGGCGTGCGTTATGAAAACATTAATGCAGAGCTTGAAGACTGGGTTGGAAGTCCCATCATTAACTTTCTGGGTTTGCTCTCGGGGCAATCCCTGCCCGAGTTTGAAGGAGGCACCAACAGCGCTTCGGATGTAGTTTTTAACGCCGGAGTTCTCTATAAAGCCTCCCCAGAGATTAGCCTATTTTTCAACTTTGCTCAAGGATTTGCCATCCCTAGTTTTGTGTTTTTGGCGAACGTAACGGATCCTGCTGAAGTCGATCTCGGAACGGACGATCTGTTAGAACCGGAGAAGGTGAATAACTACGAAATAGGGGTGCGCGGCGCTTGGGAATCGGTACAGTTTAGCCTGGCAGCTTTTTATAACTTCTCCAACAAAGGACAAAATTTGACTCTCGGTGCTGGCGGTTTTGCCAGTTTGAATCGAGGTCGCCAGCGCAATTATGGAGTGGAGGCAACTTTTGATTGGCAACCTTCGGATGCCTGGAATTTCGGTACTACTTTTAGTTGGAACGAGGGCGAAGGAGACCTTCCGGGGGACGATCGCGACTGGCAACCTCTAAGCGGTTTGGAAGTACAACCGCTCAAACTAACGTTCTATCTGGAGAATCAAACTACGCCTATTTGGCGGAATCGCTTGCAAATGCTGCTGGTGGGCGATCGCTCTCGGGCTTTTGATGAGGAGGTGGAGCCCTTCAAGGCAACGGGTTATACTACCTTTGATTTTATCAGCTCTTTAGATTTGGGTTCGGGAAGTTTGGAGCTGGGCATCGAGAATTTGTTTAACCGCCAATATATACCTATTTCTTCTCAAGAACGAATTGAGGATAACGAATTTCGCTACTTGGCCGCCCCCGGCAGGAATATTAGTCTTCGTTATTTGCTGAGGTTTTAAGCAATAGACTTCTTGCAAAAGTAGGCAAGAGGCAAGAGGCAAAAGGCAAGAGTAGGCTAATTGTTAATTGTTAATCGTTAATTGTTAATTGCTATGAATGCTAATTTCAAAATTGTTTCCGCAGCGTTGCGTTTAATATCGAGTTTGGTTCTGGCAACTATAGTTGGTTGTGGTTCTTCTGAAAGTTCGACCCAGACGAGGGGGGCCGATACAAAAGCTGGCTTAATTGTTACCGATGCAACTAATGTTGAGGTCGCTCTCGAAAAACCTGCCGAACGGATTATCTGCCTGGATATCGCCTGCACGGACATTTTAACCGAATTGAACATCGAACCGATAGCGGTTGTAGAAGGTATGGAAGCTTGGGTTCGAGAACCTCACATGTTTGGAGAGCGGGCTAAAGAGTTTGCTTTAATTGGGTCTGCAGGTTTGTTAGAGCCCAATTTGGAGCAAATCGTCCAACTAAAGCCCGATTTAGTTATGGGCATCGCCGCTCACAAAAAGTCCCGGGAAGCTCTCAAGGGTGCGGTTCCCTTCTATTTGCTAAATCTGCCCAACAGTTATACCGAAGCGATCGCCAATCTCAAAAATGTCGGCAAACTTACGGGCAAGACAGTCGAAGCAGAAGCGGCATCCCAAAGGTTTCTTGACAAGCTGGCGGCCTATAAAGCCAAATCCCCAAAAAATCAAAAAGTGTTATTGATACATCGTCCCCAACCCAACTTTTCAGTCGCTACAGATAAAGCGTTAAACTGCGCGACGTTAAACGAAGTAGCTAATTGCTTGTCTCCAGAAACAGAGGATGCAATTGCATTTATTGGCTATCTTCCTTTTTCTTTAGAGCGTTTGGTGCAACTGGACCCAGACGTTATTTTTATCTCCTCTGGTGCGAGAGACAATTATGCAGAATTTGTCGATTATTACGAGGATAACCCTTTGTGGAACAGCTTGAGAGCGGTGAAAAACCGCCGGGTCTACGGTGCTAACAGCAATAGATTGTTTGCTCCCGGAACTCGCGGTTTGGGTCGGCTTTTAGATAAGACGATGCCCAAGATTTATCCAGATGTGTTTCCAGAATCAGAATCTTAATATCTAAAAAAAATGCATATAAAAAACGAAGTTATCGATGCGGACTGTCGTTTCTGCTCGGCGATCTCGAAAGCTAGCGGAGAAGATCCTATAGGCACGGCGGCGACTAGCGATTATTGGTTAATTGTCGAACTCGCCCAGCCCTGGTCGGAAATAGCCTGGCCGGAAAGCCCGCAGCTAAAGCCTCTGGCGGCTTCGATTAAAGAGCTAATTCTCAAAGATGGGGTGAAGCTCAAACCGATCGCCATCGCCCCCGATCCCGAATACTCCCGACCGGGTTACACCCGCATACTATATTACTACCGTCCCGGGGAGTTATTTGCCGAGTACGAGAAACGAGAATATATCGTGCCCGACGCTCTTATCGGCGAGTTGGTAACGGAATTATTAAAACAGTTGCAGTTGTTGGTATCTCAGAAACCGGGTTTCACAGACCGCAAAGAAACCGGGTTTCACAGCCCGCAAAGAAACCGGGTTTCACAGACCGGCTCTTCCTTTGAACGATACCGACAAGAAACCAGTCACGTTAGAGAAATGTTGGTTTGCACCCATGCTAATGTAGATGTAGCTTGCGGCAGGTTTGGCTATCCTATCTACAAAAAGTTGCGATCGCAATCTGCCGCCTCCAGCAACGGAAACTTGCGCGTGTGGAGGAGCAGTCATTTTGGCGGTCATAGATTTGCCCCCACCCTAGTCGATCTCCCAGAAGGACGTTACTGGGGACATTTGGAACCGGAAATCCTCGACCTGTTACTATTGCGCAATAGTTCCGTATCGGGGTTGCGGCAATTTTACCGAGGATGGGCGGGTTTGGGCTCTTTGGAGCAAATTGCCGAGAGGGAAATTTGGATGCGAGAGGGTTGGGATTGGTTGAAATATCCTAAAAGAGGTCGAGTTTTGGCAGCAGAAGAGAGTGCTACTAGGGTGCAGTTGGAGTTTGCCCTTCCCGGTGGCGAGAAGGAGTTACAGCTCTATGAAGCGGTGGTGGAAGTTAAGGGGGAGGTTATGAGTGCGTCGCGATCGGGCGAGGAGTTGAAGGCATTTAAGCAATATCGCGTCGTCAGTTTGGAGAAGGTAGAATGAAAAACGCCTACTTTTCTAGTTCTATATCGCTGAAGCGATTACTACGAGCTCGCCAGTCAAGAAACACCGGCTAGCTCTTTCTATGTTGGGTTCCGCTTCGCGCGCGCCCAACCTACAAGAAAACGGCTCAAAAAAAAGTAGCAGGTAAAATTTCATACCTGCTACTTTTTTTGCGTTTTTACTTTTTGCATTTTTACTTTTTGCATTTTTACTTATGGAGCTAAGCGGACTCGAACCGCTGGCCCCCTCAATGCCATTGAGGTGCTCTACCAACTGAGCTATAGCCCCTAGTCACAGTTTTTTATTATTACCCAGCCTCTTTTAATTTGTCAAGGGGTTTCGCAAAAAAAATTTTTCAAAAAATTTTTGGGACTTTTTAACGGGCCCAGGTTAACTTTGGCCCGCTTCCGCTGGTCGTTTACTCTACTAGGGCATCTGGGATAGATTGTGGAATGGACAATAGCTGCTCTAAGGACTTGCGTAGTAATAAGGTACCGACTTGTTGGGTGGAGGTTCGCTTCGGCCCGACCTACGATTTTCCTTCATCTGGTAGTTTATTTTTGCGCGACTCCTAAGGACTTGCGTAGTAATAAGGTACCGACTTGTTGGGTTGCGTTTCACAGGAGCCCAACCTACGATTTTCCTTCATCTGGTAGTTTATTTTTGCGCGACTCCTAACCATTCTCCATTACCCATTCCCCATTGCCCATTGCCCATTCCCCATAATTAAAAATATGTGTAAGCGTGTTGGGACATCTCGGTAATGTGGGTCATACAAGAACCCATGAGAAAATAGACCACTGCCATGGCGGCGGCGGAACTGGCTACTAAAAGGCCAGCAAATATCAGAGAAAATTCCCTATTTTGGACTGCAGACTGCATCAAACGCAGAGACCAGGCAACCAGGGCGACATCAATTATTAAAATAGCGACCAACATAAGTTACGTTTTGTAACAATAGATTCCATTGTAACAATACTTTAAATTTCTTAACAGGTCGCTTCATAAGTAATTGCACTTAAATTTTGGGGTTTTAGAGCCTGACGGGGACTTGGTGGCCTCCGAGATAATTCTTAATTTCGGCCACGCTCAGTTGACCGTAATGGAGCAAAGAGGCCAATAATGCAGCTTCGGCTCGGCCTTCCGTTAGCGCTTCGTAGATCTGATGGCAGTTGCCGGCTCCCCCAGAAGCAATAACGGGAATTTCCACGCTATCGGCCATGGTCCGAGTTAGCTCTAAGTCGTAACCGGCTTGGGTTCCGTCGGCATCCATGCTGGTAACTAATAATTCGCCGGCCCCTCGTTTTTCGACCTCTTTTGCCCAGGCGATCGCGTCTTTGCCGGTATTTTCCCTGCCCCCCCGAACGTAAACATCCCACCCGGGATTATTCGGATCGGTACGCCGGCGGGCATCGATGGCCACCACAATGCATTGGTTCCCGAAGCGATCGCTGGCCCGATTTATAAAGTCTGGGTCTCGGACTGCGGATGAGTTTACGCTCACCTTATCGGCCCCGGCTCTTAACAAATTTTTAATATTCTCTAAGGATTGGATGCCGCCGCCGACCGTTAAGGGTATAAATACCTGTTCTGCGGTGCGATAAACCACGTCGATCATAGTGTCTCGGTCTTCGTGGGTGGCGGTGATATCCAGAAATACTAATTCGTCGGCCCCGGCATCGTTATAAACTTTGGCCAGTTCCACCGGGTCGCCGGCATCCTGAAGATTAACAAAATTAACCCCTTTAACGACTCGACCGGCGTTGACATCCAGACAGGGCAAGATTCTTTTAGCTAACATGATTTTTTATTTAAGTAATAGGTAAGTAGGAGTGCCAAATTAATTAGACACCGAACAGACAAGATGTCTGTTCTACGGGGAAAATTTTCTGCAAATATTTTTGCCTACCTACTTAATAGGTAATCGTTAATTGGTAATGGGTCAAATTTCCGATAAACTGTGGAATGGTTCAGTACCAGAGGAGAACAAATCTAAAAGAGATGGAAATAGGTCAGCAAGTAAAGGTGCGGGGTATCAAAGAGCGGATACCTGCCCAAATCGTAAACCAACTGAAGCAGAATCGAGTGGGCAAAATCGTGGGCTACAAAATGGTTGATGCTAGCGGAGTCGGCTATATTGTGGAGTTTCCCAACAATATTTCGACTTGGTTTTTTGAGGACGAGTTAGAACCGACTTCATAACTGGTGTGGGGCACGGGGGTCTGTCGAGGGTGGGAGTATGTTTCTGACCTCAGAAATAATGGCCCCTCCCCCAAATTCTAGTGGCGTTTGATAAACTACGAGACAGTTTTTAATTGATAGACATTTTAAGTTATTAAAAATGGCCTTAACATTAACTTTTTTGGGCAAGGGGGGTACCGGTCGCAGCACGATCGCGATCGCCACTGCGAAAAAATACGCCGCCGAAGGCAAGCGAGTCCTCTTCGTGGGACAAGAACCAACTCCGGCCCTTAATTTGCTTTTGGGGGCAGAGGTGGGCCCGGAGCCGACAGCAATTGCCCCCAATTTGAAAGCGGTCAGCATGGAGGCCACGGTTCTCCTGGAACGGGGTTGGGAGGAGTTGAAAAAATTAGAGGCCCAATATCTCCGCACTCCCTTTTTTAAGGACGTTTACGGTCAAGAACTGGGAGTGGTGCCGGGCATAGAGGAGGCCCTAACTTTAAACAGCCTCCGCCTCTACGATGCCAGCGGCGACTACGATTTGGTGGTTTACGACGGCACGGGTGATAAGGCGATGGTGAGGTTGTTGGGTGCGGCAGAGATTACGAGCTGGTATTTCCGTCGTTTCCGCAAGGTTATCTTGGATTCGGAGCTATATAAATCTCTGTCGCCGTTTTTTCAACCTATTAGTAGTGCGATTATGAATGTTGATTGGACGAGTAACGATTTTGCTCGACCGACGGGAGAGGTTGATGGTTTATTGGATCGGGCGAGGGATGCGATTAGCGATCCGACTCGGGTGGTAACTTATTTGGTGACGAATGAGGACCCGGTGGCGATCGCTACTGCCCGTTTTCTCTGGGGCACTGCCCAACAGGCAAATCTCACGGTAGGAGGTGCAATGGTCAATCAGGCAGAGGCCACCGAGGCGATCGCCGAAAAATTTGCTCCCCTCTCTATTACTTCTCTGCCAAAAATGACAGGGGATGACTGGCAACCTCTGATGGATGCCCTGCCTTCTTTCTCGGAGGCGGTTACGGCACCGAAGCCTATAACGATAGATTTAGCTAAACGTCAAGTTAGTTTGTTCTTGCCGGGTTTCGACAAGAAGGATATTAAGTTGACTCAATACGGACCCGAGGTAACTATAGAAGCGGGAGACCAACGACGCAATATTTTTCTGCCACCAGAGTTGAAGGGCAAACCGGTTACTGGTGCTAAGTTTCAAAATAGTTATTTGATAATTTCTTTTTAGGGGATTGTCAATTGTCAACTGTCAATTGTTAATTATTTAATGATGGAAGAACAAATTAAAACAGAAGAAAAACAGGGTAGTAAAACCCGTCAAATGCTCGGCATGAAGGGGGCAGCTAGCGGCGAAACTAATATTTGGAAGATTCGCTTGCAATTGATGAAACCGATCACTTGGATACCTTTAATCTGGGGGGTGGTTTGCGGGGCGGCATCTTCCGGAAATTACGTTTGGTCTGTGGAGGATTTCTTAATTGCTGCTGCTTGTATGTTGATGACGGGGCCGTTGATGACGGGCTATACTCAAACTTTGAACGATTTTTACGATCGCGAAATTGATGCGATTAACGAACCCTATCGCCCCATTCCTTCCGGCGCTATTTCTGTACCTCAAGTGGTAACTCAAATTTGGGTTTTATTGGGTGTCGGGGTTGCTATTGCTTGCGGTTTAGATGTCTGGGCCGGTCACGAGTTCCCGACGATGACGGTTCTTTGTCTATTGGGGGCGTTTTTAGCCTATATTTATTCGGCCCCACCGTTGAAGTTGAAACAAAATGGTTGGCTGGGAAATTATGCTTTGGGGGCGAGTTATATCGCTTTGCCTTGGTGGGCCGGTCACGCTCTTTTTGGAGAGTTGAATGCCACTATTGTCGTGCTGACTTTGTTTTATAGTTTGGCCGGTTTGGGTATTGCGGTGGTTAACGATTTTAAGAGCGTCGAGGGCGATCGCCAGTTGGGTTTGCAGTCTTTACCCGTGATGTTTGGGGTGACAACTGCGGCTTGGATCTGCGTGGTGGCGATCGATGTTTTTCAAGCGGGGGTAGCGGCTTATTTAATCGCGATCGAACAGAAGTTATATGCGGTTATTTTGCTGCTTTTGGTGATTCCACAAATCACTTTTCAAGATATGTATTTCTTGAGAAATCCTTTGGAAAACGATGTTAAATATCAAGCAAGCGCTCAACCTTTTCTGGTTTTGGGTATGTTGGTTGCCGGTTTGGCTTTAGGTCATGCTGGCGTTTAAAAATTAAAAATTCGTAGAACAGGCAAGATGCCTGTTCCACGGAGAAGTTTTAAAAATAGCGGTTTTTTCCTGGGGAAAGCCGCTATTAAAAATAGGTAAGAGGCAAAAGGCAAGAGGCAAAAGGCAAAAGATATTTTTTGTTAGGAGTAAAACAATGAAGACAGATATTAATATAAATAAAAATGCCAACGGCGCAAATAATATTTGGGAAAACGGGATGCCGGAAGAGGAGCAATTGTTAATTGCTAAAAGTCAATATGTCGTGCCAAGAAATAATTTAGAAGGTAAGGAATTGTTACAGGAAGAGGGGAGGATAAAAGAACTTTGGCGAGCGCCGAAAATGGAAGCTAAAACTAATGGTAATGAGGGTAAAAAAAGGCTAAAACGTTCTCTGGAATTAAACGAACTTTTACCAAATTTACGAACAAAAACTGATAATAAAAAAAGGGGGACAGCGGTTTACCGTCGGCCTTTGTTTTGGGTGGGTTTGGTGTTTTTAGGAGTGGGTGGGGGAGCGATCGCTTACGGCGGCAAGACGTGGTATAGTTTGGAAAAAAGTTTGCCGGAAATGTCGGATATTTCGGCTTTTAACCGAGACGGTACTTTAACGATAAAAGCGGCTGACGATACGATTATCTATCAACAAGGCCCTGCCACTAGGGAACAACTGACCCAAGAAGAAATACCGGATTTGTTGAAACAGGCTTTTGTGGCGATCGAAGACCGACGCTTCCACGAACATAAGGGGGTTGATTATCCGGGGATAGCTAGGGCGATGGCTTCTAATATTCTGGAAGGAGAGGTGGTACAAGGTGGCAGCACTATTACCCAACAGTTGGCGCGGATGGTGTTCCTCAACCAGGAAGAAAGCATTCGGCGGAAGTTGCGGGAGGCGATGCTGGCTTGGAAAATTGAGGAAGTTCTGACTAAGGAGCAGATTTTGGAACGTTACCTCAATTTGGTGTATCTGGGTTCTGGGGCTTACGGGGTGGCGGATGCTTCGAGGGTTTATTTTAGCAAGCCGGTGCAGGCGCTGACTCTCCCAGAAATAGCGACTCTGGCGGGTTTGGCTCCGGCACCGAGCGAATATTCGCCGTTGGAAAACCCGGAGGCGGCGCGGGTTCGACGGGATTTGGTGTTGCAGCAGATGGCGGCGGCGGGGTATGTTTCTGAGGAGACGGCGAAGATGGCGATCGCTAAACCTCTGGAGGTGGAGCCGAGCCCGCCGAAACGGTTGAAGGTAATTGCTCCTTATTTTGCTACTTATATTAAGAAGGAACTGTCGAGATATCTCCCCCAGAAGTTAATCGATGCTGGAGGGTTGACTGTGGAGACGACTTTGGATCTGGAGTGGCAGAAGGTGGCGGAGAGGGTTGTTGGTGAAGCGGTGGATATTGATGGCTACCGTCAGGGTTTCGATCAGGCGGCTTTGGTGTCTCTGGATCCTCGCACTGGGGCGGTTAAGGCTTTGGTGGGAGGTCGGGATTATACGAATAGCGAGTTTAACCGCGCCACTCAGGCTCAACGTCAGCCGGGTTCTACTTTTAAGGGGTTGGTTTTTGCGGCGGCGATCGCTGCTGGTTTCTCTCCTACTGACGGCTATCCAGACGTGCCGTTTACGGTGGATGGTTATAAGCCGAAGAATTACGGTAATAGGTATGCGCGGTGGCGATCGATGGAGAATGCTTTGACTAATTCTACTAATGTGGTGGCGGTGCAGGTTTTGATGGAGGTTGGTTTCGAGCCGGTGATGAAATTGGCGAAGGATATGGGGATTAAGTCGGAGATTAAGGAGACTTATTCTCTGGCTTTGGGGGCGTGGGAGGTTAATTTGTTGGAGCTGACTAACGCTTACGGTACTTTGGCAAATCAAGGGAATTTTGTGGAGGCTCACGGGGTTAAGCGGGTTATTAACGCCCAGGGGGAGGTCGTGTATGAGGCTAATTTTGAACCGAAGCGGGTTTTGGATGAGAAGAGCGCGGCGATAACGAGTTGGATGTTGGAACGGGTGGTGGAACGGGGTACGGGGGGTATGGCTTATTTGAGCGATCGCCCTGTTGCCGGTAAGACGGGTACTTCTGAGGAGGCGCGGGATTTGTGGTTTATCGGTTATATTCCCCAAGTGGTGACTGGGGTTTGGTTGGGGAACGATAATAACGATCCGACTTGGGGGGCTAGCAGTACGGCTGCTTTTAATTGGCGGGAGTTTATGAAGGAGGTTGTTAAGGGGATGCCGGTGGAGAAGTTTCCCGAGGTGCCGGACTTTTACGATCGCGAACCCAGTATCGAGGCGAAACCGATTGAGTATCGCTGGGTGCGTTATGGGGAAGTGGGACCGAACGGACGGGAGCTTAATGCTTCTGGGTATTAGGTTGGTGGAACGGGCAATATGCCCGTTCTACGGTGGTTTTCTAATTCTGGGGTGCGAGTTTTCCTTTATAAAGTATAAGGAATCAACACGAAGAAGAGACGGAAGTTTGGTAGCCCCGCCTTTTTAAAGCGGGGCGGAAAAACGACTCGGCGACTTCAGTCGCCGATTTGGGGGGTCGTTAATGTATTCCCAAATCTTAGCAGTGCTAACCTTAAGCGTAGTGTCATAAAAATAGCTACGAGTCCACAGACTAGGTGACTTGCATAGCTGGTGAAAACTCCAGTCGCAAAAGTCGATTTGGACCTACCTTTTAAAGCTCTGACTATTTTATGAATGGCCACTTTACTAGCCATGTTCTACTAATACATGAACATGGTCTGGGGCTATTTCTAACCCCTTTATTAGCCAACCTTTTTCTGTGGCTACCTCTGATAATATGGCGGCTAATCTTATTTTAACTTGGCCCACTAATACTTTCTTGCGTCTCTTGGGAATCCAAACTAAATGAATTTATGCCAAACCTACTGAATGGTTGCCATGTTGTCTTATTTTTTGTACATTTTTCATGTTGATGGGTTGACATTTATCGACAA
>CAZUCT010000205.1:0-13096 GCA_964619285.1 uncultured bacterium | reverse complement strand
CGGGTTTTTTCAAAAAACCCGGTTTCTTAAATCTCGATGCTGGCGAAGGTGTTGTAATTAAGAAACCGGGTTTTTTACCAACCGGGTTTCTGGGCACGCTAAAACCGACATATTACAAGCTGAAAGACCTAAGAAACCGGGTTTTTGCAATATTCCCGGTTTCACGCGGGTGAGGAACGCCTTGGAAAATGGCGAAGGTATTGGTTTGAAAAACCGGGTTTCTTAAATCCCTTGACTCATCGCTCTTTGGGGGAATTATCTGGAACGCTCTTTTTTTGCCAAACCAAATTGTAAGGTGCGCAATGCGCACCTTACGAATGTTGTTATAATAAAACTAAAATTCAATCCAACTTTGAACTAAACCATGAACAAATTTTTAATAGAATCCATCGTTCAACTGGTAAACTCCCTACCACTGGAGGAACGAAAAATAGTAGAAGAGAAAATCTTAGAAAATAGAGACCGTCGGGAAAACTGGCGGGAACATCTCGAACGTATAGACAAAAATAGAGCCGAGATTTACGCGAGTCGCGGCGGCAAACCCCTCGAACCGAACGTGGATGACATCATCCACGAAATGAGGGAAGAGAGAACTCAACAATTAATGGAAGCTTGTTTCCCTAAATCTGAAGAAAAATGACAACCACAAAAATCTGCGTTGATGCCAGTTTTATCGTCCGTCGAGTATCCGCTGAAATTACAGAATCTCGCTATCGAGATTTGTGGAACGAGTGGGTCAATTCTGGTTATGAAATCGTCGCCCCTACCTTGATTTATTACGAGGCGAGTAACGCATTTCATCGGATGAGTTTGGCAAGACAAATTTCGGCGGAAGAAGCGGTTCAATTAATGGACAATGCCTCGAATTTGGGGATAACTTTATATGGCGATCGCTCCCTGCACCAACAAGCTTTAAATCTAGCATCAATTCTGAGACTTCCCGCCAGTTACGATGCCAATTATTTGGCTTTAGCCCAAGAATTATCCGCTTGATTTTACACCGCCGATAGGCGGTTATTTAATGCAGTTTCTTCGGCCTTAAATTGGGTCCGTTTAATCAGTTTACAGTTAACAATTAACAATTAATAATTAACAATTAACAATGTGAGAAATGTCCAATTTTTGTCCGCAATGGCGGACTTTTTTGAGAACCCGTAAAACAGGCATCTTGCCTGTTACTGCCAGCTTCACGACCAACTAACAATTAACAAAAATATGAGAATTTTTAAAGATGCTCTCGACCGCAGTGCTTTACTAACAATAATGGGGTTAACAGTGGCGATCGCCCTAGTTTTATCTCAAGGCGATCTGGCTCTACCCAAGGTAAGAGATTTTACTTGGGAAGGTAAAACTATCGGCGTCGAAGATACGGCTTTTATCCTCACCTTTAATCGACCGATGGAGCGCGAAACCGTGGAAGAAAACTTAATCATAAATCCCTATTTGCCAGGAAAAAAAAGTTGGGCGGGACGCAGGATGGCTTATACTCTCGAAAAATCCGCACCTTATGGTAATACTTATTCTCTTAAATTAGAAGGAGCTAGAGAAAAGTTTTATGGGGGAGAACAAGGAAAACTAATCGAACCATTTCAAAGCTTTTTTAACACTCGCGATCGCGCTTTTATTTATATTGGTTTGGAGGGAGAAGAAAAAGGCAGATTAATGTTAGTTAATTTTGAAGCGCTAAATCCCAAACCTATTGCTTTAACTCCGAGTAGTTTAGCAGTAATGGATTTTCAATTTTATCCCCAGGGCGATCGCATTCTTTTCTCTGCCATCGAAAGAAAAAATACCTTACCCAGTCTCAGCGAACAACAGCTATTTACAGTCACGACAGGCATTAACCCCGTAGCCCCAGGGGAAACAACAGAACCTCCAGAAGAAGCGGGTCAAGTGGAACTAATTTTAGACAATAAAGATTATCAAAATCTCAAGTTTGACCTCTCCCCAGACGGGAAAACTATTTTAGTTCAACGAATAAGCAGAAAAGATACTACCGATGCCGCCCCTTGGATAATTGAAGCGGGAAAAGAACCGCAATATTTAACAGATAAAGAAGGAAAAATACAGCAAGGCGGCGACTTTTTAATCGCCCCAGATAGCAAATCTCTTGTCTTATTGCAAGGTCAGGGAATCTCGATTTTACCCCTGGATCCAGAAACGGACTCTTCGGGGGATTTAATGTTTTTGCCGAAGTTCGGACGCATTTTGAGTTTTGCTAGGGATGGTTCCCAAGCAACTATGGTTAAATACAATACCGACGGAACCCGATCGCTCTATATCGTCACCAACCAAGGCAACGAAATAGAAATCTTTAAAACTGCTCCTTATGGCAATATTCTGGAGGCAAAATTTGACCCGACTAAAACTGTTTTATATTGTCTTTTAAGTCGCGTTTTAGAAGAAGAAGAAGAGTACGAAGAAGAACTCTATATTGCCAAGCTAAATTTAAAAACTAACGAATTAACAACCCTAATTATTTTGCCCAACCAGCGGGAAGTGGAGCTGAGTTTATCTCCCGACGGTTTGACGTTATTGTTCGACCAAACTATAACTAAAACTACGGAAGAGCATAGGGGCGGCAACGGCGAAAAAGAGGCGATCGCCACCTCCAGTCGCATCTGGTTGTTACCCCTTGGAGAAACTACCAGCGATGCCTCTCAAGTAAAAATTCAACCAGAGGAATTACCTTTTGTCGGCTTTAGTCCCCGCTGGCTTCCTTAACAATTAACCATTAACAATTGACAATTAACAATTAGGGACTTGCCAAAAAATAGAGTACCAATGGTAGGTAGGGCGCGCGCGAACCGGAGCCCGACACATCGGTATTTTATTAAATGGCAAGTCCCTAAAAAGCCAATAACCGACCAAATAACCATCAATTTCGGAATTTCCCCGATGGACTCTCCCAAATAAGTATAGCGTCCCAAACCTCCAGATCCTCTTCCTTCATTAAAAGCGGGAATAAGTGCTTGAGTAACGATAATAAACCAAGCCGAACCGATAAAAAGAGCGATCGCGCCGCAACGTCGTTTTTTCTCAAAGAAAAACAACCAAAAACCCATCGCCGCCACGGGCAGAGATAAAGCATCTTTACAGCCCAAAACCCAGATAATAGCGAGGCAAAACCACCCGGTTTTATCTAACCTAGCCGCAAAAATCGCCCCTAACATCGCAGGTAACGTCATTACCTCTGGATGGAAATCGAACAAATTGATATTAAAGACTGCTGGATAGAGTAAATATACTAAAGCCAAAGCAAAAGATAGTCTTTTGTTTAAGCCTGCATGACGCGCCAAACTCCAAGTAGGCCAAGCTCCCAGCGCCAGAGAAACAATTTGTATAAATAGCAAAAAAGCGTAATATATATTTTATAAATATAACCTGCCGGATACATAGCCCAGGCAGCGCGATCGCCGCCCCCAAATGATGAACTCCTAAAAAAGTAGAAAAAGGGGGCAAACCCTGACTGATTAAATAAGCTATCTGCTCGTAAATTCCTAACTCAAAAGCAGTGGATTGAAATAGCAGATGTCGCAGACTGCTGAAAATAAAGAGGACGATCGAAACAAGAGCGATCGTCCAGAGCAGGAGATGAGATTTGAAATTTTTTAGAGCAAACATAGTGGTAATAGAGAATGCAAGCGATCGCTAACTCATAATACCTTCTAGCACTTGCCTTAACTGCTCTAATTGCTGGGGAATTTCCTCAGCACCCTCCATGACATCGGCAGCCTCCTCTAACTTTTGCCGCAGTTGTTCAAAATTATCCTGTATTGGTTGTAACATTTCTTGGTAGAGATTAACCCGTCCCCAAAGCTCCGCCACAGCCGATCTTCGTTCCGACAAATTCTCTTCTAGCTGTTCGATTTCATTTTGCTTGGCCTCCTGTTCCGAAGATTGAGAATCAATCTCCTCTTCTTTTTGGCCTATTTCCGACTGTATTTGCTCAATTTCCTCTTCGAACTTTTGGACTAATTCAGTTAGTTCTTTAATTTGAGCATCTGTTTGAGAAATAACAGGGCCCAAATCTATACTCTGGGGGTCTGTCTCCAGAGGAATACCCTGTCGCCGCCGCAGTACAGTCTGGTGTAGATTCATCGTCTCTTGACGTTCTCGGAGATTGCGTTGAGAGCCCACCAGAGACTCATTTAAAAACCTGTAGTTTTCTTCTTGCTCGTTTAATTCCGTCTCCAACTTGAGGCGATCGTATTCGCTGGCCGCAGCTATTTGTACTTTTAGCTCCTCCATTTCCTCCTGCTGGAGTGCCAGTTCTTCCTCTTGGTCTTTAACAAAACCAACACTCTTTTGGAGCTCCCGTTGTAACTCTTCGACTTTTAGTTGGAGCTCCGAGAGCGGCATTTTCTCCAAAGCCTCCAGATTGACTTTATCCCCAGCAGACACCCGATCGGTGGCCGCTGCCAATTGAGTTAATTGTTGGGACAAATTTTCAGAAGCTTTAAGCTGGGAATTTAAACTAGCAGCATAATCCTGCTTCGACTCCAGCAAACTCTTTTGTACCTTTAACTGAGAGCGAAGTTCGGCCAAAGACGCTTCAGTTTCCTTCCAAGAACTCCATCGGCCATCGATATCGCTTTTGAGGCCATCGAGTTCTTCTTGCTGTTGTTGGGCTGTAGCTTGTTTTTCTTCCAACTGCTGCCAGTGCTGTTCCATCAAACCTCGTACCGAGGCCATCGCTTCCAAAGAAGTATTAACCCGTTGGCCTACCGAAGCAGTAGGAGCGATCGCCCCCGATAGCCAATCCAATAACTCCTTAATGTAATTAGACTGGCTTTCATCCAGAGAAGCCGTCCCCGAACCTTGGCCTTTAGTATTTTCAAACTCCTCAATTTCTTGTTGAAGTTGAGCCCTGGCATTCTCGATTTCTTCACGGTCTGCCTCCACCGTCTCTCGGAGTCGCTCAGATTCTTCAACGGCTTGACTCGCTTCCTGGCGTTGCTGCTCTAGCCGTTCTAACTCTCCTTCTAGTTGTTGGAGTTGTTCTTCCTTAGCTTGCAACTCCATTTCGCGTCGATTGAGTTCTTGGGCCTGAAAAGTCAGAGACGCTTTCCACTGATCGATTTCTTCCCACTGAGTCTTAAACTTCTCTTGAGAGCGAGAGAAGTTTTGCAAAATTTTGACAAGTTTAGGAGCAGCTTCTTGTATTTGCTGCACTTGTTTGTTGGCGCTTAAATCCGCCAAAACCAGTGCGCCTGGAGTAAAATCCTTAGCATCATCAGCAGGAATAATCTCATCGCGCACTTCAGTCCAATTATTCTCGCTCCGCTGACAGGCCAGGAGTTTAAGGTCTGTTTTACCGCCACCAAGACCAAAACCGCTTGGTCTTTTTTGTACTTCTGCTAGATACAGCACGCTGAGAGTCCTCTTGAGGTCTGGGTTGCCAAATTTTTATAATAATATTTTCCTCTTCACCCCGGCAAAAGTTTATCGGCCAAGGCTTGTTTTTTCTACTTGTTTTTTCTAGTTTACGATACTTTTGTCTTACCGAGCTCGCCCCACTTCTCGTGGCCTTTTCTAGTTTTCAGATGGACCATAGAGACAGATGGATAACGATCTTGGAGTAGAAGCAGCATTATTTACTTTCACTGCCTGCAGACACCACAACATCCCTGATTGGGTTTAACATTATAATAACCTCTTTGAATGGGGCAGCTTACAAATTGTCTGCAAGAATCCTGCCAGGCAATCTTTTCTGGCCATAATTCTTGTTATAGCGTTTTTCATTACAATCAAGTACGATCTTTGCAACCCACAAACACTTCTGCGATCTTGTAAATACTTCAACCAGAAATAAAAGGGGGTGAAAGCTTCACTTTATCCCTCTTATTGATTTTTTTTACAGATTAACCTTTATTTTTTCTAATCTTTTGATTAAGATGTCATAAATCTCGAGATCCGGGCCAATTGTTAATAGTTCGTTGTTAGTTCCTGCTTGTTGTTAGTTATTTGTTTGTTTTTCCCTAACCCTAGCCATTAACCAGAAAATCCCAGGATTTAATGGTTAATTTAATCATCCTTATCCCCAAGAATTATTAGGAGAAATACAAGATAGCAACCCTATTTGAGTTGTGTCAAATAATTAGACGCTTTAGGCATGCATGCAAGAGGCAAAAGGCAAGAGTAGGGAATAGGAAAAAGGGAAAAGTAAAGCTAACAAAGAAACTTTCGATTTTTTTCTCCTTTTTAATTGTTCGCAACCCATTTAGGATTGCTATACTTCTCAATTAATTATTGAAATTGCCGTCAATTTAAGCTGCCCTCTTTAAAGGGCGATCGCTACAGCAGGAACTCTCTAGACTTCTTCTTGAGCTTTACTAGAGCTTAGACGGGACCAAGTCAGTTTGGCAATGGTCCCAACTCATACTCAGAACGAGTAATCTATAACCTCGCTTTTTTCTTGAGCAAGAGTACTCGTTGTGAAACAATCGAGAAAGGCAAATAAAAAAAATGACCTAGACCCTTTTTCGCTATTCACAATAAATTGTTAAATTATTAAAGCTGCATGCAGGGAAATTTAAGTGAAATTGACATACGCAGTATCCTGCAACTGATCGAGCTTGGTCAAAGAACCGGAGAACTATTTGTTGAGGCCTATAGCTCGCCTACTAGCAGCACTGTTGCCGAAAAACGCCATTCTTCTCTATCTGGGCCATCCTGGTTTGTCTTTTTTTTAAACGGTCAAATTGTTTATGCTACCCACGGTACTGATAGCCTGTCTCGTTTGAGAGATTACCTGCGCCGCTATCACGCAGATAAAGCTATTGACACGGTTAAAGTTCCCTCCATTGCCTCTGTTAACGCTCCAGAGTATGGTATTTTGTGGGCCTTATTAGAAAACAAAATCTTAACACCCGCTCAAGGCCGCACCATAATCCAAAATATGATACATGAAACCCTCTTTGACCTGCTGAGTCTTCGTCGTGGTTCTTTCATTTTTGAAAATGGGCCTGCATTAGCCCCTCAATTAACTACCTTGGAGATTAGCTCCATTTTGGCCAAGATTATCAAGCAAATACAGGAATGGAATCAATTTTCTCCCCATATTCAATCGCCAGATCGATGTCCGGCCATCGCCGCTCATGACAAGTTACAACAGGCTTTGCCTCCCAATACCTTTAATACCCTGAATCATTGGGCAGACGGCCAAACTTCTCTTCGCCAAATGGCTCGATACTTAAATAGAGATGTCTTGACAGTAGCTAAGGCCATTTATCCTTTCGTACAACAAGGTCTGGTTCAAATGCTGGATCGCTCTGGCGTTGCTACTACCGAGGGCAAAAGAGCATCTTTACAACAGTCTTCAAAAGTGCCGAATGTTGTCTGTATAGATGATGACAGTGTCATCCGCGAAAGAGTCGAGTCTATTCTTAACCAACATGGTTATCAAGTTACTACCCTCAACGATCCTCTCCAAGCACTAGGTCAAGTTTTTAAGCTCAAACCTGACTTGATCCTCTGCGACATTGCCATGCCCCAGTTGGAGGGCTATGAAATTTGCGCCATGCTGAGAAGTTCTAGCACCTTTCGCCAGACTCCAATCGTTATGTTGACTGGTATAGATGGATTTATCGACCGCGTTAAAGCCCGCATCGTAGGAGCTACCGACTACTTTACTAAACCTTTTGGAGAAAGCGAATTATTGATGTTGGTAGAAAAATATGTCGGGCCGGGATTCCCCCAAGAGCCTCATTCTAAGATATTATTAGAAAGGAAGCTACAAGACTAATGATTGGGTCAGGTGCTTCCGGCGCTTATACCACTTTAATAAAGCGAGGTGGCAAGGCTTGGCCTCGGTAAGAACTCTCAGGGGTTTGAGAAATTTTCAACTCTTCCATAACTTTATTAAATTGGTATTATTTAAATTGATTGCTTCATAGTCATACTCAGAACGAATGACAAAGAACAAAGCCTAAAAATAGAAGTATTGACGAAGAATTACAGTAGCTCGGTGGGGCAAAAAAGACTAGATGGCTGCATCTTATATTCGCTGGCTTCAAGAGCTGGCTCTCATAAGCTCCCAATTCGATACAGCCTGTTGGTCAAGCAACCAGGCCTTAATTAAAATAAAAAGAAGCACGATGATGATGCCAACTCTTCACTAACTAACGCCCTGTCTCTTAACTAACTAAAATAGTTCGGAGCTATTGTTGAGTATTTTTACTTAGAATGACAGCCAAAATAGGGCGATAGCTTGTATTAAAATGTTTTGTTAATTACTCGTTATGAGTACTCGTTAGAAGTACGGGATATTGCACCCATCGAGATGCAGCAATCAAGTAAAACCAAAGCAACAGGAAAATATGAGTAAAGTTCTGGTTGTGGAAGATAGTGTGACCCAAAGGGAGATGATCTCCAACCTACTGAAAAACAGCGGGCTAAACGTGTCGGTGGCAGGTGATGGAGTTGAAGCATTGGCCAGACTCCAGAATACCATCCCCGATTTAGTAGTTTTGGATATCGTTATGCCCAGAATGAACGGCTATGAAGTTTGTAGGCGGATCAAGTCCGATGCCAAAACCAAAAATATCCCCGTAGTGATGTGTTCCTCGAAAGGAGAAGAATTCGATCGCTACTGGGGCCTAAAGCAAGGAGCAGATGCTTACATAGCCAAACCATTTCAACCTACGGAATTGGTAGGAACAGTAAAACAATTGTTAAGAGGTTAATTTTCTGGGAACGTGGTAGGAAATCAAGACTTTTTACCCGGCCAAGGTCCGGAATCAACAGCTATCCAAGAAATAGAAAATCCCGAAGGGGAACTTCACCTGCGATTTTATGTGCCCTCAGGAAAAGAATTTGCCTTACCTGCTATAGGCATAAGAGAGGTGATTTCCCAGCCTCCAGAAGGAATGACAGCGATCCCAAATGTCTCTCCTTTACTTTTGGGTACTCTAAATTTAAGGGGACGAGTAATCTGGGTAGCAGATCTGGGTCAATTTCTAGGGGATACCAATTCGGTGAATACTGATAGACCAGAAATTCCAGTAATAGCGATCGAAGACCAAGACATTTTATTGGGATTAGCAGTAGATAAAATTGTGGGTATGGAGTGGCTGGAGCTCGAAAAGTTGCAAGCCCCAACCAATATTAGCGATGACATGACTCAATTTATTAAAGGAGAGTGGCCGGAATCGGAAAATGGAGAACCAGGTTTGCAACTGCTAAATCAAGTAGAAATTGTACGTTCGGCCCGGTGGGCGGCTTAAAGAAATAGGGGGCAAAGCTTAGGAGCCGGGCAAAAAACTGAGCAATGCCAAAGCAGAAACAGGTAAGTTATTGCGGACCGGCTCCTTACTCCAGAACTGGTAATACCAAACCAACAAGACTAGGTGAGACTGGGGAGTAGGCCACAGAAGTCGGGAAGGCAGGCAATTAATGCGATCGCCAGAGCAAGTAATAATAGAGCGATATCCAACAAATTTCGTGCTGAAAACCAATGGGAAAATTATGGTCTAGTTAAAAACAAAACACCATTATTGGCAAAGATAAAATAGAAAAGATAAAGGAAAGGATCGAGGAAAAAGATCGAGAATGATAGGGGACAACCAATGACATCATCAACTACAGACTATTTGCAAGAATACCAAAAAGTAGAGGATGCTTACAATCTTGGAAACTACAACGAAGCAGCAAATCTGGTTTACCAGTTAATCGAAGACTATCCAGAGGATCCAAGCGCTCGTCTTCTGTGCGGTCATATTTATTGCTATGGCCTCGAAAACTACGAGATCGCAGCAGAACAATACAGAGCAGTATTAGGTTTAACAGAAGAGCCCGAGCTGATCGAGCTTGCTAATCAGGGTTTAGCATCTGCCGAAGGAGTCGAACCTCAAGATTATGATGCCGCTCCTGAAGCCCTAGAAGAAGATTTAAGTAATTATGCAGATGAAGACCTACTTGGGGAAAACTATGCAGGGGAAGAGCTACTTGAGGAAACAGAAGAGTTTGCCAGCAACGACTTAGCCTATTCTCCGACTAAAGCCTCTTCAGAAAATTTGATGGATTTAGAGGAGCTGGCCGCTCCTGTATCGGGCGGGCGAGATCGAGAGCTAGAAGAAGATTTACTAGAAAAGCCCGATAATATGGAATCTAACGGGATGGCAGCTTCGGGAGTTTCGGAAAATCTGATGGATTTAGGGGTGGAGGACGAGGAGGAAATAGATTTATTAGAAGAGCCAAAAGATTTTGATTTCTCCGATGAAGAGCTAGGAGAAGATTTACTGGCAGATAACCTCAATTCAATAGCTGAAGAACCAGTTTCCGAGCAGATGATGGTGGCAGAAAATGAAGAGGATGAAGAAGACGCTCTGTTCGCAGGAGAAGAAGATTTTGGCTTTGAGGAGGAAGATTTAGGCGAAAAACTACAGGATCCAGATGACGATTTAGTAGAAGAAGGTTTAACTTCCCAATTGAGCGCTATTGAAAATTTGGAGCTTGATAAGATCGACGGTATGGAAGATTTAGAAATGACAAAAGCGGATAATCCTTTTGTCGATAGCGAGATTTTAGAAGGCGAGAGTCAGGAGTTATCGTCGGAGTCTTTGGAAGATTATGAAGATCCTTTTGCTTTGGATGAAGAAGAATTAGAAGAACAACAAGAGATAGAAAGCCAGCAAGAATTAGAAAGAGAAACAAGAAATACTAGGGGATTAAATGTATTTGAAGAAACAGAATTAGGAGAAAAAAAAGAGAATGATGGCGATGAGGAACTAGATGAAACCTATGCCGTAACTCCGGGAGAATTATTCGATTTTGAGGGCGATGCCGAATTGGATGACAAGGAAACGAATTTAGATAAAGATAATCTTTTAGCCGAATTAAATGACGATTTTGATAGCGTATTTGAAGAAATTATAGAAGCCCAAGAGTTCGAGGGAATCAGCAGCAAGGAAACAGAAAAAAAGAGCGAATCGAAGAATATGCAACAAGAAATTCCAGGAGTTACGAACGGCAGGGCAAATAATCTAAAAAGGCAAGGATTAAAGCTCTCTGATGAGGAAACTTTGCTGAGAGAACAGATAAATAGTTCGAGGGCTTTTTTAAAAGAACTAGATGATGATGAGGAAACGGAGGCGATGAGTGGAGGAAGTATGGAAGAGATAGAAAGTTTGGCAGCTTCTTTTGGCAATTCGGATTTTGATTGGGAAGAAGATCGAGGGGAACAAACAGAAAGTAAATTAGATTTTGAGAAACCTGATAGTTTTAATTTGGAAGAGCTCGATGAGGGGGAATTTGGCGATTTTCATGTAGATGAAGAAGCTAACTCCCAAGATGATAGTAATGTGGATGCTTACCTAAAAGGAGACGAATTCGATTATTTTGATGATTATAGTTCGATGACTGACGAACTAGAGGTTTCGGGGGATACTTCAGCTTCAAACTTGGGGGTAGGAACTTCCGATTTCACTAATGCAATAGATAATGGAGCGATAATAGGAAGTACTACAAAACTGCCATTCGACCAGGATGAAAGTGCCATTAGCAATGATGAGATGATGCCAATGGAGCCTCAGTTGCCGACTTTTGGGAAGGTCAGCGAGGACACGATAGATTCAACGGTGATGGTAGAACAAGGAGGGTTAGCTTTTTGGGAAAATGCTCCTCTGGCAACTAAGCAGTTATATACGGCTCTAGGAACGGGATTGGTTTCTTTAATAGGAGTGGCTTTGGTCAGTTACACGGTATCTTTGAGGGCATCCCAAGAAAATCGGCCAGAGGTTGTTGCTCAGTTACATAGAACGGGTTCTATAATGACTTTGGTTGCTGGAGCGAGTAGCTTTTTAACGGCTTGGGGTTTGGGTACGATGACAACCAAGCAAATTTCTAAGACGACTAACAACTTGCAACAACAGTTTGATGCTCTGGCTGAAGGTAATTTAAGGGCGCGCTCGACTGTTTATTGCGAGGATGAATTTGGGGCGTTAGCTGCTAAATTCAATCACATGGCAAAGATCATACAAGCTACTTATAATGACGCTCAAAGAAAAGCTGAGGAAAACGAACAAGCGAAAGAAGACTTGCAACGACAGGTGATTCGGCTGTTGGATGATGTAGAAGGAGCTGCTCGTGGAGATTTGACTGTTAGTGCGGAAGTGACTGCAGACGTGTTAGGGGCGGTGGCAGATTCGTTTAACTTGACGATCCAAAATTTGCGGGAGATCGTGCATCAGGTGAAGGAGGCAGCCCAAAAGGTGAGTCGGGGGTCCATGGACAGTGCGACTTTTGCTCAGGGTTTGTCTAAGGATGCTTTGCGACAAGCTGAAGAACTGGCGGCAACTTTAAATTCGGTTCAGGTGATGACTGAATCGATTAAGCGGGTGGCTGAGAATGCAAGGGAAACTGAGGAGGTTGCCCGACAGGCGGCGTCGTTAGCTAAGAAGGGTGGCGATACTGTGGACCGCACTGTGGCAGGGATTTTAAAAATCAGGGAAGGTGTGGCGGATGCTACGAGAAGGGTTAAGCGATTGTCTGAGTTTACTCAAGAGATTTCTAAGATTGTAAGCTCGATTTCTAATATTGCTTCTCGGACTAATTTGCTGGCTTTGAATGCTAGTATCGAGGCGGCTCGTGCTGGGGAGGCGGGTAAGGGATTTGCGGTTGTGGCCGATGAGGTGCGGCAGTTGGCAGATAGGTCGGCTAAAGAGTCGAAAAATATCGAGCATACGGTGATGCAAATTCAAACGGAGACGGGAGGGGTGATGACTGGGATGGAAGAGGCAACACAACACGTTATTGAGGGAACGGAACTGGCGGAGAAAGCCAAACGGGCTTTGGAGGATATCGTTACGGTTACTACTCATATTGATGTGTTGGTACATTCGATTGCTGCGGATACGGTGGAGCAAAATGAGGTTGCACACTCGGTTTCTAAGGTTATGCAGGCTGTAGAGTTGACGGCTCAGGAGACTTCCCAGGAGTCCCAGCGGGTTTATAATTCTTTACAAAATCTGGTGGGTGTGGCTCGCGATTTGTTGACTTCGGTGGAACGATTCCGAGTAGATGCTTCAGAACGAGGCTAATTAGGGTCTGCTGAATAAATCGAAAAAACTCTGGGGGGTGGGGAGGGTGGGAGGTG
>CAZUCT010000204.1:10791-13143 GCA_964619285.1 uncultured bacterium | reverse complement strand
GGGAGTTGGTTCGGGAGTTGGAGTTGGTTCCACTGACGGAGTGGGAGTTGGTTCGGGAGTTGGAGTTGGTTCCACTGACGGAGTGGGAGTTGGTTCGGGAGTTGGAGTTGGTTCCACTGACGGAGTGGGAGTTGGTTCGTCCGTTTGTTCGGGAGTCGGTTCGGGAGTTGGTTCGGGAATGTCTGCCACGTCGATCGCCCACTTCTGAGGAGCGAACAAACCTCCGGCATCGGTTACTTCTATATTAAGATCGTGACTGCCGACTTCTGCATCGGTGGGGGTTCCGGTTAGAGTCGCGGTTCCGTCGCCGCTGTCGGTAAGACTCAACCACTGGGGCAAACTGACTCCGCTAATATTCAACTCGTCGCGGAGGTCGGGGTCGCTGACACTAATATTATAGGTGTAAGTTTCGCCTTCGATGGCCTCTGTCTCGGGGATGCTGTCGAAACTGGGAGACTCGTTAAGGTTGTTGATGCTAATAATAAACGGTTTTTCAAGGGTTCCGCCGTTGCCGTCGTCGGTTTTGACGCGGATGTTGTAACTTGCGTCTGTCTCGAAGTTAAATTCTTGTTTGGTTTGGAGTTGGTTTCCCAGGATGACAAATTTATCGTTATCCTCGTCGCCTTCGCCAGATGCTAAGTAATAGGTATGAGTATCTCCAACATCGGGATCCGTGGTTGAGAAGTTACCGACCAAACTGCCCGCCGGTTGGTTTTCGTCAACTGCGTTGCTGTCGAGGTCGATGTCTGTTGGGGGTTGGTTAAATTCTAAGATGTCGGTAAGATCTACTTTTACTGTCACGGTGTCGGCGAGGTTGCCGCTGCCGTCGTCTTCGACTCGGACTTCCAGAAGGTGACTTGATGCGGTTTCAAAGTCTAGGTTGGTGTTGTCGCCGACGAGGAGTTCCCCGGTGTTGGGGTCGATCGCAAAAATATTATCGTCGTTACCGCCGACGATGCTGTAACTGAGGTTGTTTTTGTCGGGATCCGTTGCGGTCAACTGCCCCAAACTGAAACTGTTGGGGGCATTTTCGGCGATGGTAAATTCTATTTCTGTTGCTGGGGTGGTAAGGGCGATGTTGCCGAGGCGAACTTGGGAGTTGCTGGAGCCGTTGTCGTCGCCAAAGATGATGCCGTTGGCGACTTCGTAGGGGTTGGGGAGAAAAAATGGGGGGCTGAAAGCGGTGTAGTCTCGCAAACTCCCGCGAAGGATGGTGTTGCCGCCACTGGCGAGGTGGTAGTTTTCTCCTTTGACGGTCAGTTGGTACTCGACTAAACTGGAGGCGGTGTCGAAGGGGGCGGTTTCGGCCCTAGTAAATAAGATGCCGGTTGCGGTTTTGGCTTCTTGGGAGGGGTCTTTTTGGTTGATGCCGTCTGCTTTTGCCCAAATTTTGTCGCTTTCAAAGCCGAGATGGAGGGCTTTTTGGCCGTCGCTGCTGACGAGGGCGAGGTTGAAACCGGCCCGATCGCGTTTGTCATCCTGGTTGATGTCGCTGCCGGGTTTTTCGGAGTTGACTTGGAGGGCGAAGTTGATGGTGTAACCGGTTTGGCGATCGAGTTGGGGAAAGTTGCTGTTGACTAATTTTTGGCTGAATATGTCGTAGTTGCTGTAACCGGCAAAAATGTCGTTGTCTGCGGTGGTGTCGAAGATGGTGCCGCTGCCGTCTGGGGTTTGGCTGCCGACACTGCCGAAAAAGTTGAGGTTGATGTTGAAGAAAGATAGCCAGTTGCCCTCGGCGGTTGCGTTTGGGGCGTTGGGGGTGACGGCGAGGTTGTTGTAGAGGTTGAGGGTTTGGGTGATGGTGGGGGGTTCGTTTTCTGGGGCGATGTTGATGGTGGTGGTTTGGGGGATGGTGGTGTTGCCGCTGCTGGGGGCGATCGCTATTTCTAGTGTTCTGCTGCTGGTGGGGGTGTCGGAAGTGTTTTTATAGGCGATGTTTTCTATTAATGCTTCGAGGGCGGGGGCGGTTGCGTTGCTGTTGAGGCGGACTTCTAGGGGGTTGCCGCTGAGGCCGTTGGAGGCGATCGCACCTATTTTTGTTCCTTGATATTGGACTTCGGTGCCGTCTAAACCGATCTGGCCGGGGCCGCTGTCTCGATCGCGGATGCTGAGGTTGTCTTCTGGCAAACCGGTGTCGGTATAGGCAACGGTGAGACTCCCACTGTCAAGGTTGCTGGAGTCGCTGTCGGTGAGGGTGACGTCGGCATCGATAATTTGTGGGGCGGCGTTGGCGGCGTTTTCTGCAAAGGTGACTTCGGCGGCCAAGTCGGTTAAGGCGAGGGGGTTGCTGCTGCTGCCGTTAACCGTCAAGTCGAAAACTGGCAAACTCACCGTTTCGGTTCCGTCAGTCAC
>CAZUCT010000204.1:0-10691 GCA_964619285.1 uncultured bacterium | reverse complement strand
ACTGTAGGCCGCGTCTTGGTCGACCGTCGTAACGGGAGTCCCAGAAATAGTTGGGAAGTCGTTAATATCGTTAACCGTCAAGTCGAAAACTGGCAAACTCACCGTTTCGGTTCCGTCAGTCACACTTATTTCTATATCGGCGTAACTGCCAACATCGCTGTTGGTTGGAGTTCCCGAAAGTTCGCCCGTGGTAGAGTCGAACGCTAACCAACTCGGTTTATTAGTAATAGAAAAAGTCAGCGAGTCGCCATCGATATCGTCTGCAGTGGGAGTGAAACTGTAGGCCGCGTCTTGGTCGACCGTCGTAACGGGAGTCCCAGAAATAGTTGGGGAGTCGTTGGTCGGGTTGATAGCGATCGCCACCTCCTCCGTCTCCAGACTAAACGCCGTCGTTCCACCATTAACCGTCACGTCCGCAGTTTCCCCCGCCGTTCCCAAGGTCTTGTCCCAAGCGCGAAAAGTAAAAGTAGCGTTACCGTTATAGTCAGCCTCGGGAACGAATCGAATTTTGTGAGAGTTATCTAACAAGCGAGCATTATTGCTCAAATCAACGATACTGCCAGTTATCGCGCTAAAATCGTTCCAAGTGCTGCCGTCCGTGGAATACTGCCAAATACCGTTAGTGTTATTAATTGCGACAACCGCGATCGCCTCCACCACATTCGCCACCGTATCGGTTATCGAACCATCGACAACAATCTCCGCAACCGAGTTACCATCATTAGTAGTAGTATCTTCATTAATAGCGGTCAAAGTCGGAACCCCGCTATTATCCAAAACCGGCGCCGCAACATTCAACTGCAAACCCACCACAACCGGATCGTGGTCGGAGGCCCGATAAGGATCCCCGCCATCGAACAAACTGCTAGGATTAAAATTCTCGTCGTAGTCCAAAGCATCCGGTTCGTCCGCGTTAATATGCCACTCCGTCACCCCCGTTACCTGGTTAGTAAGAGTCGAACTGCTGAAAGCGTAATCTAAAACCCCCTTTTGTCCGTCGAAAACATAAGAATAAGCATCGGTTCCGATCTTGTTCGCGATGAGGTTGTCATATTTCCCGTTCAAAAAAGCGATCGGGTCTTCCCGAGAATAAGCATTGAAGTCGCCCGCCAGCAAAAAATCTGTATCGCCGCTGCCAGTGGGATCCGCATCCAACCAAGCAGCGATCGCCTCCGCCCCCTGCAACCGCATACTATTAAAACTACCTTGACCGTCCCCCGCATCCGCATCGCTACCAGTTCCCGTCCCCCCCTTAGACTTTAAATGACTGACAACAAAAGTAAACTGTTCCCCGCTGACCGTTTCCGCAAAAGTCACCGCGAGGGGCGATCGGTTAGTATTGCCGCCATTAAATATCGGTCCGCTAAAACCCGACGGCAAGTTAGAGTCCGCCAACACTTCAATAGTAGTTCCCGAGGCAACCCCAACCTTACTCGGTTTATAGATAACCCCAACAGCAATTTCATCATCGCCAACATTAGCGCCAGGGTCAATATAAGCATAAGTGCCCGCGCCCACCGCAGCGTTGAGACTATCCACCAAAGTTGCGATCGCGCTACTTGCCCCGTCCGTATAATTATTCTCCAGTTCCAGCAAACCCAAAACATCAGCATCCAGACTAGAAAGCGCCGTCACCAACTTTTCCGTTTGGCGGTCAAACTCGCTAGTCGTATCCGCCCCCCTCGAACCCAAAGTCGTAAAATAATTGAGAACGTTAAAACTCACAACCTTGAGGTCGCCCCCCACATCCTCCGCAGAACTCGGACGAACATTAACGTTACTAAAAGTCGGCGCAACCGTCGGCATCAACCGATAATTCTCATCCCCAAAAGCGTCGCTACCTCTAGCAAAATGCACCACCCCCGTCAAGTTAGTTATAGTATCGCCCATCCGCAGCGAGTCCGACGGTCCCAGACTGCCATCGGGATAGATAATAGGATCGGGATTTTGAGTAGTTTTTCCGTCGTCGAGAACAATAGTGCGACTAGCGATATCTTGCAAATGAGCGTTATATCCCGCCACATCTGGGGCATTGTTTTCGGTAAACTGAGTCAGTCTTCCGCCCTGAGAAAGCTTAATTTCGCCGTAGCGGTCTAGTTGGGAAAGTTCCGTAACGCTGAGAGTATCGGTAAAACGTACCGACATCCCCTCATATCGTTCTAAGTCGGGGATAAGTTCGCCGTCAGAGTTAGTCGCGGTAGAAGCAACTGGCAGAGAAACATCGATAGTAGTTGGTAAAGCATTTGCCGAACTAATAACAGTTACATCGCTAACGCCAGTAATTGCCGTCAACCCGGAACTCTCATCCACCGTTCCCGTGACTTGCACTTTATCCCCAACGCTAACATCCACGCCGAAAGTATCATCGTTAATAAATATCCCTTCCGAAGTAGTAACATCGCCATCAGTATCGGCATCTTCTTCTTGAAGATAGAACCCCCGCAAACCACCGCTGCCCTGAAAATCTGCCGTAACGATACCTTGCAGATTAACAGTCAGACCCTCAAAAGCGCTAGCGATACCGCTACCCTGGATGTCGTGTATTTTATGAATAACCGCATGAGTTCCCAACCCGTCGAAAGTATTCTGGGCGAACCCCTCCCACTCCAAAGCGGGGTCAAAACTATCGCTAGCATCGACATCCCCCGAAGTAACTCTGATGTTGCGGCGAAGGGTGTTGTTTGCCGTAGAAACATCGCCGCTGCCCCACTCGACGCCAGGATCGAAACCAATTTGCCCGATCGCATCAATAATAACACCATTTTTCTTGAGAACTACCGCATCGTTACCGTTGAAAAAACTACCCGGGTCCGTTTGGTCCGCTAATGGTAGAAGAGAAGCGTTAGCGTCATTGTCGGTAACAACGAAAGCATCTAATGGGGCGATCGTTCCCGTTAAGTCAACCGTATTGCCCTTAGCGGTATTGCCGTTAAAATAAAATTCTATAGTGTAGTTTCCAGCAGCGAAGTCGATGCTGCTGGATGTCGGGTTATATAACTCCAGCGCTTTATTATTGCTGCTGCCCTCGACGTATTCGGAAAAAAAGATGTCACCCATGACAGATGTTCCTTCTAGTAAAATGCACTTTAGATTTTAGATTTTCTCTTTCTAACGGGAAAGCAAAACCTTAATAAATACGATGATACACCAGCAGACAAAATATTATTAACTTTTGAGTTAAGTTTTTTTAAGTAAGGACTTGCGTAGTAATAAGGTACCGACTTGTTGGGTTGCGTTTCACTCCACCCAACCTACGATTTTCCTTCATCTGGTAGTTTATTTTTGCGCGACTCCTAAGTAGGTATGCAAAAATATTTGCAGAAAAAATTGCCCGTAGAACAGGCATCTTGCCTGTTCGGTATGTAATTAATTTTGCACGGGTACTTAAGTAGGATAAACTCTTAAATTGTATGCCAGCAGTCTTGACAAAAAAAGTGTTATGTGGTAAAAAGCATCAGCAAGGTGCGCAATGCGCACTACACAGTCGCGTACAAAATATCTGTGCTTTTGGGGAACGAACAGAAAAAAGTTTCTGACCTTTTTTCAGTTTTTTTTACTTATTAAAAATGGTTAATAATTGCTATATAATAAAAGTGGAAAATTTACGCGGAAACGACCCCAATTAAATCGTGAAAACCGACTCCATTTTCTACAAACTATTCAACGTCTTGCCCGGCACATTTTTCGAGCTAATAGGCCAATCCCCAGAGCAAGTCAAAAACTACGAATTTGTCTCCGAAGAAATCAAACAAACCAGCTTTCGCATTGACGGCATCTTTAAGCCCCGGCGAAAGAATAGCAAAAAACACCTGTACTTTACCGAAGTACAATTCCAAAAAAAAGACGATTTCTACTGGCGCTTTTTTACCGAAATCTCTCTGTACCTTTATCAAAAACAACCACCGCAAGACTGGCGGGGAATCGTATTATTTCCCAAACGAAGCATCGAATCCGAACGGCCCAAACACTATCAAGAATTTTTTGATAGCGGGCGAGTGCGGTGTCTGTACTTAAACGAACTAAATCTGTCGGCCAGTTCGTCAGTCGGTTTAAAAGCCATCCAATTAATCGTTCAAAAGCAACCAGAAATCAACGAAGCGGTCCGAGAACTAATCTCGGAAGCACGGCAAAATTTCGAGAATGACACTTTAACTGAAACCGTGCTAGAATTAATCGAGACCATAATCGTTTACAAATTCCCTAATGTTTCTTACCAGGAGTTACAAGCGATGTTTGAATTAGCAGACCTCAAAAAAACTCGGATTTATCAAGAAATCAAAGAGGAAGTTAAAGAGGAAGCCAAAGAGGAAACCGAGCTCGAAACTAAACTAAAATCCGTGCCAGGTTTGTTGGCAATTGGAGTAACTGTCGAACAAATAGCGGCAGTATTCGGTTTAGATGTAGAAGTGGTGAAAAAAGCCGCAGAAAATTATGCTGCGGATAGTTCGCCGAGGGAAGATTCGAGTAATTAGATAAAAGGGAGTCCCAAAAATCTAAATCGCTAAAGCGATTACTACGAACTAAATCGCTAAAGCGATTACTACGAACTGTTTGTAGTAATCGCTTTAGCGATTTCTGACAATTAACAATTATCTAAACCGGCCAACAACACTACAATTTCATCAATAGCTTGCCGCAAAACCCGAGAAGATAAATCCGATTGATTCGCCAAAATAGCAAACACTAAAACCTCGTTATAATTCGGCGCAAAAACATAACCCGCCAAACCAGAAACTCCGCTTAAAGTACCCGTTTTTGCCAGCACAATTTCTCGCGCCGAACTATTAGCAAAACGCCGCCTTAAAGTACCGCTAACCGCTGCCGATGGCAGAGAACTTTGATAAACGCTCGCCCAAGGAGAATTAGCCATTCCCCTTAAAGTTTCTACCAGGGCTAGTGGCGACACTAAATTATGGCGAGATAGCCCCGAACCGTCGCTCAAATCGTATCCTTCTGGGTTAACTCCTAACTCAGTTAAAGCCTTTTCCATCTCTTTTAAACCCGCTTCCAAAGCATCAGAATTTTGCACCCTCGCCCCCAGAGTTTTTAACACAGCTTCCGCATAAACGTTATCGCTTTCTTGGTTTAACTCTTTTATTAACTCTGACAAAGGCGGCGAATTAACTGCAGCTAATTCCGTTAATTGGGAAGCAGGAGGAGAGGTAGAAATAGAACTTTGTAAAACCCTAATTCCTTCTGATTGTAAAACCTCTTGAAAACGCTGCAAAAAATTCTCCGCAGGTCGAACGATCGCCACATACATCGGTTCCGGTTCCGCCCCCGCCCGCAACTGTCCGCCAACCCGAACTATCGGGCGGAAAAAATCGCGCCCTATCTCCACAAACTCCCTTTCATTTGGCGCAACAGTAATCGAATTATTCTCAACTTGCCAGCCGTTTCCCTCCTGGGGATTAACCCAAGTAATTCGCAAAGGTTCCCCCACATTTTGCGGCCAGTACATCAAATCCATCGCGTTACGATTGAGAATTAAACTATTAACTGGGGCACCGTGACCGGCCTGGGCATCTTCCCATTCCCAGGTAGGATTAACTGCAGAACCTCGAAAGTAATTATCGTCCGCAATTAAGCGATTAATTTGGGTAATTCCTCGCGCTTTTAATTGTTTGGCTAAATCTTGAAGTTGAGTAACAGTTAAACTGGGGTCGCCCCGCCCGACTATATAAATAGAACCGTTGTCGTCCCCATAAACAGAAGTACGAATGCGATAGTCCGGGCCGAGTTTTTGTAAAGCGGCGGCGGTGGTGAGTAACTTTAGAGTAGAAGCGGGGATAAAGTAACGTTCCCCGTCGCGGTTGTAAAGAGTAGTTGCCGAAGTAGCAGTTTGTATCGCAACGCCCCACCGCAAACGATTAAACTGGGGACGGGAGGCGATCGCGTCGATGGTCCCCCGCAGTTGTGCGGGACAAACAGTCGCAGACGGGGTTGTTTGGGCCCGTGCTGCCGCGCTGGCAGAGGTTAAGATAAGGGATAATAGAGCGATGGCGATTTTTTTCATTATCTGTTAAAATTTAGATGCCGAACAGCTTACTATGATATCATTGAAAAAAAGAATCGAATTGATGGCAGATTACGGATGCTATCCTCTATGGTGGAAACATGGCGATGGCAACATCGATCCTGCAACTCTACCTCTGTCGCCAGAGACCTTTAAACGCCTCGAAGAATGGACCGACATCTACGATCGCTTGTTAAACCAAGACGATCCGGCAGCATCGGGTTTTCCAGACGATCGCTCCCGAGATACCTTCGACAAACGAGGTATCGCCTTATGGCATCAATTGTTAGCAGAACTTCCACCGGAGGATTACGAAGTGGGTTACTTTAGCGAAAGACTGGGAGAACATTTAAACCATCCCAGCGAGCTTGAAGTTAAAATTGCTGTTGCGAAATAGCTTCCACCTGTCAAGAAACCCGGTTTTTTCAAAAAACCGGGTTTCTGAGGTAGCGATTCTTTTTACGACTAAAGTGGAACCCAACAAATACGTCGGGTTCCACGGAGGTCCGCACGACCTACAAGAAAATGGCGAAGGTATTGTTGAAAAAACCGGGTTTCTGAGGTAGCGATTCTTTTACGACTAAAGTCGTTACTACGAACCGTTAATAGGAATCTTAACAACAAATTCCGTTCCTTCTCCAACAGAGGAATGACATTCTATCTTGCCGCGATGTTTTTCCACCACAATTTGATAGCTAATAGATAACCCCAAACCCGTGCCTTTGCCCACGGGTTTCGTAGTAAAGAAAGGGTCGAATAACTTAGCTTGTACCTCTTCGGGGATTCCCGAACCGTTATCGGCAATAGTTATGCTTATCCAGTTATTATCCAGTACCTCCGTTTTAATAAAAATCGTACTGGGATTAGCTTGAATTTCTTCCGCAGTTCGCCGTCGATCGCGTTCGTCGAGAGCATCGATCGCGTTAGCGATGATATTCATAAACACTTGATTTAGTTGACCCGCATAACAGTTAATTAAAGGTATTTTACCGTATTCTTTAATCAGCTTAATTCCCCCAGAATCTTGTTTGAACTTTAAACGATGTTCTAAAATAGTTAAAGTGCTTTCTATGCCCTCATTAATATCTGCCTGTTTAAATTCCGATTCGTCCAAACGAGAGAAAGTTCTGAGAGATTTTACGATGGCAGTGATGCGATTTGCTCCCTGTTTCATCGAAGCTAAAACTTTCGGCAAATCTTCCTTTAAAAATTCGAGTTCTACTTCCTCCAAGCACTCTTTTATTTCTTCTGGAGGGTCTGGATAATGTTGCTGATAAAGCTCTACTATTTCCAACAATTGCTGGCTGTATTCCCAGGCATAATTGAGATTGCCATAGACAAAACTAACTGGATTATTAATTTCGTGAGCGACACCAGCTACCATCTGTCCCAAACCAGACATTTTTTCAGTTTGAATTAATTGAGATTGAGTTTCTCGGAGGTGTTTTAAAGCCTCTTTTAGTTCCGCAGTTCGCGTCTCTACTCGTTCTTCTAATGTCTCGCGAGCTAGTTCTAATTCTCGGGTGTATTCTCCCACCCAAGCAATAAGTTGATTGAAAGAGACAGCTAATAAACCAATTTCATCCTGAGAATTAACCGTAGCATGGAGGTTAAAATTTGATTCCCGAGTAACTTTTTCAGCAACATTAGTTAAAGTTTCCAAAGGACTGGCGATCGCTCGACTGGTACGCACTGCTAAAAAAGCAGCGATCGCCACCGATAGGGCCATGCTCGCAATCATAAACCACACCCGCCAAGTCTGGACTTGCTGCAGTCGAAAATAAGCATCTTTTTGTTGTATTTCTGCAGTTATACTAATGCCAGTCAAGCTCTCCGATAGTTGTTCAAAATCAGTTCTAATCTTAATAGCATCTTCCCCTGCCATAGCAGCTAAAACCTGCTGTCTCGCTCTGGGAATTTCTTCCTGCTTTAAATTAAGAGAATCGATTTGTTGCCAGAGAGACTCTACCAATTCAGAATACAAATTTATGGTCCGCTGGTAATTCTCCAAAATGCTTTGAATTATGGTCGCTTCTTTTGCTAGTAAATCTGCCGGATAGCTGTTGATAAAACTCTCTATTTCAAACAACAACTCTCTAGTTTTGTTGAAGTCGTTTTGAAACTTGCTGGTTTCGTACTCGAACCAGATAGAATCGTCTAAAACTGCAACGAGTTCTTGAGGGTGCGATCGCAACTCCAATACATAATTTTGCAAGCTGTCGAAAAGATGTTCTTGAACGCTAGCTAATTGAAGTCGCTGTTGAGCTTTTTTTTGGTAATATTCGCTAACAATCAGACCGATACTCGTTCCTAAAATCGCAATTCCAATAGCCAGAGCGTAGCCGTAGCCAATTTTTTTAGCAATGCTAAAGTCCCCCAATTTGGCTTTAATTTTGCTAATTGCCTTTTGTCTTGATTTCATAAAAAAACCCCCTCTTTATGCAATTTTTTTCCCAGAAACTCACCCTGTCCCATAGCTTTATAAGCCTCGCGAATCCCATCGTAATCGGACCGCTAATCTGGCATTTTTAAACTTAGCTAAAGCAGCTACAGAAACGAAACAATTAACAATTAGGCAGCTATTCAATCAAATTTTCTTGTCCCATAGCTCGATAAACCTCCCGAATCATTTCGTAATCTTCATCTTTTGCACTTACTAATTTGACACCTTTAAACCTGTCATTAGCTTCTGGTTCCAGAAGGCTATTTAGCAGTTTTTCTTCATTAGCGAGTAGGCGCGATCGCATATATTCGATAAAATCGAGGGCTAGGAAACTATTAGCAACAAAGACATCGTTAGGCAGAGGAGAACCTGTCGCAATTAGAGGAAAATCCTCTTCTGACGCGGCTTCGGCTGCGAGTAAATCTTCATAATTAAAAGTAGATAACCCACAAGCAGCAACCTCACCTTTTTTAAGAGCGGCCAGACAGTTTTTACCTAACATTACCACTTTATAATCCGATCTAGGCTCCAAGCCGGCATCCATTAACACCTTTGTGGTTCCCAAATGACCGGCAGTGGAACCCACTTTCCACATTCCGATAGTTTTGTCTTTCAATTGAGCTAGGGACTCGATCTTATCCTCGGCCCTAACAGCGATCGCCGAGTGGTAGTTGGGTCTGGTAGCGCCTACCACGGGAACCGCATTCGCCCTAGCATTGAGCAAGACGTATTCCGAGGGTCCGGCCATAATCAAGTCTATCCGGTTGGAGAGAAAAGCCGGCACGGCCTCGGTAAAGTTGGCCACTGCAAAAAATTCAACTTTAGTCTGCAAGACTTCTTCTAAACTCTGTCTAAATGGCCCGAAATCCCTGTTTAATTCTTCTAAATTATGAACGTCCGTCACTGCAAATCGCAGTTTTTCTGGAGCGCTGGCAGGGGGTTTTAAGCTATTATTGGGGCTATTTTTGCCCGCGCTACAACCCGCTACAAATAACAATCCGTACCACAATAATTTACGTCTCTTCATCTTTTTTTAACTTTGGTTAACGACGGAATAATTCATAACTATTATAACTGTGACTAATTTTACAATTTCATCTTTTACCCTTATCTCCTACTAATACCCATACTCAGACTCATACTCAAAAATAAAAACCAGGGTTAAAATTGAAAAAACCATAAAGGAGAAACTATGACTAAAAAAACAACTAGGCGCAATTTCCTCATCGCCGGTGCCGCCGCCGCAGGTGGCATCGCTATTAGCGCTGCCAAAAAACAACAACTATATACAATAGCGGCATCCCCACCGCCAACAGGAACGATGCCGGAACGAATTTTAGGAAAAACGGGAGTTAGCGTGCCGGTGTTCGGTCTCGGTGGCGCTGGCAAAACGCCTCTATCTTGGCGCGGACGGGAAGAGGAAGCAGTAGAGATGATAGAAAAAGCGATCGCTCTGGGCATTCGTTATTTCGATACGGCGGCAAGTTACGGTCCCAGCGAGGAAAATTTGGGCAAAGTCTTGCCGTCGGTGAGAAACAATGTATTTTTAGCGAGCAAGACGGGAGCGCGCGATCGCGACAGTGCGTGGAGGCAGTTAGAGCGATCGCTCCAGCGTTTAAACGCAGACTACCTCGACCTCTGGCAGATGCACCACGTCTCCTTTACGAACACCTTAGACGAGATTTTCGGCAATAACGGAGCGATAAAAGCTCTCGAAGAAGCCAAAGAACAAGGAATAGTCCGCTATTCCGGCATCACCGGCCACCACGAACCCGATGTCATCGCCGAAGGTTTGCGCCGCTATCCTTTCGATACGACTTTAGTAACGCTCAACGCCGCCGACGTTCACCATCCCCGTCCTTTCGCGCCCGTAGTCTTGCCAGCGGCGCGGCAGAACAATGTAGGAGTAATTGCGATGAAAGTACCCGCTTACGGTCGCATTTTCAAACCGGGAGTCTTGGACGGCATGAAACAAGCGATGGGATATGTGTTATCCCTAGAGGGAGTGCATTGCTGTATTATCGCGGCGGAGTCTGCAGCCCAGTTGGAGTCAAATTTCCGAGTAGCGCAGCAGTTTAAACCCTTAAGTCGGGAAGAGATGGCAGGGATAGAAGCGCGAACCGCCAATGCTTGGCAAGATAACACCTTTTTCCGCGCTTGGACCTAAAGCAATTAACAATAGTTCGTAGTAAGCACTTTAGTGCTTGTTCGTAGTAAGCACTTTAGTGCTTG
>CAZUCT010000203.1:0-13183 GCA_964619285.1 uncultured bacterium | reverse complement strand
AAAGTAAAAAAGGTTGTCATTTCTCAACTTTTAGTGCTACGATGTTATCGTAACATCAACTACCCTGGGGCGCAGGGAAAGTAACATCTCTGGAGAGACTGGTCTCTGCTTGAATGGGGAAACTCAGACAGGTAAGCCGACTCGATGAAAGAGAAAGTCTAAATAGTGATATTTGGAATCCCCGTGTCTTTAGACCGGGGAGAACGTCAATTACTGGTAAAACTAACAAAAGGACTGATAAACCTACCAATTCTTGCTTGTAATTCGCAAGCTTTAGTTAAGTCCGACTCAAACTCATCGCGATAGCGTAAATAATAAGAAGCCAGCTTATAACCGTCGGAAAGCAAATATAAAGGAGTTAGTAAAATCATCAAAGGTCGCTGCCAGGGATAGAGTCGAGTCAGTCTTAAATAATAAGTAGCTAAATTTTGAGCTTTAGCAATTCTTTGTAAATAATCTGGCTCCAATCTTTTAGCAGAAAGATGATGCCAGATTTCCATTTTAGGGTTGTGCCAAACTTCCCAGCGATCGCTATTTTGAATGTGATAAAGAGATTCCGTATCCTCGCAAGAACCAAAAAGACTTTTACTATTACCTTTACGACCTTGCAAAAGCAATTTTTTAGGAACGCATTCTTGCCAAGCTTGTTTTCTAAAAACGCATCCAGCGCCGGCGGGAACTATCCGAGGTTTGGCATTTCGGCGATAACAAAAAGCAGCAGAACCGGGATTTTTCAGCGCCAATAATTTCCTAGTTTGAGGGTTCAAATTGCTTATATCTTCATCAAATTTAGGATTGATTATACTGCCATAAGCTCCCGCTTGGGGATGTTCTTTGCCGAATTTATAAGCCTCCATTACCCAATCTTCTTTTGGTATGTTATCGTCGTCGAGAAATCCCACTAAATCGCTTTTTGCTTCTTCCACTCCTCTTCTTCTGGCGATCGCCGCCCCCGGCGCGGGTTCTAAAATGTATCTAAGCTGACAGTCGGAACGCCAATTTTGAGCGTATCTGTTCGCCACTTCAGGAGTATTGTCCGTACTGTTGTTATCAACGATTACTACTTCCCAGGAGATTTCTTCTAAACCTATTTGTTGGCGCAAACCGTCGAGAACTTCTGGGAGGCGATCGGCTGCATTATAAGCCCTAATTACTACAGAAAAATCCATAATTTTTGTTCCTTGTTTACATACAGTCTGGAGAGTGGGTCAGATATTAAGTAGGTAGGCAAAAATATTTACATAAAATTATTTCTTATTCCCCCGTAGAACAGGCATCCTGCCTGTTCCGTATGTAATTAATTTTGCGCAGGTACTTATCAGAAAACTCGGTTTTTTGATATCTTAGAAACCCGGTTTTTCCAAAAAACCGGGTTTCTTAACTTGCTCTCTAGCTTACTCTCTCTGGGAACTTCCCCCCAACTGCAACCTGAATAATTCCCAAGCACTAACATAATTAACAAAAAGCGTCACGAAAATAAACATCAACTTTTGTTCTCCCTTAAGTCTTTTGTCAGACAAACGCCCGGATAAAAATCTTAATGGGGGCTTTAAAAATTTGATAATTTCTAGAAAATAATTACATTTTTTTGTCTCGATATCGTATTGACCTCCTACGATCCTCGTTGTTTTTTTATAAAGTTGCCCCCAGGAATTTCTCATCGGATGTTGGATGCAAACCTCGTCGGCATAACTCAATTGATAACCCGCTGCAAATACTCGATTTCCCCACTCTCTATCTCCATTAGATTTAAGTTCCGAATTAAAAACTCCCACTTTTTCGATGACTTTAGAATAAGTAAAAAGATTGGCAGTAGCCGCAAATTTTTCTTTAATATATTTTTTCTGATTGAGAAAAAAACTATCGTAAAATTCAATAGCACTCGGACGCTCTCTATTTTTAAATATCCCTTCTATTTTACCCGCCACCAACCCGCAATTCTCTATTTTAAACAAATTTTTTACTCCCTTTTCTATCCAATCTTCAGCGGGAATGCAATCGGAATCTGTAAAAGCTATTACCTCACCCTTAGCAACAGAAATACCTTGATTTCTAGCAACGTAAGAACCAGGTTTGCTTTCATAAGTAAGCCTTACTCCTTCAAAATCCTTAACGACGCTATTAATATCTTCCTGAGAGGCGTTATCTACCACAACTACTTCATAAAGTTCTCGGGGATAAGTTTGATTTTCTAAAGCAGTCAAACACTTTCTTAATAGTTCCGAATTATTGTAAACCGGAACTATTACCGAAACCAAAGGTTGAGAATTTTCGCTCATAATTGCTATCCTATTTTAAAACCTATTTTAAAACCTATTTTAAAACCTATTTTAAAACCTATTTTAAAACCGATAAATAGACGTCGAGAGTTTTCTCTGCTATCTTATCCCAGTCCAGGCGATCGCACACTTCCACCACAACCTTACTCAACCCATCTAGATCGACCTGGGTGCTTTTTTTCCAAGCTTTAATTAAACCTAACTCATCTTCTGGATCGTACAAAAGACTGTCTGCTTCTTCTAATACTTCTGCAATGCCTCCCAAACGCGGCGCTATTATCGGTTTACCATAAGACATCGCCAAAACTAAACTACCCGAATTTAAAATCCTTTTAAAAGGAAAAACTGCCACATCGGCAGCGCTAAAATACAGATTAATCTTACTATCTTCTACAAATTCTGGATAAAGAATAACTCCTTCTATCCCCGATGCCATTTTAATTAACTCTTCCCCATAAGCTTCCTCATAAGGTTTCCCTACTATTAACAGCGTATCTTCCTGAAAAATATTTCTATTTTCCTGCCACGTTTCCAGCAATTTTTCTATACCTTTATAAGGTTTTAATAACCCTAAATTGAGATAAATTTTGCCTGTTAGGGGCAGATTTAATTCTCGTCTTGCTTCAAGCTTATCTACTAGCGGCCCGTAAGATTTTCGGTAATTTCCATGAGGAATAATAACCGCTTTTTTGGGATTAAACTTATATTTTTGTCTCGTAGATTCTAAAGACGAAGCACTCATAAAAATGAGACGGTTGACTAACTTAGCTAAAATTTGTCTCGTTTTTAATTCTAATCGAGGAAACTTCCCGTTGTGGGATAGCTGATTGTGAACCGTCCATACTATTTTGATGCCGTAAATTCGAGTTATGACAAGATCGAGTAAAAATTTAAAACACAACCAAGAATAGTTAATTGTGTCTTCCCCTTCCAGATAAGTATGGATCCAGTGGAGATGAATTACATCCAATCCAGCCTTCTTTTTTTGAGCGATCGCCGCCTTTAAAATCGGTAATTTTCCCTGAGAATAACTCCAATAATTGACCCCGACTCCCTTTAACTTTAACTCTTGCCCCAGCATCGCTTGATATGGATTTTCCTCAAAACTAGGCAGCATCAAAATGTTTAATTTTACCGTTTTTTCCTCATCGTTCTTTGTCATAATAACCAGACTTTTTATGTAATTGTTCTTAAAATATGCACCCCGATAGGTAGTCTTAAATCCTTAAAGTTAACTGTCTGCGAACTGCAAAACTAATTAACTTCATCGGATAGCTAGAACCCCGTACAACAGGAATTCGTAAAAACTTGCCAAGTGCCAACCTAGCTATACCCTTCGTCCTCGCCTTCAACCTTGCCGATAGAAACTTCAAATTACTATTAGGTTCGTCCTTAAGATATAGAGGCGTAAAAGCCAGCTTATCATAAAGAACGTCAGCCCGATGAACTCTACTCAAACCCCTTTGGTGATGTTCTAAATTTGGTTTTCCTCCATGTTCGCCATAGTTTCTAAAAGCGATATAATTCTTAAAGCCCCGCTTGCGCAGAAAATTATCTAATTCCGAATCCCAACTCGAATAATTTTTTGGTCCCGGATTTTCTCTTTTTTCTGCTTCTAACTCTAACAAACACTCAGCCGCTTTTGGAGTCACGATATAGGCAACAGTCGAAGCCGAAAAACCTTCTCCGTAACCGTCTGGAGTAACGCTATAAAGTTGGGAAGCGCAAGTGTAAATCCAACAAACTCCCACATCGCTTTGATTAATATCAAAAGGAAAAGGCAGTTTGCCAAAATTAATTACAGGGACGAAATCTGCCTCAACAATTAAAGTTGGTTTGGTTTCGTTTTTAGCAACTTCCCAAACACTTCTATGATTGAGCAAGCACAGATAACTAGGAGAATATTCTTTATATTCCGGCTGGTGTTGTTGCCGCATTACTTCAACATCTAAACCCTCCTTTTTGAGAGTTGACTCTAATTCCTCTGTATCTTCTTTGTAAGCAATAATAAATGTTTGGCCCAGGCGATCGCTCAACCGATTTGCAGTTTTACTCTCGCCTGTCGGGTTAATTTTCTCTGGAAAATCGGCTTTTTTAGTATCCATTCAACAATATAGTTAATTAATAATTAGCCAACAAGCCTGCACCCTTAATTTTTCGTTTGTAGAACGGGCAAAAGCGCCTGTTTAGTAGTTCGTAGCAGAGTATCCCACGAACCACAAACAACAGTCGCAATTATAAAGAAACCTGTTTTAAATGACTCCGAGGATCGTAACTGCGATTAGCCCTAATTTTCTCATAACACTCTTTTTCAATCGCACTAGGATTCTTTGGAGGAGCGATCGCCACTCGCACCAATAGGTCGGTACGTCCGCTACCCTTAGTTCTCGGCCACCCCTTACCCCGCAGTCGCAAAGATTGTCCCGAACGAATCCCCTCCGGCACGTTCAAAGTCACGCTACCATCGGGAGTCGGCACCTCAATAGAAGCCCCAAGCACCGCCTCATCGGGAGTAACAGGCAGCTCGCAAACCAAATTATCTCCCTCAAACTGGAAAAACGAGTGAGGTTGAATATCTACCTTCAAATATAAATCCCCTCGTTTCTGACTTAAAGGATCCACCTGTCCGCGACCTTTAACCCGAATCTTGCTGCCACTTTTAACCCCTGCTGGTATCGACACTTCACCGCTACCGACGCGCTTTTGGGTACCGTTAAATGCCTCGGCGAAAGTCAGACTAATGCTTGCTTCTATATCCAGGGAAGTCCTGGAAGTGCGACCCTCAAAACCCGAGAAAGGATCGAACCCGCTAGCTCCACCAGGTCTGGTGGTAGTACGATAGGTGTAACTCCCCTGTTCGTTGGGGTTGCTGTAGCCCCCTCCTGGAGTGCCCGCGCGACCGAGTAGGGAATTAATAAAGTCTTCAAAAGTAGAATATTGGCTGAAGTCGAACCCGGCAAAGTCTGTAGCAGCCCCGCCGCTACCTCCCGACCATCCACCAGTAGAACCTACTTGGTTCCAGTATTTACCAAATTGGTCGTATTTTTTACGTTTTTCTGTATCGGAAAGAACTTCGTAAGCTTCGTTTACTTCTTTAAAAAGAGCTTCTGCTTTTTTATCTCCTGGATTTAGATCGGGGTGGTATTTGCGCGCTAGTTTTCTAAATGCTTTTTTAATCTCATCGGCACTCGCATTTTTATTAAGACCTAAAATCGAATAATAATCTTTAAAATCCGTTGCTGCCATTTTATTTCTTCCCTCCTTTTAGTTTTAATTATTTCTGTATTTTAAATAAATCCAAAAATGATGAAAATGACCCCGAGCCGGCGATCGCCACTACAACGGCCAACCTAGTCTTACTATTTCACAGTACCAAAGGCAGCTTTTTAGTCAAGTTCGGTTCTTGCTTCTAGTGTAATGGCAATTGCCGCACCCAGAAAAGCCGGCGATCTAACATAAAATCCGATATTTCATACCCACACTCTTACTCTTACTCTTACTCAAGAAAAAAGCAGTATTTTTGAGTAGGAGCATGAGTAAGAGTATGAGATTAGTAATTAGATCGTCGTTCCATCTGCAATAGTGGCATTTTTCAGCACCACCACAACACCTCCACGGATGTAGAAACCTTCATCTTCGCGATTAGATTCTTCCACTCCATCCTTATTAATAATCTGGACGTTGCGACCGATGCGGGCATTTTTATCTACGATCGCCCCCCGAATGGTAGTATTGGCACCTATTCCGATAGGAATCTTACCTTGTTGTGTACCAGATTTCCGTTCGGAGAATGGTTCGTAATAATCGGCCCCCATAAGCAGGGAATCTTCAATGACACAACCTGCTTCGATGCGACTGCGCAAGCCTAAAACGCAATGATGGATGCGACATTCTTTGATAATACAGCCCTCGGCAATCATCGACTCCGTTACCTGAGAGTTGAGCAATTTGGTAGGGGGCAAATAACGGGAACGAGTATAAATGGGGGCCTTTTCGTCGTAGAAACTGAAGGCCGGTTGGGGCTGTTGGGTTAAGGCCAAGTTAGCATCGTAGAAGGCCTTGATGGTTCCGATGTCTTCCCAATACTCGTCGAATAGGTACGCTTGGACGCTGTAATCTTTGGCACAATTAGGGATGATTTCTTTGCCGAAGTCGGTTTGCTCTGGGAAATCTTCGAGCAACTTCTGGAGTACGTCTTTATTGAAAACGTAAATCCCCATGGAGGCAATATAAGGTTTTTCTTTGGCCTGTTCCGCATCCAAGCCCAGGGTAGTTGTATCTACGGCCATTTGTTTCAAGGCTTCTCCCTTGGGCTTCTCGCTGAAATCTACGATCCGACCGGAGTCGTCAATTTTCATTAAGCCGAAATCCGAGGCCCGTTCTTCGTCGATGGGCAATACCGAGAGGGTGACATCGGCCCCAGTCTCGATGTGACGGTTGATAAAATCCCGGTAGTCCATGCGATAGAGGTGGTCCCCCGATAAAATCAGGTAATAATCCACTTCCCATTCTTGGAACAGCCAGATATATTTGCGGACGGCATCTGCCGTCCCTTGGAACCAGCTTAGGTCGTCCCCTGCGGTTTGTTGGGCCGCTAATACTTCCACGAAGCCATCGCTAAAGGTGGGGAAGTTGTAGGCCCGCGACAGGTGGCGGTTGAGAGATGCGGAGTTGAATTGCGTCAGAACGTAGATTTTGAGAATTTCTGAGTTGATGCAATTGCTGACGGGGATATCGATGAGGCGATATTTGCCCGCTAAAGGGACCGCTGGTTTGGCCCGCAGTTTGGTTAATGGGTACAGACGGGTGCCGGCGCCCCCGCCGAGAATGATACCTAAAACGTTTTTCACAAATAAACCTCTTAATCTCTATTGACAGGGCTCCTGTGGGAGTTTCTCAGAGAAGCCAAAACCCAAAATTTAGTTGGCAATTAACAATTGACAATTGACAATTGACAAAAAGCGACTACTGTTTGGTTCGCTTCGAGGCTTGAGATGCACCGGAGCCTGTCTTTTTCTAGTGTCCAACGGTAAGGGCTCCTTGGCAAGGGGGGGAGGGAAAGGTTTGGTTAAAGCTTGGTTATGGTTGGGCGATCGCGAAGGGGCCCCCCGGGCTTTTCGCTCTTCTATTTTAACATTTCGGCCATCTCTTAAATGGCCCTGGACGGAGGAGGCAAGGTGGGCCATGCATGGGCCGTCGCGCCTAGATGCTCTATTACAACAATCACCCCAAATTCAAAGGCTCCACATCCACAGTCAAACTAATAGAGCGAGGAACGCGATCGCGCAAAGAAGGCAAAAAAGGCAAACGTTCCGAACCATCCCCGGGAAGTTTCAACAAAATCTGCCAGCGATAGCGGTTCGCCACCCGCAAAATCGGTGCCGGTGCCGGTCCCAAAAGTTCGTACCCGCCGAACTCGCCCCCATCGGTGGGAGTCAAATAGGCCGCCAACTGTTGGGCGCAACTCGCCACTTCCGTCGGATCGTAACCGCTCAACCGCAACAAAATCAACCGTCCGAACGGCGGATAGTTCAAATCTTGCCGCCCCGCCAACTCCGCCGCCGCGAAGGACTCGTAATCGTGGCGGCGTACCGCCTGAATAACCGGATGTTCCGGCGTATAAGTTTGAATAATAACCCGTCCCGGATCGTCTCCGCGACCGGCCCGACCCGCCACCTGTAACAAAGTTTGAAACGCCCTTTCGCTGGCGCGATAGTCGGAGAAATGCAGCAAACCATCTGCAGAAACAACCCCCACCAAAGTCACCGCCGCCAGATCTAACCCCTTAGTCAGCATTTGGGTACCGATTAATAAATCCGCCTCTCGGTTGGCAAACTGCTCTAACAAAATCCGATGGGCGTCTTTAGTTCTGGTAGTATCGCTATCGTAGCGAATCAGCCGCAGTTCGGGAAACAGCTTTTGCAGTTCTATCTCTACCTTCTGGGTACCGCTGCCGAAGAATTTGAAAAAAGGAGAGTCGCAGTCGGGACATCGTTGGTGTTGCTGTTGGGTGTAGTTGCAATAATGACAGCGCAATAGGGGAGTCGCGCCTTCGTGGGTATAGTGATAGGAAAGAGAAACGTCGCAATGGGGGCATTCCATGACGTAACCGCAACTGCGACAGGAGACAAAAGTGCTGTGCCCCCGTCGGTGGATGAATAATATTCCCTGCTGTCCTTCTTCTTGCATTTGGCGCAGGGCATTTTGGAGGGGGTAACTAAAAATAGAACGGTTGCCCCGACGCAGTTGTTCGCGCAGATCCACTATTTCTACTGGGGGCATCGGGCGGGCGGCGACGCGATCGGGCAGGGAGATATAGTAGTCGGTTTCTCGGGGGGAGCTTTGTAGGACGGGGGTCTCGCCTGTCTGTGCCTCCCACTCCATTCCTTGCCTCGCATCTTGCCAACTTTCCAGAGATGGAGTTGCGGAACCCAAAATTAAAGGGCAGTTTTCCAACTCCGCGCGCCACCGGGCAACTGTCCGGGCGTGATAGCAGGGGGCCGGTTGGTCTTGTTTGAAACTGCTGTCGTGTTCTTCGTCTAATATGATTAAACCTAGTTTCGGTAAGGGGGCAAAAATAGCAGAACGAGTGCCGACGATGACTTGGGGAACGCCGCGAGTCATGTTGCGCCAGGTGTCGTAACGTTCTCCCGCCGAGAGGGCGCTGTGATAGACGAAAACTTTTTTACCGAAGCGGGCGCGGAATCTATCGGTGAGTTGGGGGGTGAGGCCGATTTCGGGAACTAATACTAGGGCGGACTGACCGCGTTCTAAGATGGGGGCGATCGCCTGTAGATAGACTTCGGTTTTCCCCGAGCCGGTGACTCCGTGGAGCAACACTTGGGCAAAACTATCTATACTGTTAATGGTTTCTAACGCTTGTTGTTGGTGTTGAGTTAGGGTTTTTGGTTTGTCAGCGCGATCGCCCCTGCCACTCTCTCGCCGCAACACTTCCCGTTCGTCTATTACTACATAACCTTTACTTTCCAGCTTTTTTACCACCGAAGAACTGGTACTGCAAGCTTTTAACAAATCTGTCATCCACATATCCTCGCCCCGATATCGCAACTGTTCCATAACTTTTTGTTGACTGGCAGTTAAATCTTTTGGCAGATGTTGAACCAGGAGACTGACTGCTTGTTGGGTTTTTGCTCGCGGTGGCGGTGGCGTTTCCAGGTAACTTTCGACCCAACCGCGCTGAATTAAATCTTTTAAACCTCTGGAGGCGCTTTTCACTTTGCTTTTAATATGCGTCCAGGTGTAGTCGCCGCTTTTGGAGTTTTGGAGGATATCTAATATTTGGGCGGCGGCGGTATTGAGGAAAACTTCGCCGCCACTGGGGATGGCGTCGGGTATGAGGCAGATCCGGCGCTGACTCCGTTTTAACAAACCCGGGGGGAGGGAGGTGCGGATGACGCGGATGAGGGGAGTTTGGTAGTAGTTGGCGGTGAGTTCGAGGAGCTGCCAGTAGGTGTGGGGGAAGAAGTTGCTTTCGATGACATCGAGGATGTTTTTAATTTTATCGCTGGTTAAGTTGGGGGGAAGTTGAGAGATATAGCGAATGGCGATCGCTCCTACTTGTTGGCTGCCGAAGGGTACTATTAAAATATCTCCCGGTTTGACGTTTAATTCTGGAGGTAGTTTATAGGTATAGAGTTTTTCTTCTTCCTCCTGGGTGGATGGAGATTGTTGCACGGGCACATCGACTAAAACTTCCATCCACTGCGGCGAGGTAGACGATTTTGGCGGTTGGTTGTTCCCGTAGGTGGAACTGGGTTCGGCGAGTAGGGGTTTTGGTAGGGCGTTGGTTTGATAGGACATGGGGTTGGACGGATAGGGGACTTTTTAATGATAAGACATTAACTTGATTTTGTAAATAGAGAAGTACAATGATTTTAATTTTTTCAGAAGTATCCGAGTTCTAAAATATCTTTTTCCTCTAGTTCTTCATCCGTCATTAAAGTCCGAATATTTTCTATTAATCGCTCAAGCATCTCCTGTCTAAACGGATGCTTTCTCAAGTAATCAATATAAAAATCTCTACGATTTTGACGACCTTTGAATGTACTAAAATCTCTTCGTATGTTTGAATTAATTCGCTTTGCTTTTCGTAAAATAATTACCTCATCAATATCCGTGGGCGCGGTACTTAAAGGAGTCATATCTAACCACTCGCATAAGAGAAAAAATTTAGCACCTGGTACAGCAGATTTAACATCGCGTGCTGTGGCACAGCCTTCTTGAAACATGGTTTTATCGAGATTAGTTTTACATTCAGCAACCAAATAGGCTAGATTAGTTTCGGCACTAACTTCTCGCTCAAAACTAGGATAATGTGAAGCTTTAAGATAAAGTTTTTTACTAATAGCAAAATCTTGGTCTTTAGTCCGAATACGCAAACCACCACCCACTGCTTGTAAATTTAAACTAGACTCAAAATAGGCCGAAGAAAATGACTTAATCGGTCCAATATCAACTTCAAGTGACTTCATTTCTGGGACTAAAATAGGGTTAATCAGCTTAGGAAGAAACTCTTCTATGATGGTATTATCTATTTTTAACTGTCCTTTTTGACGATACAGAAAATCATTAGGGCTGTCAAATATTAGAATAATATCTATGTAATTTTTATAAATATTTAATAACTTAACTAACTTCTTTAAGGTTAGAACTGCTGAATTATTTGCTGCGACTACTCGCTCAATTAAAGAGGTCCATTTTTGATAATATTCAATGGCATCTCGAACTCGTAGTTTATCGGTCGAAGGTAATTTTTCATTGTTAAGCAATGCTAACAATTTTTCATAATGAGGAGCAGGATTGGTTGTCATATTGGATTACTTATTTAGATGATTATTGTTTAACTCAAACAAGGGAGATTTTTTGACTTTATTGGCACGTTCTCGCGCCTCTAATATTTCTTTTCTTACCTCATCAGTTGTTGCACTGGCGGAGCTCTTGGTTAGCATCCAGCAGGCAACTAAACGGGCAAATTCGTCCCCTAAGATTAATTTAGCATCATCGGCCACTAAATGCAAGATATCTTCATAGATTAGCTGGCCGAATTTGTTTTTAAATTTCCTTTCTTGCCGTCTTTCTAAAACAAAACCCGCTCCGCCAATAGCGATCGCTGCCAGTAATTTACCATTTTCAATACTAACACCCCGAACCTTAGAACTTCTGCCAACAACCAGAATAACTCGACCTTTATCTGCTATCAATCTTCGCATTTCTTTTAAAACATCGAGCAAATCTAATGCGTATTGTACCACTGTTAAAAATCGATTTTGCCGATGTTTGCGGTTAGCGCCTATTTCCGATTTAGCCACTTCTAGCAAGTTCCAACCCATCATTTCCATCGCTGCTCGATTATTTTGGTGGTAGTTAAAAACGTTAATATAGGGAGGGGATGTAATAATTAAATTGATAGAGCGATCGCCTAAAGGTATGTTTCTAGCATCGGTCTGGAAAACTCGACATTTATTTTTGCTGTAGGCTAAGTTTTTAACAATTTCTGTATGTTCTCTTAAAGCTTTTAAGAAATCATCAATTTTTCGATAAGAACGACAATTAAGATAGCGAATAACTGCATTAGCTAATAAGTTATAAATAAAAGGATGAATTTTTCCTCGCTCTAAAATTTTAGTTAAAATCTCCTCCCTTGGTTCCGATTCGCAAAAATTAATTTGCCGTTCCTGGCGTAATTGATAAGAGAATAAATCCCACTGATAAGGAAGCAGATATTCTCGGGCGATCGCTTCTGTTTCTGCGATGATTTTTTGTCTTTTCGATAAATTCATATTCACAAATTCGGCGGTTTTTGCCATGACCATAGCTGAGGGATTAATTTCGGTTCCATAACAACTCAAACCTAACTTTGCCGCTTCAAAAATAGTAGTACCGCTACCTAAAAAAGGATCTAAAACTACAGTTGTTTTATTGCTGTATTTTTGCAAAAGTAATTCTACTAATTCTGGGGAAAATTGTCCGCGCCAAGGAAATAAACTTTGGCGAGTTTTGTGGGTTAAATCTAGTTTTTCTTGGGGAATAGATTCTCGATCCCAAGGAATTAGATCTATGTCATCAAATAACTTATTAATTGAATCCAATTTTTCGGAAAAAGTCGAGCTTTTCTGGTTTGACATAATCGAGGAGCGATCGCTTACAATTCTATAGTACAACAAAGGTGGTAAAAAATATTATTTCTGAGAAGCCTTTCTACCAACTTTTAATAAAATCTCTCAACTCCTGGGGGTTAGAAGCTAAAAAATCGGGATTATTTCGGGCTAGTGCTTCTGGTGAATTAAACCCCCAAGAAACAGCGATCGCTCTTACCCCCGCTTTTTTGGCAGCATCTATATCCCTAGTTTCATCCCCTACATAAAATACATCTGGCGGATTCAGTTTTTCTCGTTTTAAAAATTTAGCGATCGACTTATGTTTGCCAAAAAGCCTCGAAGAAGAGCAAATAAAATCAAAACTATTCTCCAAACCGTTTATTGCCATCAAAGCTGTAACGTTTTCTCGGGAATTAGAAGTAATAATTCCCAGAGTATAACCTTCGGTTTTCAAATCTAGAATCAGTTCTTTGATGCCAGGAAATAAGCTAACTTCTGTTATTCTATTTTCTAATTTTTTTCTCAGCCTCCTAATTAAAAAAGGAATTTTAAAAAAAGAAATTCCCGATTGTCGGACAATTTTCCTAGAACTTAAATTTTGCAGTTTGGGGATGTCCTCCTCGCCGATCGGCTGGTATCCAAATTCGACGGCCAGAGAATTAGTAATACTGACAATAACCTCAAAAGTATCAGCTAAAGTACCATCGAAGTCAAAAATAATTGTTTTAGTCATGGGGAATGGGGAATGGGGAATGGGGAATGGGGAATGGGGAATGGGGAATGGGG
>CAZUCT010000202.1:0-13202 GCA_964619285.1 uncultured bacterium | reverse complement strand
TATCGCTAAAGCGATTACTACGAACTTGTTTATCGCTAAAGCGATTACTACGAACCAATCGCTAAAGCGATTACTACGAACTTTTAAATGCTTCTTAAAGCGACAATTGGATCTAGTTTAGCAGCTTGTCTGGCCGGTACGACTCCGAAGAATAAACCAATAGCCCCAGAAACTCCGCAAGCAATAGCGATCGCTCCCACTGGAATGCCAGTTTCTAAAGCAGTAAAAGCGCCCAAAATCAACACCCCACTAACACCAATTCCCGTACCAATTAAGCCGCCCGCTATAGACAAAATTACCGACTCAATTATAAACTGAAATAAGATGTCTTCCTGGGATGCACCAATAGCTTTTCTCAATCCGATTTCTTTAGTCCTTTCCGTCACCGACACTAACATAATATTCATAATGCCAATGCCGCCAACTACTAAAGAAATTCCCGCAGTGGCAGCTAATAATAAAGTCAAAGCACCCGTAATGCTTCCTAAAGTTTCCAATAATTCCTTCTGATTTCTAACAGTAAAATCATCTTCATCGGTAATTTTATGGCGCAGTCGCAAGAGATTTTCGATTTGAAATTGGGCGGCTTTCATGCTCTCTTCATTCTTAACAGATATCGAAATAAAGGTTAATTGAATGCCATAAGGAGATGACCTGCCGACAATTCTATTTGCCATAGTGGTAATGGGAATAAAAGCGCTCAAATCTTGGTTGCTGCCAAAATTAGTACCTTTAGGAACCATTACTCCGATGACTTGCAAGCTAGTATTTTTGACGCGAACTCGCTTGCCAATGGGGTCTTCATTCCCGAATAATTGTTCGGCTAGTTCTGAACCCAAAGCAACTACGTTTGTTTGTCTTTTTAAGTCTAAATCTGTCAAAAATCTACCTTTAGCAACGTCAAAACTTCTGACTGTTAAATATTCGGGAGTAGTGCCAATTAAACTAGGAGAAGCATTTTTATTTCTATAACTAACTAATTCGCTAGCATTAAGAGTAGGAGCAACCTCTTTTACTGCTGGAACTTGAGAAGCGATCGCCTCGGCATCTGCTAATACTAATGTTTGTGGAGGATAAACCGGTTGACTTTGAGCTTCGGGGCTTCCTGGGAGAACAAATAAAACATTTGGTCCGAGAGAATTGACTTGATTGTTAACAAATTTCTGCGCTCCTTCGCCAATACCAATCATGCCAATAACTGAAGCATTGCCGATGATAATTCCTAACATGGTTAAAGTGCTTCTAACTTTATTAGCCACCAAAGTCGTACCTGCCATTTTTATGCTTTCTAATATGTCCATAAGTAATTAATAATTAGGGTCTGCCGAACTCACCAAGAACTTAACGCTTTTTGCTAATGGCTAATGGCTAATTGCTAGTTTTTTCAGCAAGGCCTAATTAACAATTAACAATTAACAATTGGGTTTTTCGTTTTTAATTGTAAGGTGCGCAATGGGCACCCTACTTAACTACTACTTAATAGTTAAAACCCTGAATCCTGCTTGTAAAAAGTGGCGATCGAAGGTTAAAACTTCATTAATATTTTTCTCTTCCATAATAACAAATGAAAGACAATCTACTAATCCCCAGTCCTTATCTTCGTACTTTTTATAAAGAAGAAAAGCTCGTTTGAACAAATCCTCCGTCACGGGGACAACTTCTACATTTTCCGATTCAAGAAGCGTTTCTATAACTCGAACTGCCTCTTTTTTATATGCCCGACTTAAAGCATTAGCTACTTCAAATAATACAGGCTCGGAAGTTACCAGTAATTCTTCATCGTATAAATCCACTAATTCTTGTGCTGCCAAATAATATTGGTCTCTTTCATTAATCAAGGCGATAACGAAAGAAGTATCGAGAAAAATTTGTTTGCTAGACACTTATTTTGGCCCCCCTAAATACCAATCTATATTTTCCGCAAAATCTTCCGGTCCTTGAATCTTAATAGATTTAAGTTTAGACAAAGCTCCTTTTTTTTGTTGGTTTTTTTTGCTAGCAAACTGCTTGACAATTTCGTAAAGATCGTACAAGTTTTCTTCAGAAAGCTTATCGATTTCAGCTTGAATCAACTCTTTTACTGTCATAATCAATTATCTCCGTTTATAAACATTATTAGGACTAATTTCGTTCGTAGTAATCGCTTTAGCGATTCAAAGATAAATCGCTAAAGCGATTACTACGAACTTAATTTTTGAAGATGTCTTCTAACTTTTTACCTTCTGGGAGTTCCACAAATACTCTTTCTCCAGCATTAATTCCTTGGAGAATTTGAATTTGGTTGCCTACTTGAGAACCGATGGTAACTGGTAGAAATTGCGGTTCGTTTTTAGCATCGGGAACTAAGACTCCGGTTTGTCCTTTATTAGTAACGATCGCCACCGTGGGCACCACCAAAGCATTCTCCAAACTCTCCCCTAAAAACTCTAAATCCACATTCATGCCCGACTGCAACTCTTCCTTGCCAGTCTCCAACTCTACGCGCACTTGAAATAACGTTACTTCTCTTTCTTTAACTGCTTCTGGAGCGATTAATTTAACCTTACCTTGAAAAACCTTATCGGGATAAGCGTCGGCGACAATTTCTACAGTTTGACCGGGTTTAATTTGACCGATATCTGCTTCTGGAACTTTTGCCAAAACTTCCAAACCTCTAGCTAAAGCAACTATAGAAGTAGAAGAAGCAGAAGTGGCAGAAGAAGCAGAAGTGGCCGGAGTCACAAAAGCGCCTTCGGTGGCATATCTTTGAGTAATAATTCCCTCAAAAGGAGCGCGAACTTTAGCATCCTCCAGCAAGATTTCTTGATAGCGAAATTGGGCTTCGGCTTCGGCAACTTCGGCTTTTGCTCTGGCAATATCTTCGGGGCGGGTGCCGTTAATTAATTCGTTTAATTGACTTTGAGTTTCGGCGACTTCCGCCCTCGCCCTGGCAATTTCCTCGGGGCGGGTGCCATTGGTTAATTCGTTTAATTGACTTTGAGCTTCGGCAACTTCCGCCCTCGCCCTAGCTATTTCCTCGGGGCGGGTGCCGTTGGTTAATTCGTTTAATTGACTTTGAGCTTCGGCAACTTCTGCTTCTGCCTTGGCTATTTCCTCGGGGCGAGTGCCATTTTCTAATAATTTCAAAGCCTGTCTTTCTTGCTCCACCGCCGCAGTTAAGCGCTGAATTTCGCTTTGTCTGCTTTCGGTAAGTTGTTCGAGGCGCTTTTCGGCTTCTCGCAAGTTGGCTCTGACGCGGCGATCGTCTCTAACGTATTCTTCGTAGGCATCGCTGGAGATGGCACCTTCATCTGCGAGATTTTGATAGCGTTCTAAACGTTGGGAGGTTAATTCTAATTCTGCTTCTGTTGCTTCTATTCTAGCTTTGGCTTGTTCGATTTCTTCTTGGAGGCTGCCGCTGGTGGCGTCTTCCAAACGAGCGATCGCCTGTTCTAAACTCGCCCTGGCCCTAGCTATTTCTTCCCGGCGACTCCCTGCGCGAAGTTGAGCTAAGTTAGCTTCTGTTCTATCTAACCTAGCTCTGGCGGCGGCGATTTCTTCGCGGCGACTCCCGGCCAGCAGTTGGGAGAAACGAGCTTCCACTTGGTTTAAGCGGGCTCTGGCGGCGGCTATTTCTTCGCGGCGACTGCCGGCTTGCAGTTGAGCTAGATTAGCTTCTGTTCTATCTAACCTAGCTCTGGCGGCGGCGATTTCTTCGGGGCGGCTGCCGGCTTCCTGTTTGGCCAAGTTGGCCTGGGCGCTTTCGAGGCGGGCCTGGGCCTGGCGGAGTTGGGCCTCTTGGTCGCGGCTTTCCATGCGGGCGATGACTTGGCCTGCTCGGACGCGATCGCCCTGTTCGACGTACAATTCTGCCAAGCGGCCTTGGTTTTTGGGGGAGAGGTTGACTCGCTGTATGGGTTGGACTTCGCCGCTGGCCGTTATTCTCACTACTAAATTTTGGGCCCGAACCTGTACGGTGAGGCTGGCGACGATTTCGGCTTGGCCTTGGGTTTGGTTTCGAGTTAGGTAGATGGCGGCGGGCACGGTCAATAATCCTGCTGCCACGAGAGCGATGGCCCAGGTTGGGCGTTTTTTGGGGCCATCGATTGGGTTTTGCTCTTTGGGGCCGATTTGTTGTTGGGGTGCTGTTGGGGCATGGGTTGTGTTGTCTTGGGGGCTGGTTTTCACGTTCTTTTTCTCCTTAAGTTGTTGGCAATTGTTATTTATATTGTTGACTAATATCCGATTATGTGTTATGTCCCGGTGTGACAATTCGACCTCTGGTCTTAACTTTAGCGGTTGGGATTGCTATATACTCATATTGCTAATGGCTAATTGCTAATGGCTAATTGCTAATGGCTAATTGCTAAGGTCGGATAGACGGTTAACAATTCCTCATTCCCCATTAACCATTTTGTTTCTATAACTAATTATAGCTAAGTTCTTTAGTTAAAAAAAATCATGTTAAATCATCGAGAAATCAGTAAAAAAAGTAGTTTTTTAGTTAAATTTTTAGTAGCGATCGCCCTAAGTTTAACCCTATTATTTAGCAGTTCAATTCCTGCAGTTGCTGCTACTAATCCCAGTCAGTTAACCAAAGCAGAATTACAAGAATTGCAAGAGATTTTTGAGGAGGCGTTAACTGCCAGTAACGAGGGAGATTTTGTCGCTGCCGAAGAGTTGTGGAGTCAATTAATAGAAAAGTTTCCCGACAATCCGGCCCTCTGGAGCAATCGAGGTAATATTAGAGTCAGTCAGAATAAATTAGATGAGGCTTTTGCCGATTACGAAAAAGCGATAGAATTAGCTCCCTACGCTCCGGATCCTTACTTAAATCGAGGGATAGTTTACGAAAGATTGAAGGAATGGGAAAAGGCGATCGCCGATTATAATCGAGTATTAAAAATCGACCCAGAAGACCCGATCGCTTATAACAATCGAGGCAATGCGGAAGCGGGGAATGGAGAATGGGAAAAAGCGATCGCCGATTATCAAAAAGCCTTTGAATTAGTACCAGATTATGCTTTTGCGAGGGGAAATTACGCTTTAGCTTTATATGAAATCGGTGAAACCGAAAAAGGGATTAAGACTATGAAAGATTTAGTGCGTAAATATCCCAGTTTTGCCGATATGCGGGCTGCTTTAACTGCTTGTTTGTGGCAAGAAGGAAAACGAGGAGAAGCGGAAAGTAATTGGGTAGCTGCGGTGGGGCTGGATCCGCGCTATCAAGATTTAGAATGGGTGGCTGAGATTCGCCGCTGGCCTCCTGCGGTAACGAGTGGTTTAGAGAAATTTTTGAAGTTGGAATAAACCGAGTTTTTTGGTATCTGGTGAAACCCGGTTTTTTGGAAAAACCGGGTTTCACAGGAATTGCCCATTGGTGGTTTAACTGGGGCGGAGTCGGTAACTGGCTATCCAGAATCCAATTAGCGTGATAAAATAATCGTTTGTAAAATTTTGTAATAAATATGGGTTGATTACCCGGAGGTGTAATTGTCTAAGTTCATTCTTAAAGTTCTCTGGCTGGAAGAAAACGTAGCGCTGGCCGTCGACCAAGCTGTAGGCAAGAGTAGCAGTCCTTTGACTCGTTACTTTTTCTGGCCCCGCAACGATGCCTGGGAAGAGCTAAAAAATGAAATGGAGTCCAAAAATTGGATTTCTGAAATCGATCGCATCGAGTTGCTGAACAAGGCTACAGAAATAATTAACTACTGGCAAGAGGAAGGCAGACGCCGCCCGATGCAGGAAGCGCAGGGCAAATTCCCAGAAGTAATATTTACGGGCAGCAACTAGATTCGGTAATGGGTAATGGGGAAAGGTAAGAGGTAAGAGGTAAGAGGTAAGAGGCAAGAGGCATGCATGCAAGAGGGGGAAAAGGCAACAGACAATGTTCCCAATTCCCAACACTTATGAATAAAGATGGGTTTTCTCAAAACGAACCGCTTCCACTGGTAACTTCCCCGGCAGTTCTCCAAAAAGCTATGCTATACAAGCTCAATAGCTGTATGGGGGCCCGTGGGGAGTTGCTTTTGCCTTGTATCCCCGGTATGTTAGACTATTACATTAAGTTAATAGATAAGGTTTTTGCCGATTTGGGCAGGCCCATGCCGGACGATCGCAGGTTGCAACTGCGCGGTCTGCTGGAAAGCAAGTTAAAAGAGGGATTTGGGGTTTCTGCTACTTCGGTTTTAGCGGTACAGTACGAGTCGGTTAGGCCGCCAAAAACGGGTATGGCCTGCCAATTTGCGATTCGCAGTCCGACGGTGGGAGAACATTATCAGTCTTGGGTGGAGACGAGAAAATCTCCCCTTTTCGGGTCTCATCCCGATGCTAAGGTGATGGCTGTGGTGGCAGAGATGCCACAAAAAACTAAGTTGCGAATTTTGGATGTGGGAGGGGGAACCGGTCGCAATGCTTTGCCTCTGGCCCGAGAGGGTCATAACGTGGATGTGTTGGAGTTGGCCCCGGTGTTTGTGGAGGAGTTGCAAGGGGCGGCCGGGGAGGAGGGTTTGCCTCTGAAGGTGAAAGAGGGGGATATTCTGGATCCTTTGGTGAGGATGCGACCGGCTTTTTATCAGGTGGCGATCGCTACTGAGGTTACGTCTCATTTTCGTTCGACGGACCAACTGCGACTGTTTCTGGCGAAAATGTGCGATTATCTCGCTACTGGCGGTCTGCTTTTGTTCAATATTTTTTTAAGTGTTGGGGGCTACGAACCAAATGCTTTGGTCAGACAGATGGCCGAACAAGCTTGGTCGACTTTGTTTGCAGAAGGGGAGTTGGCGGCGGCCATGGAGGAGTTGCCTTTAACTATTATTGCTAACGAGTCGGCCCTGGAATACGAACGCCAGCATTTACCGTCGGAAGCTTGGCCGCCTACCAGTTGGTTTGAAAGCTGGGCCACGGGTCGGGATGTTTTCCCCATGGCCGACGGACGGCCTCCAATGGAGTTGAGATGGATTTTGTGTCGCCGGGGTTAATTGTCAATTGTCAATTGTTAATTGTTAATTGTTAATTAGACCTCTTGCCTCTTGCCTTTTGCCTAATGTTAACTTTTGCCTTTTGCCTCTTGCCTTTTGCCTGCTTCTGCAAGAAGCCTATTCTTTCCAGACTACAAAAATAACGCCGCAGATAATTAGGGCCAAACCCAGGATGCGCCTCATGGGGATGGTTTCGCGGAAGACAAAATAACCAATTAAAACGGAAAATACATAAACTAAGGCCACGGAAGGGGCGGCGACGCTGAGTTTAACCCGAGTGAGGAGGAGGATGTAGGCGATGGCCCCCAGGCCGTAGGCGGTCAAACCTGCGAGTAATTCTGGGATGGTGAGGATAGCGAAAATATGAGTCATCCAGTTGGCGGTATTGACTTGACCGAGTTTTAAGGCGCCGGCGCGAAGGAAAAACTGTCCGGTAACGCTGGCGGCGATCGACATCAGCAACAAAGCAAACTCTTGTGGGGTCACGAAAACTTCCTTATCGAACGGTTCGGCCCTCTAGTTTAGCCTAGTTGGGGGAGTTAAAGCTACGATGGAAGAGACAGACAATAGTTGTTTAAACAGATCGCAATATGAATCAGCTTGTTAAATCACCCCTAACTCAAGAACAGACCATTGCTTGGCAGCGGGGACTTTTGGCCCTGGCTTGGGCGGATGGAGATTTTGATGAAACGGAAAAGGAAGCAATAGATGTCCTCAGTCACGACGAACTGCATACCGATACGGATATTACTAAATTGGATCCCATTACTCCTAGAGAGCTGGCGATCGTTCTGGGGGACGATGCGACTATGGCTGAGAATTTTTTGAGAACTGCGGTTATGGTGGCCCTGGCAGATGGGGTTTATTCTGTGTGCGAAGACGATCTTTTGCACGATTTTTGTAACGCTTTCGGCTTGAAAGTTAAAGCTTTAGATGCTTTGCGTCGCAACCTGCAACAGGCGCAGTTAGAAGCGGAACAAGAACATGGCGAAGATGGCGCTGCTGCTATTCCCCACCACGACCATCACCTCGAAATTTTAGGACCGGTCAAGCACTGGTTAGATGCTTGGGATATTCACGATCCTAAAGTCGCTCGTACTGTGTGTAAGTTGGTTCCGCCCCAGTGTCCCTTAGAGAGAGATATCGTTTTTTTCGGTCGGAAGGTGGCGCACATTCCGGCTATGTGTAAGTTGAACCCGCTTTACGAACAGTTAGTGGGTTTGCGCTTCCGCGCCCTGTCTTATTTGGCAGATGAATGTAACGAGGATGTATCTAAGTATTGTTAGATGCGCGTTTGTGGAACAGGCTAGATGCCTGTTCTACGGTTATGACAACAATTCCTTATTCTTTCTTTTCTATAGCTTATGATAGTTCAAACTCAGTTAAAACCAACCAAAATTATGCCGCCTCTGGAAGGTGGCGATAAACTTACCCGCGTAGAGTTTGAGCGTCGCTACGAGGCGATGCCAGAAGTTAAAAAAGCTGAATTAGTAGAAGGAATTGTTTATATGGCCTCACCGTTACGAGTACAACATGGAGAACCTCATGCCAATCTTATGACTGCGTTAGGAGTTTATAAAGCAGCAACGCCAGGATTAATGTTGCTTGATAATACTACTGTTATCTTGGATGCCGATAACGAAGTTCAACCTGATGCTTTGTTAAGAATTGAAGCGGGAGGAGAATCTATTGTAAATAATGATAGTTACATCGAAGGAGCGCCGGAACTAATTGTAGAAATTGCTGCCTCAACTGCTTCTTACGATTTACGCGATAAAAAAAATGTTTATCGTCGCAATGGTGTGAAAGAATATTTAGTGTGGCGGGTTTACGATCGCGACTTGGACTGGTTTCGCTGGCAGGAGGGGGAATATATTAAAGTAGAACCAGAAGCAGATGGGATTATTCGCAGCGCAGTTTTTCCGGGTTTGTGGTTGGATAAGTCGGCGTTATTGGCGGGGGATTTAGCGAAGGTTTTGGAAGTGGTGGGGCAGGGGTTATCTTCTTCTGAACATGGGAGTTTTGTTGAGGGTTTGGCGGCAAGTTTTACTGAGGGGAAATAACGCGATTTGATGTAATTTAAGAGAAAAATATATCGAGATCGACTATGAACAAGACTATTAATATCAGCGGGTTAAAACCAGAAAAAATCGGACAAATACAAGCTATTATCGAGGCTTTTAAAGCTAAAAATCAATTAGAGAACTTAGCTACTTCCGAACCTCAGACTAAAACCAAAGATATTATCGAAATTTTAACAGAAAATCCGGTTAAAGTTAATGGTTTTATAAATCGTGAAGAAATTTACGAACGTTAAGGAGGTAAGATAAAAATGTATGCTAAATTTACCGAGTAGCTGGTTAGAAATTGAAAGCGATCGGGTATATCAAACAAGTAAGGGGCGCTTAGTTTCCTTTTCTCAGACTCAAATCGAATTAGGGAAAAAACACGATGCTAAAAACAAGCACCTTAAAGCTATTGAAAAAGGAGAAGTTCCTCCTAAAGGGAATATTGGTTTAGTTCCTTCCCAAAAAGAAGGTTATCATCTCAAATCAAAAGTATTAGGAAAAGGAGGAAACTTTCGTTTTCACGCTCAATATACCGACCTATTGCTCAACCCTGAAAGCGAAGAAGGAGAGGAAGAGCTTCTCTATATGGTCTTAAACTTTCCCGGGGTAATGACAGAACATTAATTAAAGGAAAAAATTATGATCAAATCGACAATTAATCAAATTTGGGAAATGTTAGAAAAATTATCTCCAGCATCCCTAGAGTCCATCGCTAGAGAACATTTACAATACTCTAATTTTACAATATTTGGCTATTGGGATGACAGGGATAATTTCTACGAAGAAGTTAAATTTAAACAGCCCTTGTCTGTGGAATTAGCTAGTTATTCTTTAGGTAAAAATTTGAAAGAAAGCGAATATTGGATTGCACTTAAGTTTTTGCTAAAAGGCAATTTTTCTTCCGAGTCCGAACCATCGTTAAACCCAGAGAATCTTATTGGCAACCTAACTTTAATTTTGGATGCTAATTTTAAGTTTCTTGACGAAAATTGGTCTATCGATATTAATTCTCCTTTTATTAGCGCTAAATTAGGTGAAGAGGAAGGGAAGGAGTAAATCACAAATTTTTCTAAATTTTCTGGGGGTCATTATGATTAGTTGCCACGATGTCGCTCGATATTTTCTCAAGAGAGTAGAGCCAGAAGCTGGCGATTTAATGTCTAATTTAAAACTGCAAAAGTTGGTTTATTATGCTCAAGGTCTTTATTTGGCTTTATATGATGAGCCTTTATTTGCCGAAACTATGGAAGCATGGTTTCACGGTCCTGTTATTCCCGAACTTTATGAGAGTTACAAATCTTATGGTGCCGGGGCAATACCGGCCTCAGAAACAGTAGATTTTTCTGTATTTGATGAAAAAAGCCATCAGCTTTTAGAACAAGTTTACTATTTTTTTGGTAGGTTTTCTGCTTGGCAGTTGCGGGAAATGACTCATAATGAAGCGCCCTGGAAAAATGCACCGAACAAAGGAATAATTGAAAGCGATCGCCTGAAAAATTATTTCAAGGAATGGTTAAAAAACAATCCAGATAAAATCAAAGTTGTTTCGCCTTCACAAGAACAGTCAATGGTCGAAAAATTTGAAGCCCTAGTTTCACAATGGTACGATGAAACAGGTGGTTCCTCGTTTGTTACTGAAAAAACGAGTCATCCAGCATATCAACAAATAATTGATATGGGACAGCCAGCAGTATCTTTGCTATTGCGAGAACTGGAGCAAAAACCCGCTCATTGGTTTAAGGCCCTAAGAACTATTACAGGTGCTAATCCTGTCAAACCAGAACAACGCGGACGGATGAGGCAAATGGCAGAAGCATGGCTAAAATGGGGTAGAGAACATGGCTATAAATGGTAATATTTTAACAGAATGAGCGGAATAAAAAGATGGTTAGCAAGTCATTTTCAGAACTTATATTCAGATGAATATCAAATTACCAGTCCTGAAACATCAGATTATAATTGTTTTGCTTGGGCAGCAGGAGAAGACGATCGCTGGTGGGCTCCTGCAGAGCCCGGTTATTGGCCTGATGGAGTGCCGAGGGAGTTAACGTTAGAAGCTTTCATTCAAAACAACCTAAAATCAAACAAATATGCAATTTATAGACAGGGCAGAAATAGAAGTCGAAGGGGGTAAAGGTGGCGATGGTATCGTTGCTTTTCGTCGGGAAAAATATGTGCCGGCGGGGGGTCCTGCAGGCGGTAATGGCGGTAGGGGCGGTTCGGTTATTTTGTTGGTCGAGGAAAACCTCCAAACGCTGTTAGATTTTAAGTATAATCGCTTGTTTAAAGGGGAAGATGGCAAGCGGGGGGGACCGAAGAATATGACTGGGGCTTCGGGGAGCGATCGCGTCATTAAAGTTCCCTGCGGTACGATGGTATATGATGCAGAAACTGAAGAACTTATCGGAGATTTAATTGCATCTGGCGATACTCTGTGCGTTGCTAAGGGGGGTAAAGGTGGTTTGGGAAATCGACATTTTCTCAGCAACAGCAACCGCGCCCCAGAACACGCTTTACCCGGTTTGGAAGGGGAACGAAAAAGTCTGCTTTTGGAGTTAAAGCTATTAGCAGAAGTTGGGATTATCGGTTTGCCAAATGCGGGAAAATCGACCTTAATTTCTGCTTTATCGGCGGCGAAACCGAAGATAGCAGATTATCCTTTTACGACTTTAATTCCTAATTTGGGAGTTGTGAGGAAACCTACTGGTGACGGAACGGTTTTTGCTGACATTCCGGGATTAATTGAAGGCGCTTCGATGGGGGCGGGTTTGGGGTACGAATTTTTACGGCATATCGAACGGACTCGGTTGCTGTTGCATTTAATCGATGTTACGGATGCGGATCCGGTGGAAAATTACCGGACGATTCAAAACGAGTTGGAGGCTTACGGGCACGATTTGGCGGAAAAACCGCAGATTTTGGCTTTGAATAAGGTGGATGCGGTGGATTTGGAAAGCGAGGAAATGCAGGATTTGATAAATAAATTTAAGGAGATATTTCCGGGGGAAATGTTTTTAATTTCTGCAGTTGCGAGGGTGGGTTTGGATGAATTGATGGGGGTGGTTTGGGAGAAGTTGGATAACTTAGAAGTTGCTGCGTAGGGGAGGGTATTAAGAAACCCGGTTTTTTGAAAAAACCGGGTTTCTGGTTTAGGTAGCAATAGCCGAAATTTCAGAAAAAATCAACAAAAATTCACATAAATTAACACAAATTTTTCACATTCCCGGTCTAAAATTGAAACATATGGTAATTCTCGTTTCTCAACCCGGAGTTTGAATATGGCTCAGAAAAGTGCTGTAAGAGACTATTCTCGGTTATTAGCCCTAGTTTGCGTCTTGTTGCCAGTAGGGGCGAAACAGGCGATCGCTCAAAACATCGTCCCCGCCAACGATGGTACTGGTACTATTATCAACAACCAGGGCCAACGTTTCGACATCACGGGCGGGGCCGCCAGCGGCAATGGGGCCAACCTTTTCCACAGTTTTGAGCAATTCAACCTGGACGCGGGCCAAACTGCCAACTTTATCTCGGCCCCCAACATCCACAACATCCTGGGGCGAGTCACTGGGGGCAACGCTTCTATTATTAACGGGTTAATTCAAGTCACCGGCGGCAACTCCAACCTTTATTTAATGAACCCTGCCGGGGTCATTTTCGGGCCCGGTGCCAGTTTAAACGTTCCCGCCTCCTTCGGCGTCACCACGGCCACGGGTATCGGTTTTGGTAATAATTGGTTTAATACTGTCGGTAATAACGATTATCAGAATTTGGTCGGAACTCCTAGCGGATATAGGTTCGATGTCTCCCAACCGGGGGCGATAGTGAATGCGGGTAATTTAGAAGTACCAGCAGGTCAAGAGTTGACTCTCACTGGTGGAACGGTTATTAATACGGGAGAAATTTCTACTTCTGGGGGTAACGTTACTATTGCGGCGGTGGAAGGGGGCGATACTATTCGCATCTCTCAAACGGGGCATATTTTGAATTTGGAGGTATCGAATTTTGGGGGAAACCGAGAGGAGATTACACCGCTATCGCTGCCCGGTTTGCTGACAGAGGGTAACGTTAACTCCCACGCTACGGGGTTGACGGTTGAGGAAAACGGGCAAGTGGTCTTTACTAGAAACCCGGTTTCTTTGAGAAACCGGGTTTCTGGGGGAGATGGAGGTTCTAG
>CAZUCT010000201.1:0-13495 GCA_964619285.1 uncultured bacterium | reverse complement strand
TTCCCCACTGCTGCCTCCCGTAGGAGTCTGGGCCGTGTCTCAGTCCCAGTGTGGCCGATTGTCCTCTCAGACCGGCTACCGATCGTCGCCTTGGTAAGCTCTTACCTTACCAACTAGCTAATCGGACGCGAGCTCATCTCAAGGCGAGAGCTCTTTTTACCCTATTACAGGCTCATCGGGGATTAGCAGAAGTTTCCCTCTGTTATCTCCGTCCTTAAGGTAGATTCTCACGCGTTACTCACCCGTCCGCCACTAATTTATTCCCCGAAAGAAATAAATCCGTTCGACTTGCATGTGTTAAGCAGACCGCCAGCGTTCATCCTGAGCCAGGATCAAACTCTCCGTGATGGTTTGTTTGTTGAGTCTAGTTTCAAAACTAGCCTCGCTCGTAATTGTTAATTTCTATAACGAGGTACTCTGGATTTTGTGCTTTCCAACTATTCTTTTTTCTAGGTTCGGGCGCTTTTGGGTTGTTGGTTTTTCAACCCGCGCATTTACTAATCTAGCAACTACTTTTCTAACTGTCAACCCTTTTTTCAAAAAATTTCTATTTTTTTTGATTTTTCGCGAAAGTCCACCGACTGTAACTTTTTGATATCAATGCTTTTGGGCTTCCGGATTTTTTTTTATTTTTTTTTATTTTCGCTAGATGTAGCCGCCTAAATTGGCAAAAATGGGCCATCCTGGTTGTTTTCTGGTTGTAAATTGGGGCCAACGGGAAAAAATCAGATTTGTTGGTTTTAGTGGCCAATTTTTGCTTGGCCCAAACACGAGGAGAAAACCACATCGGAGGGCCTGAATTTGATAAAAAATACTAGACTTATTAGGAACGAATTTAGGAGGCCATCAATTGGAAAAACTTTTACGGCTATCGAGAATTATCGATCGCTTCAACGAAATAGTTGGACGCCTTAGCGGTGGTTTAGTCCTACTTATGATTTTAGTGGGGGTCTGGAACGTAATCGGACGCTACATTGGCAAGGGCATCGGGCAAAACTTAACCTCGAACGCCCTAATAGAAATTCAATGGTACATTTTCGACATCGTTTTCCTGCTCGGCGGAGCCTACGCTCTGAAACATAACGAACACGTTAGGGTGGACCTCTTATATAGTAGATGGACCCCGAGACAAAAAGCTCTGGCCAATCTAATTGGGACTCTTTTATTCCTGATACCCTTCAGCATCCTCATTATTATTTTTTCTTGGAGTGCAGTGGCCAACTCATGGGCCATTCTCGAAGTGTCCCCGGATCCGGGGGGACTGCCCCGTTACCCTATCAAAACAATGATTCTTGTTAGTTGCGTCTTGCTAATTATTCAAGGAATCTCTGAAGCTATCAAAAATTGGGCGATTTTCACCCGTCAACTACCACTCCAGGAGACCGCCGATGACTCTGACGTATGAATTTGAATGGTTAGGCCCGGTTATGTTTGCTGGGGCGTTCCTATTTCTATCTATGGGATACCCGGTGGCCTTTTCTCTGGGGGGGGTGGCGATTTTCTTTGGTTTGGTTGGTATTGTCCTGGGAGTTTTCGATCCGATTTTTTTAACGGCTATGCCCCAGCGGATTTTTGGGATTATGGCCAATTACACGCTGTTGGCGATCCCATACTTTATCTTTATGGGGGCAATGCTGGAAAAATCGGGCATGGCGGAGCAACTGCTGGAAACGATGGCTATTCTCTTCGGACGTCTGAGAGGGGGCTTGGCCTTGGCTGTGGTTCTGGTGGGAGCTTTGCTGGCGGCTACGACTGGGGTGGTGGCGGCTACTGTGGTGGCTATGGGACTAATTTCTTTGCCGATCATGCTCCGCTACGGCTATAACAAGGAACTGGCTACTGGTGTTATCGTGGCTTCGGGAACTTTGGGCCAGATTATTCCTCCGAGCGTGGTTTTGGTGGTACTGGGAGACCAACTGGGGATTTCGGTGGGGGATCTGTTTGTGGGTTCTGCGATTCCTGGGTTGTTGATGGCGGGTGCTTTTGCGCTTCACGTTTTGATTGTTGCTTTTGTTAGACCGGAACTGGCTCCTGCCTTACCTTTGGAAGTACGCGATATTGGTCCTAAGGCTTTAGGCCTGCGAGTGCTAAAGGTGATGATGCCGCCGTTGTTACTAATTCTGATGGTATTGGGGAGTATCTTTTTTGGAATTGCGACTCCCACTGAGGCCGGTGCTGTGGGTTCTATTGCGGCGATCGCTCTTGCTGCGGTCAAAAAACAAGTAAGCTGGAGTTCCTTACGAGAAGTTTGCGATGTCACCTTGCGCACTACGACGATGGTGATGTTTATTCTCTTGGGTTCCACTGCTTTTAGTTTGGTGTTTCGGGGAGTGGATGGCGATCGCTTTATGTACGATTTATTATCCAGTATTCCCGGTGGAGTTCCTGGCTTTCTTTTCCTCAGCATGGCCGTAGTATTTTTCCTGGGCTTTTTTATCGACTTTTTTGAGATTGCCTTTATCGTCGTGCCTTTATTTGTGCCGGTTGCTCAAGAATTAGGTATAGATTTGGTTTGGTTCGGGGTTATTTTGGGAGCTAACTTACAGGCTTCGTTTCTAACTCCTCCTTTTGGTTTTGCTTTATTTTATTTGCGCGGCGTTGCGCCACCAGAAGTCACGACCGGTCATATTTATCGCGGCGTCATTCCTTTTATCTTGTTGCAATTATTGGTGCTGCTGTTAATTATTGTGTTTCCGGGAATTGTTAGTTTTTTGCCTTCGCTGATGGCTTAAAGTGGCGATATTAGGCGTTGGTTTGTTGGGTTCCGTTTCACTTCACCCAACCTACAATTAACTACAATTAACTACAATTAACGATTAACAATTAACATTTTGCCCATTGTTCGGGAAAGGGTTCGTAAGGAAAAATCTGTTGTGCTTGGTGGTAGTTAGCGTAAGATTTGAGGTCGTTTTCGACTGTATCGCCAAGAGAACGTTCGCTGTAAGCAAGAGCTAGATTTTTATTAATGGTGGCCCATAGCTCGGGAGATTCGGAACTGTTGAGCAGTTCTAAGGCTAGTTCGTTACAGGCGATCGCTATTTCCAAATCAATATCGGGGTCGCCTTCGGGCAAGGCCCAAATAATCCGACTTAAGTCTGCCAGAGCATTAGCTATGGTGACTTTTTTTTCTTTGGAGAGTTGGGGAAAGGTTTCGCGGCCCCAAGAGCGCAACTCGTAGATAAAATGAGGTTCTAGCAGTTCGACCTTTTCTTCTAACAGCGGATAAACTGCTTGGAGATCTCCTCGACTTTTTACGCTGGCATCTAAAAGGGCTCGTAAAAATTCTCTGGTTCCCTTGAAATAGATTTCTGTCTCTGGTGCAGCAACGAATTTGAGGTCAGAGGCTCCCCGAGCGGTTCCGGAAATTAAGGACAAGCGTGGCATAGATGTACGTCTCCTGAGTAGTATTTTTGACTTGAAGGCAGTCGCTTTTAGAGGCTGGACCTTCGATTTATGTTTGTTTGTACTACCTTTGAGTTTGAGGATCGGGATAAAAGTATTATTTTCAGAAATTAATTAGAAAGCTAAGGACTGAATTAGGATTAAAAAGTAGTTCGATTCTCGGAGACGATGGCCATCGACGGCTTAAATTGGAGATTAACAGTTAATGGCCCAAAAAAGTCCGCAATTGCGGACAAAAATTGGACATTAAAAGTTAATGGCTCAAAAAAGTCCGCAATTGCGGACAAAAATTGGGGATTTCTCAAGTTAGGCCTAAATAGCCAATTGTTAATTGTTAATTATTAATTATTAATTGTTAATTATCAAATGAATTGTGAAGAAGCGATCGCTCTGGCAGATAACGCATTAGTAGAAACTGAAGCCAGACATTTAACCGATGTCGAGATGGCAATTATTTATGGTGCTTGGCACGGTAAAACTTATGAGGAAATGGCAGAAACTACGGAGTACAGCGCTAATTATTTGCAAAGAACCGTAGGTCATAAATTGTGGAAGCTTCTTTCTAAAGCTTTGGAAGAAGAAATTAAAAAAACTAATTTTAAAAATGCTCTGGAACGAAAAAAACGCTTGCTTAAGCAAGGGGAAATTAATTCAAAAACGCAGCAAATTTTTCCCGAATTACCAGATTATATCGAGCGTCCTCCTATCGAAGAAAGATGCTGTCAAGAAATTACTAAACCGGGAGCTTTAATTAGAATTAAAGCTCCCGAAGGAATGGGAAAAACTTCTCTGAGTTCTCGCATTCTTAACTATGCTTATAAACTCAATTATCAGACGATTTTTTTTAATATCTATTTGGCAGATAAAACTAATTTCAGTAGTCCAGATACCTTTTTAAAGTGGTTTTGCGTTATGGTCGGTCGAGGGATGGGATTAGATAATAAATTACAAGATTACTGGGATGATGATTTTTCTAGCAGCAAAGTTAACTGTACTGATTACTTTGAAAAATATTTATTAGCCCAAATAGAAAATCCTCTGGTTTTGTGTTTGGATCCGGTAGAACGAGTTTTTCCTTACGGGGAAGTTGCTGAAGTTTTTTTCAGTTTGCTGCGAATTTGGCACGATAATGCTAAGGTTCAAGACTTATGGAAAAAATTGCGCTTAATTATAGTTCATTCGACGGAAATTTATGCAGATTTAGATATCAATTCTTCTCCTTTTGGTAATGTGGGTTTGCCGATTAAGTTGCCTGGTTTTACTCAAACTCAAGTTGAGAAATTGGCGGCAAATCAAGGGTTAAATTTGACGGAAGATAAAATTAAGAACTTGATGGCTTTGGTGGGGGGTTATCCTAGCTTAATACAGCAAGCTTTTTCTTATATTAAAAATTACGGCAAAATGTCTTCTGAAGAACAATTTTTAGAAGAACTTTTGAGAAATGCTCCCACAGAGGCGGGCATTTATAGGGAGCATTTGTTGGGTATTTTGGACCGGTTGCAAAAGTACCCAGAACTATTGGAGGCTTTTAAGAAGGTATTGACTGAAGAGGATGCGGTTCGTTTGGACTGGATGCAAGCATATAAGTTAGAAGGAATGGGTTTGGTGGAAATGCGGGGAAACGATTGCAAGGTCAGGTACAATTTGTATCGTCGGTATTTCAGCGATCGCCTGGGCATTGACTATGACCAAACCTAACGAACTTTGTTTTAGGCAACAGGCACTATGAGAGATTCTAAACAGGGATACTCTTCTTGTAATTCTTGAATGCGATCTTCGGAAGTATCCATTAAAGCACCTCTTATTTTACGAAAAAAGGACGAGAACTTGAAAGCCATGTTTTTAAAAGCATGGATGAAAAGTGAACGGGGGATTTTAATCGCCTTGAAAGTTTCTAGTTTTTGTGCTACGGTCGTAAAAGCAAGTAGGAAAAAAATCTGCGCTTTGAATCGTCCTAGTACGGAGAAATCCCGTTGGTTAAGAAACAACGGTTAGATTGACTCTAACGGCAGGTTGAAAATAAAAAAACTCCCGCCGATATTTTAGGGGCCATCGCCTCCCTACCCTTAGAGAGCGATCGGGATGAATTTTCGGGGCGAGACCGGGATATTTATTCAATGAAATCTTAAGAAACCGGGTAATTTCTGCAAAACCCGGTTTCTGGCGGGTAATTTTTATAGAGGCGGTTAGTTTCAACGAACATCAATCCTCTCAATCCCAGAATAAACATTAAACTTATTCCCCCTGAGAAACCCAATCAAAGTAATATTAAACTCCTTCGCCAGAGACACCGCCAAACTACTCGGAGCAGAAACCGCACAAATTATCGGCGCACCGGCCACCAAACATTTTTGCAAAATCTCGTAACTCGATCGCCCGCTGACCATCACTATACTATTACTTAAAGGCAACTCGTCCGCGAACAGCGCCGAACCGATTAACTTATCCAAAGCGTTGTGCCGCCCCACATCTTCCCGCAGTTTCAGCAATTCCCCTTTGCTGTCAAAAATGGCGGCGGCGTGCAAACCTCCCGTAGATTGGAAAATGTTTTGAGCGGTCCGCAGTTGCTCTGGTAGTTTATAAATAACTTCGGTGTCGACTTGCAAACCGAGAGGTAGGGCGCTACAACCTCGAATTTGCAACGCCTCAATGTTCGCTTTGCCGCAAACGCCGCAGGCGCTATTGGTGAAAAAATGACGCTCCAAACGCTGCAAGTCCGGGCGTAAATCTTCCTTGAGGGCGACGTTGACGATATTTTGTCGCTGCTCTCCGTCTATTTCCGGAGCTACGCAATAGCTCATCTGCTCGATATCCGAGCGATCGCCTATAATTCCCTCGTTAAACAAAAACCCCGCCACCAAGTCAAAGTCCGCCCCAGGAGTTCGCATAGTAACGGCGACGGTTTGTTCCGGTTCCACCAGACGAATTTCTAAAGGCTCTTCCGTGGCGAGGCGATCGGCAATAGCTTTAACTTTGCCTCCCTCCACTTTCCATATTTGCGTTTTCGTTTTGCTGCTTAGGGGAGCCATCGAATAAATAATAGATAACGAGCAATAATAGTGCTAGCGCCGTATTTCTTACGAATAGGTAGCACCGCGCACCTTACATCTTCATAACCGGCTCATTTCGTTTAACGTAAACGAGGCTACAGCACCTTCTGTAGCCTTCAAATACTCCGCAATGTGACTGCTATTCATGTGCTGCTGCCAAAGCTCGCGATTTTCCCAATTTTCATAGAATAGGAATACCGCCGGATTTTCATTATCCTGATGTAAGTCATACTGAATACAACCCGCTTCCTTTAACGTTGGGGCAACCAGCTTTAATAACTCGGTTTTCACCAATTCGACTTTATCGGCATTAGCCTCTACTCTCGCTACGATCGTTAATTTTTTGCTCATTTTAATTTTTTGGTTATTCAAATTACTGTAGTAGTGCAGCACAGCTAAATTTGTGGGTATTTTCTTTTCATGACGAGTACTCTTACTCTTACTCTTACTCAAAGAAAAAACTCTTTTTTTGAGTATGAGTATGAGTATGAGTTACCCACAAATTTAGCTGTGTCGAGCTAATAGGGTGCGCGCGGTGCTACCTTACAAATGCTGTTAGGTAGCACCGCGCACCTTACATCTTGTTAACTATCAACTGCACCACCGCATTATAATCCGGCACCCCCGCATCACAACGCTTGCTCTTATCCAACAAAACGTTACCCTCGGGCCAGTGAACCTGTAAATTACCCGGAGTTATCGGTGCAAAAAAAGCTCGTGCTGGCAACTCCCCAAACTCATTTTTTAACAAGACGGCATCGCCCTCCTTAACTCCCAATTTCTCCCCATCGGTAGCATTAATTAAAACCGCCTCCCGCCCAGCACCGGTTATCGCGTCCTTCTGTTCTTGAACGATACTATTAAACTGCTTGCCACGGCGAGTCGCCACCTTAAAATAACCCTCCGGTAACTCCTTACTGGCAGGAGTCATCGGCGTAAAATGCGCTTTCCCGTCTGCAGTGGCAAAGTTCCAACCAAAACATAAATGCGCCCCGCCATATTGGAATTGGTCTCCCGCAGTTTCCAAATGTTGAATGCCGGCATATTGGGGAACCGCTTTAGCGATTTCTTGGCGGATGGCGGCGGTGTTCTCAAACTGCAACTTATCGGCAATTTCCGGTTTTACTCGCCGCGCCACCTCCAAAAACACCTCCCACTCGGGACGCGCTTCCGCTATTCTGGGGCCGGGAATTTCTGGAGAAAAGATTACTCGCCTTTCCGTATTAGTCTCCGTCACGCCTCCTGGAACTTCATAGCGAGTCGTCGCCGGTAGTAATATAACTGTTTCCCCCGGTTCCAATAACATCTGTTTGGCGCAACCGATGTCTTGATGTATTCGCAAGGGTACTTTTTTCATCGCCGCTTCCACAAATTCCGGGTCTGGCAGCACTTCCAAAAAGTTACCTCCCACAGACCACAAAACCTCTAGGTTATCTTCTGCAGCCGCTTCTAACATTTCCGAGGTAATTAAACCTTTTTCCGTTGGTACTTCAAAACCCCAAAGGTCGGATAAAAGTCGGGCGTTTTCCGCCGTTATCGCCCTCCCACCGGGAAATGCGGTAGCATAACAACCCATCTCGGCGCCGCCCTGAACGCCGGAATGCCCCCGGATGGGCATCAAACCGCAACCTTCCCGCCCGACAAAACCTTTGGTAAGGGCGAGGTTGACGATCGCCCGCACGTTATCGACGCCGTTTTCGTGTTGGGTGATGCCCATGCTCCAGACGAAGACTGCTTTGTTAGCTTCTCCTAACATTTTGGCGAAGGCGTACATATCTTCTCGACTCGCACCGGAGATGCGCTCCAGTTCTTCCCAACTTTGAGCGTCGAGGGTAGCTTTGAGTCGGTCGAAACCGTCGGTGTAGTTATCGATAAAGTTGTTGTCGGTCCAGCCGTGGGCGATCGCCTGTTTGATAGTGCCGTTAATAAATGCCATATCCCCGTTGAGGTTTACCAAAAAGAAATCTTCGGCAAACTTTGTTCCGAAAAGGGCGCTTTCGGGAATAGAAGGCACCCAGTAACGTTCCATGCCCGGTTCCCGGTAAGTATTGACAACTACTATTTTCGTGCTCGCTTTTTTCGCCCAATGGAGGTATTTAACCGTTACTGGTTGGTTGTTGGCGACGTTGGAACCGAAGAAGACTAATAAGTCGGTCCCGATCCAATCTTTATAAGAACAGGTAGTGGCGGCGGCACCCACTGTAGTTTTGAGGGCGCTGGTGCTGGGAGAGTGGCAAATGCGGGCGGCGTTGTCGATGTTGTTGGTGCCGATGGCCCTGGCTGCTTTTTGGGTTGCGTAGTAGGTTTCGTTGACCGTGCCCCGACTGGTTAGGTAAAATCCCAGTTTGTCTGGGGTGGTGGCTTTGATGCGACTGGCGATGAGTTCGAGGGCCTCTTCCCAACTGATGGGCCTAAATCCTTTGTCGCCGCGATCGCGCCTCATGGGATAAGGAAGCCGCCCTAACTCTAGCAGTTCTGCCGTGCTTTTGCCTTGTAAAACAGGCATCCTGCCTGTTACCTGGGAGACATCTTCTAACAGTTGGGGGTCAAGGGCCGGCATGGTGTTGAGCCGCAGGAGTCGCAGCCGCACGTTGCAGAGGTGAAGGCCATCCACGGTCCAATCTTTCATGCCCGTGGTCCCCAAGGAGCAACCGTCGCAAACTCCCTTATTGAGGATGTCCCAGGCGTAGGGGAGATTATCGGCGTTTTTCCAGATAGAGCGCAATACTTCCCAGTAGTTATTGGGGTATTGTTCTCCGAGTCCGAAGGGTTTCCAACTCGCCCAAGTCGAAGCATCCCAGATTTTTTTTGGTTTTTTTAACATCAGTAATAGTCAATTGTTAATTGTTAATAGTTAATTGTTAATTGGCCCTAATCAATAGACTCATCCCATACTACTTTTATGCTACATTTTGAAGTGCGGAATGTGGGTTGCAATCTCAAAGGTTGATTTTTAGTTTAAATGCATAAGTCTTGATTAAAACATCGTTAAGGGCGAAAGCGCAGTCTCGCGGGCAGTATGTTTATCGAGTTCCCCCTAATGCTTTTAAACCGTTGGCTACGAGGTCGAGTTGTTGGATGCCGACCCTAATTTGAGCGACAGCAGTTGCCGTTTGTTGCACTCCCTGATTAATGGAATTCATAGCCATAGCAGCTTCTTTAACGGCTATCGCTTGTTGTTTCGCAGTCAAGGCAATTTGGTTGTTAAAATTCATAGCCTCATTAATTGCCTCAGCGGTTTTTTCAAATGCCGTTCCTGCTTCTTGGGATAATGTAATGCTGTGATTGGCATTTTTCTTGCTTTCATCTGTTACCTTGACAGCGGCATTAATAGCATTTTGAATTTCTACCGCCAATTGATTAATTTTTTCTGCCGAACTCTTGCTTTTTTCGGCTAATTTGCGAATCTCGGAAGCAACTACGCCAAAGCCTTTTCCATATTCTCCCGCTCGTACTGCCTCCACTGAAGCATTAAGGGCTAATATATTAGTTTGATTGGCAATATCGGTAACTAAAACAGTAATCGTTCCTATTTCACTCACTCGAAGGCTCAAAGCTAGAATTCGATCGCCCATAGAATTTACTGTTTCTTGTAACAAATAAATCTCTTTTAAAACTTGCTCTATTGCTTTTGTCCCCTTTTGAGATTGAGCGAAAACTTCCCTGGTATTGAGCGCTGATGACTCTGCTTGTCGGGCTGATTCATCGGAGGAGATGCCTAGCTGATTGATAGTGGCTGTGGTTTCATTAACCGATACTGCTTGTTCTGAGGCAATGTTTTCTTGTTCTTCAACTGCGGTTGCAATTTGAGAACAAGAGCTGGAAATGGTGTTGATGGTATGCAATAAAGGTTGAGTAATAGCTCGACTCAATATTATTCCTAAAGTCAAGGCGGTTATCGGTCCGAAGATTAAAGCTATAATAACCCAAACAAAGCTCTCGTTTGCATCTTTTATTGCCATTTTTTTTGCTTCTTCTCCAATTTGTTGGTTAATCGTTAAAAGCAACAAAACCTTTTGAGTGGCAGCTTCAAAAAACTGTTTCTTTTTTTCTTGCTGCAGGTCTAATTGACTGCGTAAATTTAACGCTCTCTCGACTCTGTCTAATTCCAGAGGTTGTCGCTGGTTTTCTTCTAGAAATTGCAGCTTTTTTTCCCAGGGATTTTTAATATTTACTTGGTTATATTCCGCTTCTATTGCAAGAAATTGTTGATGGGCTTCTTTCCATGATTCCCACTTTATAAGTAGTTCTCGATAGCGTTTTTCTTCTTCAAGAGTCTGATCCGTTGCTTCATACTCTTGAAATCCTTTTTCGATTTGCTCCCAAGCTTTTGCGATCGTTTGTAAAGCTTCTGTTCGTTCTGAAGGAGTAATCTCCGGATCTAATAATAATCGCTCTGAGGATTGAATCTGAGTTTGTCCTTCATTAATTTTCCACAAACCTACGACGCTGGGCAAGGTATTTGTGCTGAGGGTTTCGATATGTTGGTTTACTTTAAACGTGCCCCTCAATCCAAATAAACCAACAACTAAAACTATCGCCCCCATTAAGGAAAATGAACTAATCAGCTTAACTTGCAAATTCATGTTTTGAAACATTTGCTTTCCTCTATGTTAATATGAATGGTAAGAAGCACTTTTTTCGAGGATAGTAATTAGGGAATAGGCCAGATGCCATAGGGAATTGTTAATCAACAACTAACAATTCTCCATCCCCTAATCAATGATAATATCTTCCGGCGCTCCATCGGAATCATACTGCCAATCTATGTCGGGAATGCCATTAAAAGCATTTTTTAGCGATTCTTCCCAGACTTGCCTAATTTTAGCTAAATAGGGATCTCCCAAACGCAGTTTAAGTCTTTTTTGAATATTTAAACTGTCTTTTTCATACAAAACCAGGTGAATGGGCGGACCGACTGAAATATTAGATTTCATCGTTGAATCTATAGAGACCAAAGCGCATTTAGCCGCATCTTGCAAGCTGGTACTGTCGTACCTAATAGTGCGGTCTAAAATTGGTTTGCCGTATTTAATTTCTCCTATTTGCAGAAATGGGGTTTCTCGGGTTGCTCTAATGAAGTTGCCTTGCTTGTAAATTAGATACAATTCATGCTCTTGACCTTTAATTTGACCCCCTAAAAGAAAGCTGCAAGTGAGGCTGATACCGTCTTGTTGCAACCAAGGGCGGTCTCGTTCTAGAATTTTGCGAATTTTCTCGCCGATATAGCGAGCTATTTCGTGCATATTGGGAAGGCTATAGAGATTCTGTTCTTCTGGAACTTTTATATCTTTTTCCAGACAGTTAATTACGGCCTGAGTAACTGACAGGTTTCCAGAAGTACAAATTAAAATAGCTCGCTCTCCAGAAGAAGAAAAATCAAAGAGTTTTAGGTAAGTAGAAATATTATCTACTCCTGCGTTGGTTCGAGAGTCTGAGGCCATGATAATGCCGGACTCGGTGATAATGCCAAGACAATAAGTCATTCGGTAATTGATAATTGCTAATGGGTAATGGGTAATGGGTCAGAAATTTTAAGGGAAAGTTTCTTAGAAACCAGAAATAGCTGTTTGCCAGGTCCATTTTGCCATGCTAAACCCTTGTTGGCTACTTCCCTTATCACTATTCTCAAATTTATTTTGTATCAAAAGATGCATAAACTTGTCCATTTTTATTAGTCTTATTTAACTAATTAAACTCACTCATACGAAAACTTTATCTTGCTAGGTCTAGCCATCTTATTTAAGAAATGTTACAATTTTTAACAAATTGTTGAGAAGTGTTAAGCGCGTTAGCTGAAACCCTTGTTTTAGTGGCGTATTTAAAAACTGTTTTAAGAAAAGAAACTTCTTGAAAGGCCAGGAGAGCGTAACTACCCGCCCGCTTTCTTTGGCAAGTAAAGGTGGAAGCTTGATGAGTCAAACTTCTGCCCATTGAGGAGAACCTAGCGGGATAAAAAAATATGAATACTGCTAAAACCTCAGACAAAGATGCGGTACGCACTTACCTAAAAGAAATTGGCCGCGTTCCTTTGTTAACTCACGAAGAAGAAATTATTTTGGGAAAAAAGGTACAACGCTTAATTAGACTGGAAGAGACGAAAAAGATTCTAGCCGAACAGTTAGGTCGCGAACCCTTAATAGCAGAATGGGCCATTGCCACGGGAGAATCGGAGACGGATTTGCAACGGGCCGTAAAAGAAGGAGAACAGGCTAAACGTAAGATGGTAGAGTCCAATCTACGATTGGTGGTGTCCGTTGCCAAAAAGTATCTGAAAAGGAACGTGGATTTACTAGATTTAATCCAAGAAGGGACTATCGGGATGCAGCGAGGGGTAGAAAAGTTTGACCCGAGTAAAGGCTATCGATTTTCTACTTATGCTTATTGGTGGATTCGTCAGGCGATTACTAGGGCGATCGCGGAAAAAAGCCGCACGATTCGCTTGCCAATCCACATAACAGAAAAATTGAATAAAATAAAAAAGACCCAACTAGAACTAACTCAGAAATGGGGGCGCAATCCTAGCACTGCCGAAATAGCAGAAGAATTGGGGCTAACTCCCAAACAAGTTCGGGATTACTTAGAAAGAGCCCGTCTTCCCCTTTCATTAGATTTAAGAGTTGGGGATAATCAAGATACGGAATTAGGAGATTTATTGCAAGACCCCACCGCTTCACCAGAAGATTATGCGATCGAGTCTTCAATGCGGTCGAAATTATACTCATTGATGGCCGATTTAACTCCTCAGCAACGAGACGTATTGGCCTTGAGGTTTGGCTTGGACAACGGGCAATCGATGACTTTATCAAAAATTGGCGATTGTCTTAATATTAGTCGGGAACGAGTCCGCCAGATAGAACGGGAAGCTTTGGGCAAACTTCGCAAGCACAAAAAAGAAATGAACGATTACTTGGTTAGCTAGGCGATCGCTGGAGGTAGATTTTGAGAAACGGACTCGGACTTAATGGAGTGCGAGTCCTTCATCTTGATTAAGTAGGTAGGCAAAAATATTTGCAGAAAATTTTCCCCGTAGAACAGACATC
>CAZUCT010000200.1:10008-13583 GCA_964619285.1 uncultured bacterium | reverse complement strand
ATTAGCCATTAGCGATTAGCCATTTTCTATTTTTGCAAATATGGGATGCTCCCACCGATTTTAACACAAATCTGTTTTTGGCAATTTAGCAATCCTAAATGGGTTGCGAACAATTAAAAAGGAGAAAAAAATCATTCCTATCTGTTGTTTGCTCTACTTTTCTCTCTTCCCTACTATTGCCTCTTGCCTCTAGCAAGATTGCCTACTTCTTAATTGCCAGCAGACCTCAAGGGTTTAACTGGCAGGGTAATCACAAACTCGGTTCCTTTGCCCAATTCCGAAGAGCAGGTTAAATTGCCTCCATGCTCTGCGACGATAATTTGATAGCTGGTAGAAAGTCCCAAACCGGTTCCTTGCCCCACAGGTTTCGTGGTAAAAAATGGATCGAAGATTTTAGCTTGCGTCTCTTGGTTCATTCCTTCTCCATTATCGCTAATCGTAATTTTCACCTTGTCTCCATCTAAGGTTTCAGTGGTAATCTTAATTTTGGGAGGGTTCGATGCCGGATATTCTCCCTTAGAACAAAGAGCGTCAATGGCGTTACTAATTATATGGAAAAATACCTGATTCACTTGGGCAGCATAACAGGTGATTTTGGGTAAATTGCCATAATCTTTCATAACCTCGATGGGCGAATTTAACCCCGAATTGAGCCATCGATTTTCCAGCAGCATTATCGCGCTGTCGAGGTCCGCCTGAAGGTTGGTAATTTTCATTTTCGCTTCGTCCAGCCGAGAGAAAGTTCGCAAACCTCGAACTATATTGCGGATGCGATCGCAACCATTCCGCATCGAAGCGAAGATTTTCTCTAAGTCTTCTTGGAGATATTCTATATCGATTTCTTCTATTTTCTCTTGCAATTCGCTGCTAGGATCGGGGCATTCTTCCTCGTACATTTTGAGGATTTCGAGCAAATCCTCAAAATAGTGCCGGGCGGGATCTATATTCCCCTGGATAAAACCGGTGGGATTGTTGATTTCGTGGGCGACACCGGCAACCATGCGTCCCAAACTAGACATTTTCTCCGTTTGTATCAGTTGCGCTTGAGTTGTTTTTAACTCCTGGAGGGTTTGAGACAAACGCTGGTTATTTGCCTCTAACTGCCGAGTGCGCTGTCGCACCTTTTCTTCTAAGGAAGCGTAGAGTCGGGCGTTTTCTATAGAAATTGCCGCTTGCGCCGACAGCAGTTGCAACACCTCCAGACGTTCCGGCGTAAATACTCCAGTGGCGAGATTGTTTTCTAAATATACCACAGCAACAATTCGCCCGCGCTCGCTCAGGGGCAGACAGAGAATAGATTTCGGTTGGTGCTGTTGCAAGTAGCGATCGCTCTTGTTAACCAATTCTCGCCGGGCATCGTTACACACTACGGCCTTTTTAGTGCGAATGACTTGGTTTATCGACGACTCGGGCACGCGATTTTCTAAAGATAAGGATTGCAAAACGGCGATGCTGTTATTGTCCGCATCTCCCGCCGCTTCGATGCGCAAGGAATCTATAGTTACTTCCCCCCGCTCTTGGGAGGGTAACATCAAATATCCCCACTCTGCGCCGGCATTTTCGATGATAATTTTCATCAAGTTTTGCAACAATTTCTCCAATTCCAACTCCCGACTTACAATTTGAGATGCTTTCCAAAGCGCCCGCGCATCTAACAAAGTTTCCGTGCGGGTGCTGGAGAAGGTAAAAGATAGAGGGGTTGTTTCCTCTTCTTTTGCGGTGGGGGACGTTTGTTCGGTCAGATATTCCGAGTAGCGTTTTTGTAAATCTTCTACTTTAGCGATCGCCCCCCAATTGCGATAACAATCCCGAGAATTATTAATATAAATTGCCGCAAATTCTGGCTTGCCTAAAGATAGATAAAATTTAGCCGCCAATTCGTTAGCTAAAGCTTCTTCGTGGATAAAACCGTTTTCCTTAGCTCCTTTTATCGAGCGATCGTACATTTCCATCGCCTCCCAATTTTTTCCGAAAACCCGCGCTTTTTCCGCCTCCACCAAATCGTATTTATGCCGATAATTCATCGGTGCCAATTTCAGCCAAACCCTCATCTGTTTCTGGTTCGCTGCCACTGCCGCCAGATAAGTTTTTTGCTCCCGTTTATTTGCCTCTGGATACAGGGCCAAGCAAGTCAGACAAGCGTAAAATTTGTAAACCGGAACTTGAATTTGTCCGGGGCCGCTTTTTTCGTATTTTTGCGTTCCTTCAAAGTTTTTTAAAGCTTCCTTATATTCCCCAAACAAATAAGACAAAATCCCTTGAGTCAGATAAACGGAAAAAATCGAAACTTCGTTATTAGTTTCTAAGATTCTCTGCCAATCTTCCTCCATGCTAAAAGCATCTCCGTCCAGCCGCCGACCATCGGTCGCAAAACCTCGCAAGTTCCAGCCAAATTGCTGCCAAATTTTAATTAATTTTAAGGCAAAATCCTGTTTAATTTTCCCCATCAAAGCGATGTATTCTGCGTGCTTGTAGCCGACGTATTCCAGATTTTCTCCTACATAAAAAGGAACGTTGCAATAGTGGGTTGCGCAATAGCTGGCATATTCGACATCTCCGGTTTCTAAACCGCTTTTGATTCCCTCCAGCAACCCTTTTAAAATATTATTTTGATGTTCTTTCCAATGAATTGCAAAAGCATAAACTTGTTGGTAAACCTTAGATTTTAGCTCTTGAGCGTTAAATTTATCTAATATTTTTAAAGCTAATTTACCGACTTCGTAAGCTCCGTCATAATCTTCCATTTCCGCGCACAAAATGGCGGTGTAAAAACTATAGGCGTAAGCTGAAGAAGAGCAGTTGCCATATTTGATGCTGAGATTGACCATCGTGTAAGAAATAACGGCTAACAGCGTCGGTTGAGCGATGTAGGCGGGGGCCGTTGCCGCTACTAAAATGCCCATGGCAGCTATTTTATAAGGGTCGGTCATTACTGGGAGTTTTTCTAAATCTTTTGGCGTTTTTCCCCTCAAGTTCCACTTAGTTCGCCACTGTTCGATAAAGTTTTTCAATTTACCCGCGCTTTCTGGGAGTTCTACTCCTAAGATTTTTAAAATCGACCGGGCAGTATCCACCGCTTTAACCATTTGGTTTTGAGCGATGTAAGACTGCATTTTGGTTTCGTAGGCGGGGACTTTATCGATGACGGTTTTGGCTTTTTGCATTACCAAATCGCAGAGACTTTGAGAGCGTTTAAAATTGAGATTTAAAAACTCTGCTGCTGCTAATTCTTGATGCATTGCTAAAGTAATTTGGTAGTTAGTTTCCCAGGTATTTTCTCCTAATAAATCTAAGCCAACGCTTAAATATCGAACCGCAGCTTCGTAAGCGGTGGAAGCTTTTGCTTTGCGTCCCGCCATGAGGTTTAAAGTTGCTAATTCTTCTCGCTGGCGGCGATCGCTTATTAACTCGACTCCATAATTTAATTGATTCACCAAATCGAAGATTTTCTCCTCTCGTTTCTCCTGGGGCGTGCTGTTTAATAACAACTGACCGATGGATAAGTGAGTTTGCCGTTTTCGCTCTTCGGGAATCAATAAATAAGCACCTTGTTGGACGCGATCGTGGAGGAATTT
>CAZUCT010000200.1:0-9908 GCA_964619285.1 uncultured bacterium | reverse complement strand
AGAAACCCGGTTTTTTCAAAAAACCGGGTTTCTGAGATACCCAAGTTGCCTGTTGCTTCCCCTTGATAAAACTTATAAACCTGACTTTGAGGCAAAACTAACCCCTCTTGCAACCCCCGCCACAAGTCCGCCGCCGTCTCTTCGGGAGATTTTTGATAGACGATCGCTAGACTCTCAAGGTCAAAATGGTTGCCGATACAGGCCGCCAGTTTTAACACCTCCCGAGTGCCAGCGGGGAGTTTTTGCAACCGAGACGCCATAAACTCTACCACGTCATCCGTCAGCGACAGGGCAACGACTTCAGCTAAATCGCACTCCCAGCGATCGCTCTCGAAATTAAACTCAATCCACCCATCCTCGTGTAACGACTTGAGAAATTGATTGGTAAAAAACGGATTGCCCTTAGTTTTTTGATACACCAACTCCGTCAGGGGCAGCGCCACTTCTGGGGAACAACTGAGGGTGTCGGCTATTATCTGATTAATATCTTCCAGACTCAAAGGTTCCAGAGTAATCGTATTAACCGTCGCCTCGGTTTTAGCAATTTCTCCCAAAGTTACCATTAAGGGATGCCCCGGATAAACCTCGTTATCGCGGTAAGCGCCGACGAGCAACAAATACCCCGTCTCCGACTGAGTGGTTAACAACTGTATCAATTTCAGCGATGCCGAGTCGGCCCATTGCAAGTCGTCGAGAAAGATAACTAAAGGATGTTCCTTGGTGGTAAAGACTCGAATAAACTTACCAAACAACCGATTAAAGCGATTTTGAGCCTCGCCGCCGGATAACTCGGCAACGGCGGGTTGAAGTCCGACAATAGTTTCGAGAACCGGAATGACGTCGATAATGACCTGGCATTGTTCTCCCAAAGCGGCGAGGATTTCTGCTTTCCACTGTTGCAGTCGTTGTTCGCTTTCCCCCAAAAGCTGTTCTATCAAGTCTCCCAACGCTTGGGCGAAGGCGCTAAAGGGAATGTCGCGCATGAATTGGTCGAATTTCCCCTGGATGAAGTAGCCCCGCTTTTCGACGATGGGTTTGTGTACTTCGCTGACGACTGCGGTTTTGCCGATACCCGAGAAACCCGCCACTAGGATCGTTTCGGGGGTGTGGGGAGTGTGGGAAGTGTGGGGAGTGTGGGAAGTGTGGGAGGGGTTCGCTATTCTGTCGAACGCTTGCAGTAAGGTTTTGACTTCGGTTTCTCTGCCGTAGAGTTTTTCTGGGATGATAAAGCGATCGCTCCTATCTTTCTGCCCCAATTGAAAATGTTTGATTTCTCCGCTTGTTTGCCACTGCTGCCAACATTCAGTTAAATCTCGTTCGATACCTGCGGCGCTTTGATACCTTTGTTCTGGGGTTTTCGCCATCAGTTTTAAAACAATATCCGACAGTACCCCAGGAATCTCTTCTGCCCTTTTGCCTAGTTTTGCCTCTTGCCTCTTGCCTAATGCCGGAGGCATTCTGGCGATGTGACAGTGGACTAATTCCATCGCATCGTCGGAGTCGAAAGGCAACTGCCCCGCCAGCAGTTGGTAGAAGGTGACTCCCAGAGCGTAAAAATCGCTGCGGTAATCGATGCCCCGGTTCGTTCGTCCGGTTTGTTCGGGGGAAATATAGGCGAGACTGCCTTCGAGAACGTTGGGATTTGTTAGCTGTTGGGTTTCTCTCGGCAGCAGCGAGGCGATGCTGAAGTCGATGAGGAATATTTCTTGAGTTTCGGGATTTATGAGAATGTTCGGTGGTTTGATGTCTTTGTGGATGACGCGATTTCGATCTAGTCCGGCGAGGATTTTAGTTAGAGCGATCGCTACTGGAAAAAATTCTGCTAAACTCAGGGAACGGTCTCGATAATATTCCGATAGCGACACTCCCCCTACATCTTCCATTACTAATACATAACTGCTGCCATCTTTTTCGAGAGCTAGGGGTTTGACGATGCCGGGAATAGAGAGGTTTTTTGTGAGCGCGTATTGATGGCGCAACTGTAGAATTTCGTTGAAGGTTGGGTATTGTTGGCGCGGTTTTTTGAGGACTACCGCTTGGCCGCCATCTAGTTTGATTCCTCGATAAACTAGGGTACGAGTGCCGTTGTAAATTAGGTTTTCGGTTTGGTATCCTGCCAGAGTAATAGTCATCTGCGTTAATTCCTAGTAGTTAGCTAACCGGAGGTTAAGTAATTCTTCATTTAATCATAAATTTTTCTGTTTGTCAAATCAAAAACCGGGTTTCCCCAACAATACCTTCGCCAAAATAAAAAAATACCATTCGTAGGTCGTGCAGACCTTCGTGGAACCCGACACCGAAAAAAGTTAGGTTCCGTTGCGCGCCCGCCCAACCTATAATTCATCGGCGTTTTCCCTGCACCGGCGAAGGTATTGCCCAAAGAAACCCGGTTTTTTGACTGACGCCAAAGTACGATCGCTAACCTAACTTATCATAAAGGAAGGGCGATCGCGAATTCCGTCCCCTTGCCAACCTCAGAAGTACAAGTAAGAGAACCCCCATGTTTTTCTACCACAATTTGCCGGGAAATTGATAAACCCAAACCGGTTCCTTTTCCTACTTCTTTGGTGGTAAATAAATGGTCGAATATTTTCTTTTTCACTTCTTCAGACATACCCGGCCCGTTATCGCCAATGCGGACTATAACCTCTTGTTTTTTCCCATCTATTTCTGTAGTAATAGTAATCCGATTGGGATGGGCTTTAATCTCCTTAATTGTTTTCCCAGCATTGGACTCCTCCAAAGCATCAATGGCGTTAGCTATTAAATTCATAAACACTTGATTTAATTGCCCCGGGTAGCAATTTACTTCGGGTAAAGAACCAGAGTTTTTTACTACTTTTATTTCCGGGCGATTTTCGTTAGCTTTCAGGCGATGTTTGAGAATTAATAAAGTGCTGTCGATGCCATCGTGGAGATTAAAAGGAACTTTAGCATCGGTATCCGAACGAGAGAAAGTACGCATGGATTTGCTGATTTCTGCAATGCGATTGGTTCCTTCTTTCATAGAACAGATTAATTGAGGTAAATCTTCTAACAAGTAATCCAATTCTATATCCTCAATTTTCTCTTTAATAGTTTCGCTAGAATCGGCAAATTCTTGTTGGTAAAGTTCCAAGAGTTCGATTAAATTGTGGGTGTATTCGGAAACATAAACTAAATTGCCAGAAATAAAACCCACGGGATTGTTAATTTCGCGAGCTATGCCAGGGACTAACTGACCGATAGTTGCCATTTTTTCGCTTTGTACTAATTGCAATTGGGCGTCTTGCAATTTTTGGAGATAATCCTCTAATTTACGAGCGTAATTTTGAGATTGTTCGTAAAGCAAGGCGTTTTCTAAAGAAATGGCAGCTTGAGAGCAAAGAATGTTAAGCAAATTAATCCGATCGCTCGCAAAAGCTTCTCTGGCAAAGCGGTTTTCTAAGTAAAAAATACCGATGAGTTTGCCTCGGTTTAATAATGGCAAACAAGCGAGGCTATACTCGACGCGGGTAGAAAATGCGCTTTTTTTGACTCGAAGAAAAAACTCAAAATTCTCTTTTTGAGTGTGAGTCATGAGTGTGAGTCATGAGCATGATACGCTTCATTCCTTGCCGCTTTGAGTATAATCAATTCAGACGAAACCGATATCGTCAAACTTTCGGCGGCGGTATCTCTGGCTTATATTGCTGGCGAAAAGATGTCAGATAATGCTTTAGAAAAGCTAATTAAGCTGCTAGAAATACCCGAGTTATTTAACAATCTCTGCGACATCCACCTTCCGATGACAGATTCCCACCAATGGATAATTATTGACTTTTTTACTCGTCTTAGGGAGGAACATAAGACAAAAATAATTCCTGTATTGCTCCAGGTTTATTGGGATTTTGATGAAGTAATTAATTTACCTTTCCAGTGGTAGAAAATTCCAGAAGGAACTACTTTTGAGAATCTGACTGAGAGTCAACAGTTTGGGTTGAGAGCGATCGCCTTTTTAGGTTGCATCGAAAGTTGGGTTCCACTATTTTTGGTAATGGGTAATAGGTAATAGGTAATGGGTAATGAAAATGTCTTCAGTTATCGAGCAAAATACCATTCTTGCAATTAGCAATCTTCTAGGCAATTAGCAAAAAGCGTTAATATTTTTACCCACCGTTTTAGCAGGGAAGCACTACTACGAACTGTCTTAAACCCATTCCCTTAAATCGGCTAAAACTTCTTTCCAGTCGGCATCATAACGGAAGGATAGCACTCGATAGCCGGTTAAAAACTGCAAGTCCTGTCGTAAAACCCGATCGCTCTCTTGCTTTTCTGGGCTGTCGTGGACCGCACCATCGCAGAAAATGGCTACTTTGGCTTTAAAATAAATAAAGTCGGGCTTGCAGTTGGCTTCCTCGATGAACTCCTGGGCGGCGTCGGGTAGGGGGATGCCGCTTTCGTGGATGGCTGCTAATACTTGCTTTTCTAACTCGGAGTTGGGGTCGGTTTGTTTCAATAGTTCTTGATAGCGATCGCCCCGATCGCTCTCTTCTGTGGCTTTTAAATTGCTGTGGCAAAGCAAGTCTAAAAAGGAGTGGATGCTGTGACGTTCTAATAACGGATGGTCGAACTGGTTGCGGTAGGATAGCAGGCACTCGTAACAAGCTTGGGCGCATTCATCTGGGGATTTTTGAGAAGTTTGGCTAAAGTGGCAGATGTCTAGTGCGGTTTGAGCCAGACGCCGGAACGAACCTTGGTCCTCTAAGATTTGAGATAATACTCCAGCCCCACCCTCGGCTGCTTCCCAGAATAATAGATAGTAGCCGCGACCGAGACGTTCCGATGCTAATTCTCCTTCTTCTAACTTATAGGTAGTTTGAATTGCACGCTCCAGAGCGTATTGAAAGCTGGTTAAAAATACTTCTGGGTTGGCTTCTGGGATAATTGCTTTATCGGGTTGAACGATAAGTAGGTTGCAGGTATCTTTTACCATTAGGTAAACTTCCGAATCTAAATTATTATCGGTAGTGTTAGCGGCTTTTTCTTCGCCCCAATGACCTTTGACGGTATCTAGGATAAAACCTAAACCGCTGGAGTTGCGAGCGTGACGCAGGCCCCGGTTGATGCGGAGAACTTCTGCCGTTTCTCCGTAAGTGAGGTGGAGTAGCGCCCGACCGTCTGCGGCTAACACCGTGCCTAAGTCTCTCCGATCGCGGTACCGATAATGAGTGGTAACGTTATAGCCGTACTTGAGGCGCTCTTCTTCGTCGCAGGTGATTCGCTCGTGACGGCGGGTGAGGGCGGTTTCCATTGCGAGAACTCGGTTGAGTTTGGAGGGGTTGCCGTTGCGTTCGCGAAGCGGCCCGGAGGGCTTCTCGCTCCCTAATTTCTCCTCGCAGTTGTTGCAAGCGTTTAAATGCACGGACTCTTCTCCCTCGTGGAAAAAACCGCAGTGGGGACAGACGGCAAAGCGGTTGTAAGTTATCCCATTGACGGGAATCCGGGTTTTGTGTATTTGAAATTTGCTGCCTTCATAATATAAGACGTTGCTGGGAGCTAATTCTCGGATGGCTACTATACGCGGACGGGAGATAAATTCGCCCCCATCGGCGGAGTTGATAAAGGCGCGAACTGGAAGCCGGGGGAAGTTGAAACCGGGCAAAAAGCCTTCGGCGGCAAAGTAGCGATAAGGATAAAACTCAAATTCGCTGGAACTGCGGCTGTTGGTGGAACCTACTAATAGGTCTATCTGTCGTTGGGCTTCTCGTTGTAGAATTTCGGCGCTTTGACGCTCTTCTTGAGTTAGTCCTCCTCGACTGGAGCGATCGATAGTGTCCCGGGCTGCCTTTAACTGTTCTACTGCTTCTCGATACAGGCCCCGCCAGCGATCGCATCCTCGGTCGAAGGCGGTTAAGGCATCTTCTAAGAGCGATCGCAACCTTTCCCGGGAGTACCAGCGAGTTTTCTGCAAGTCCTCCTGGCAGAAGCTATCGGCGAGGATGTCTTGGAACGCTTGAAGGCAGGCATCTAGGGCGCTGGGGGATAGAGTTAGCTGAGACCTGATGTCGTCTTTTAGGGGGTATCCTTCTACTTCCAAGTTTAAAACTTGGTTCATGGAATTATTCAAATATGCTCCCGTATGGGCCAGCCACACAGAATATAAATGAGCTTTAATCAGGTCTGGGTTGCCTAACTCTAGCTTGGGAGGGGCGACGGCACCGGCTACCATTTCCTCTTGGCGATCGTAAAAGTATTGGTCGTGACCGCTGCCGGCGGCGGAATAGGCGATAACTAACGCTTGTTGCCCGCCGCGCCCTGCCCTGCCGCTGCGTTGGACGTAGTTGGCGGGGGAGGGGGGAACGTTGCGCAGGTGGATGACGCTGAGGTCGGCGATGTCGATGCCTAGTTCCATGGTGGGAGAACAAAACAGGGCTGCTAACTCTCCTTTGCGAAATTTCTCCTCTCGGTCTTGACGATAGTCGTTTTTGACTTGGCCGGTGTGTTCCCGCCCTTCCATCGCGTGTATGTTTTGGGCGCTGTTTTGGTAGAACTCTCGGAAATAGCTGTTAACTGCAAATTCCGTGTTTTCCTCGTCCCGGAGGCGGTTGTTGGCGAGTACGTCTCCGGGGATGGTTGGGCGATCGGTTGCTTTCCAGACCATGCACTTAACCATTAGTTGGTAGCGATCGCCCCCTTTGGTAGTTGTCTTTTTAGTTGTCTTTTTAAAAAGATAACCGCCCTGACACAAGGCCGCCACTAAAGCAGCTATGAGGTCGTTATATTCTATTTCTGTTAGGGGGGCGGTTAAGAAGGGCCAGGCCCGGGTGGAACGTAAAAAACGCCCGATTTTACTGCGGGAGGTTAGTTTGACTTTGGCAGCGTCGTTTTTACCAGATTTTGCGCCCGCTTGCAAGGTGGCATAAGTGGCGCGGTGGAGGTATTCGTTGCGGTCAATACTCCAAGTGTCGTTTAAAGCTTGTTCTACTGACTTCTGAAATTTATCTAATTCTTCTGACTGCAACAACTTAGCATCAATAGCCAATTCTTTGCGCATTAGGTCTAACAAGGCTTTGATGGCAATAAAGCGCTGTTCGGGAGTTGCCTGCAATAACACTGGATGGCGGTATTGCTGCCAGGGGGTTTTACTGTGGCAAAGTTCTTTTAAACTGTCGTATTCTATTTCTAATAGGCCGCATTGTTCCAAGTTCGGCTGGACGATGCGCCACCCCCGCCGCAGGTCTTCATAAAGTCGATATTCTATTAAGTCTTTAAAGGCTTTTTCGTTGCTATTGCGACCGGTTCCATACTCGGCGGGTTGTTTGGCATAAGCGGACTGGGGCAGGTTCATTACTCGAAATACTTCTGCCACCAAGTCGCTGTGAGTTAGGGTTTTGTTTGTCTGGATGGCACCGTTTAACGCTGCCCGCAAAAAGCTGGTTTGTACGAAGTCGTTAAAATGTCCGGCCTGCAAGGAGGCATCCTGACGGTTGTCGGTGAAACTCAAGATTTTCGCTGCTTCCGCCGGTACTGCTTTGTGAGTTTTTAACTGCGCCACTGTTGACAAGCATAATAAAGTTGTTGCCGTACTTCTGCCCTCGCTGCTGAGGCGGGATAGTTTGCTAAATTCTTTGGCGCGGCGACTGTGAACGATGCCGCAGTTGAGGCAGGTTAAGAACGGTTTGGGGAGGAACCAGGCGGCGACGACACCGGGGGGAGCTTGGGCGGTGGTGGCTATTTGGGCTTGACCGTTGGCGGCAACCCAGAGTTTTTGGGGGATGAAGCGGGCGTATTCTTTTTTGACTTTTCTGCCGTCGCGTTTGGTTTCTCGGAACCAGGTGTCGGGGAGGCGTTCTTCGTCTTCGGGGGTCCAGAGGCCGGGTTCGTCTAGGGTTAGGTATCCTTCTTCGGTGTCTTCGTCTTCTTCGGCATCTAATACTGTTGGCAACAGGGGCGTTATTTCCATTTTTTGGGTGTTGTAGCGGACGACGTAATAATCTTGGCCGCATTCCCGACAGAAAACTAGGGGATAGAGGAGGCGATCGCCCGTGGTTTTATATTGACCGTCGAGGGTGAGGCGACGTTGGGGCCTTCCTTCTAAGGTTGCATAGACGCTGCCTCCCTGGGAGATGAACTGGTGGAGGCGAAATGCTAACCCGTCGGTTTTGCTGCCCCAGAGGAATAGTTGTTTGAGGGCGTTTAAGCAGGTGTTGTCCGTTGGGGCGTCTGTTTGGTAAGCTTCGGCGACTAATTTCTTTGCGCCACCGGAGAGGTTGAGGGGGGTTTGGCGGACGAGGTGCCCTGCTTCTTCTTTCCCTTTTTCTTCTTTCCCTTTTTCTTCCTTTAAGCCAAAGTTCATTTCTACCCAAGCGCTGAGGGGGTGTTGTTGGAAGGCTTCTTTGCTTTCGTCGCCCTGGGAGAGGAAGCCGGTGGCGCGGAACTGTTCGAGGCTGTCTCGGAGTTCTTGGGGGGTGGGGTAGGGACGGGCGATCGCTTTCTCCAGAGTCTCATCGATGACGTTTTCTGTTTTGACTTCCACTCCGAATAATTTACTGCCTACTGCTGCGACGGTCTCTCGGCGGTTTTGGCGGCTGCCTTCTGTTGACATAGTGGCGGAGGTGCCGATACATAATAGTTTTTTGCCGCATCGCTGCCGCAGTTTGCGTACCAGTAGAGCGACGTCGGCACCTTGGCGACCGCGATAGGTGTGGAGTTCGTCTAATACTAGGAATTTGAGGTCGGGAGATTTGACGAAGGCGTTTTCATAAACCCGACTCAGCATTAGTTCTAGCATGACGTAGTTGGTGAGGAGGACGTGGGGCGGGCGTTGTTGGGTTTCTTCTTTTTGTGCGAGTTTCTCTTGACCGGTGTATTTTCTCACTCTAATTTTGTTGTGGGGAACGCGGCTGAGAAATTTGTTAAATTCTTCTAGTTGGGAGTTGATGAGGGCGTTCATGGGATAGACTAAGATTGCCCGGACTTGGTTGATTTCGGGGTTTTCTAAGAGGTCGTTAATTATGGGAACGACATAGCTTAAGCTTTTACCCGAACCGGTGCCGGTGGTGAGTATGTAGGACTCGTTGCGGCGGGCGCGATCGAAGGCTTGTTCTTGGTGGCGGTAGAATTTAAAACCGGGGAAGTATTGCCGGCAGTCTGGATGGAGGAGGGGGGGTTCTCCCGTCCGCCCTGCCACTAAGGAGTCAATGGTGGCGCTTCTGACGTATGCGGGGTTTAATTGCACTAGGGGGTCTTGCCAGAGTTCTCCTTTATCGAGTTCGAGATGAACGTAGTCTTTTAAGCGAGGGTCTCGAATTTTGAGGAAGCTGTTGAGGAAGCGGCGATAGTCGGCGATGACGGCTTCTCGCAGTTGGAAGATGTCGAGGGGTTGTTCGGGTAAGGGGCGAGATGCCTGTTCTGCGAGTTCGGGTAACGGGGGAGGTGTCTGTTCTACGGGTTCGGGTAACAGGCGAGACGCCTGTTCTACGGGTTCGGGTAACAGGCGAGGTGCCTGTTCTACGGGTTCGGGTTTTAGGGCTGTTTCTAATTGTGCCGCCAGAGTGGGGGTAACGGTGTTAAAGTCGATCGCTTTTTTGAGGTCGTCTAGGTTCCAATCTTGGGGAATGCCCGAGAATAGGGCTTCTAGTTCTTCGTCGGTGAGAGATTCGACACCGGTACAGTCTAGGGTTATATCCCCATCAGCCATAAACTCGCTGAGGGCGGCTACCTTACGAGTACCTTTAAGCAGTGCTTTTTTTAGTGAGTTCATCTTATGTCCTCCCAACAATTTGTAGCAACTAATTCAATTATTAATCATCAACGGTCAGTTGTCAACTGTTAATCGGTGTAACCTGCTCATTAAAGCTAACTCGCCCGCCAGAAACCCGGTTGGCAAAAATCAGAAACCCGGTTGGCAAAAAACCGGGTTTCTAGACCCTAACTCATTTCAGAAA
>CAZUCT010000199.1:0-13641 GCA_964619285.1 uncultured bacterium | reverse complement strand
AATCGCTAAAGCGATTACTACGAACAATCGCTAAAGCGATTACTACGAACTTACTGTCCGAACTCTGCTTGTAAAGCATCGTCGTTATAGTCGGCGAGGGTGGCGACGATGGTGATTGCCCTAGAAATTTCCCCGGGAGACAATTCGGCCACCGTTCGAGTCGCTAGGATGACAATTTGCTCGTCAACAATAGCAAAATGGGATTCCATAGTAGAAAGCCAGTTCATTTCTAACAATCTTCGCATTAATTGGGGTTCGTTTTTGGCGGGTAGCTTCAAAACATAAGACCAAACCGTGAAAGTGTCGTCCTCGGTTTCCCCAGTCAGCCTTACGAACACCTCAACGCTGCCGTATTTGAACTTCCAGAGATGGCCCGCTTCATTTTTAGCCACCATCACCTTTTGGTCTTCGGCCATGCCGCTAATGACAGTTTCGATTTCGTCCAAATAGCTCATGCCCATAGAATCTTCCATTGTCTCTTCAGGGGAGAACTCTTCATTAGAAACAGTTTCGGGATTTGTCGCAGCCATAATTAGTTAACTTTTATTTTGCAAAACAACCTACCCAACAGTTTAAGCCCCGATCTACCCAAGAACGCCAATGGCACTATAATGCTTGCTATTCGCAAAAACATCAAACCATGTCCAAAGCAGCAATTAATCTACCTTATTTCGATTCAATCCTAGCCAACTGGGAAGACGAAATGACTCAAGGGACTTTCGGCCATCACGTTCACTGGGGCTATTGGGAAAACCCCAACTTTGCTAAAGGAACCCTTGAAGATTTTGCCATAGCAGCAGAAAAGCTATCGCAAAAAGTTTATCAACCCGCCCAGATTAAATCTGGGGATTCTATTTTAGACGTTGGCTGCGGTTTTGGCGGCACAATTTCTAGTATTAATGACAACTTCTCTGGAGTTAAATTAACAGGATTAAACATAGACGATCGCCAAATCGCCAAAGCCAAAGAACAGGTATTAGCACGCCCTAATAACTCCATTGAATTTTATCAAGGCGATGCCACCAAAATGCCCTTTGACGATAATTCTTTCGATGTCGTCTTAGCAGTAGAATGTATTTTTCATTTTCCCAGTCGAGAACAGTTTTTTCAAGAAGCAATTAGGGTTTTAAAACCCGGTGGCAAAATCGCTTTATCTGATTTTGTCTCTACCTCAGCTTTACGCTTTTTTTTCACCGCATTTTTGAGTAAATTCTTTGAAAGCTCTATAGAAACAACCTACGGTTATGTCAATTCTATAACCCTAGCAGATTATCAAAAATTAGCTCTAAACTACGGTTTAAAACCCTTTGAAATAGACGACATTACTTTTAATACTCTACCGACTTACCCCATTTTAAAAAAGGTTGTTGCTTTTTCTCACAGAAAAGATGCGAGGCAAATTAACAGCATATTAGAATGGGTAACTCGCCTCGGTTTGCTTCGCTATTTAGTTTTATCAACAACAGTTTAACAATTAGCAATTAGCAATTAGCAATTAGCAATTAGCAAAAAGCGTTGAATTGTAGGTTTTATTCAAAATTGAGATGCACTCGAATTAGGTTTCCTCGCCACCCAATATTTGCTCACAAAATGATTTTCCGTTGAAACATCCACAAACCCCGCCTTCTCCAAACGTTTTACCAAATCGTCATTAACATAATGCTTGTAATAAGGCTCGTGAAAAGTGCTAGTAAAACCTTTCATCGCCGGCATCATTTCGGGAGAATCTACAGCTTGAATCGAATCGCAAATAACAAAAACTCCCCCCGGTTGAGTCACCCGCAAAGCCTCTTCTATTACTCGCTGGCGGGCAAAATGCGGTAATTCGTGGAACATAAAAACGCTAGTAGTTGCCTCAAAATAATTATCTTTAAAAGGCAATTCTTCCCCATTAGCCTGTATCAATTGCGGCAATTCTCCTGGAGTTTCCGATAATAATTGATTGGCTTTTCGCAAATAATTAGGGGATAAATCTACCCCATATAAAGATGCTTTTGGCAAAGTAGCCCGAATAAATTTTAAAGTTCGACCCGTGCCGCAAGCAATATCTAAAATTCGCGGTTTTTCATTTCTTGCTAATAACTTATTCAACCCTTCCTTTAAAGGTTTTAAAATTCGCCGCCGCATGGGATCCGCAGTACCGCCAAACAAAATTTCTACCTGCAAATCGTATAAATTAGCGGACATTTCGCTTAAATAACCGTCCGTTTGATGATGAAAATTTTGCAGGTAATAGCGAGGATAATCTTTGGTGTCAACGGCTGAAGAAAAAACTTGATATTGACGCTTCTTTATTCTCTCCCAAATAAATAGATAATCCCACCAAATCGCCGGGTAGTAACTAAAGAAATCTTCCCAAGGATTATCGAACAAAATTTCTACAGGATAAACGCCCCTTTCGCTATCCTCCCAGTCTGCATCCAGAAGTTTTTGCATTCTTTGTTGAATTTTTAAAACTAACTCTGGATTCCCAGAATTGTTCTGTGGTTTGCTTGGAGGAAAAATTAGATTTTTGAGGCGGCTGGTAAGAGTTTTATGACCGAGAGCAAAGGAACTTTTACCTTGTTGGAAGGTTTGATATGTCAGTTTGGTAATCGCGTCCGGCATCGTTAACAAATCAATTTTTAATAACCACGTTCGTAAATAATTGTAAAGCAATTTTCAGCAACTATCAAAAAAAAGTGGAACGAACCGAAACCAATCCTGTTGGGTTCCGTTGCACTTCACCCAACCTACAGGAAACTTCGGCCCGACCTACAAGAAACTACAAGAAATAAGAAACCCGGTTTTTTGAAAAAACCGGGTTTCTGGGGTATTCGTACTAACTACGATGCCAAAGCAAAATTAGCAATCGTAGTAGAGAGCAAACTCGTAAGGATGGGGCCGCAGACGCATCGGGTTAACTTCGTTATCCAACTTGTACTCGATCCAAGTTTGAACCAGATCTTCGGTAAAGACTCCACCTTCAGTTAAGAAAGCACGATCGTTTTCCAAAGCTTCCAAAGCACCCTCCAGAGAACCTGGAGTGGAAGGAATTTTGCTCAACTCTTCAGGGGTAAGGTCGTAAATATCCACATCCAAAGACGGGCCCGGATCTATTTCGTTCTTAATGCCATCGATACCAGCACAAAGCATGGCCGCAAAAGCCAGATAAGGATTAGAAGTAGCATCGGGGCAGCGGAACTCAAGACGTTTGGCCTTCGGACTGGCACCGGTTAGAGGAATGCGAACTGCAGCGGAACGGTTGCCTTCAGAATAGGCCAAGTTCACAGGTGCTTCAAAACCAGGCACCAAGCGCTTGTAAGAATTAGTCGTGGGGTTGCTGAAAGCCAAAATGGCCGGGGCGTGTTTGAGGATACCGCCGATATAGTTCAGGGCCATTTTGCTCAGGTTAGCGTAACCATCGCCAAAGAACAGAGGTTCTCCACCTTTCCAGATGGACTGGTGGGTGTGCATTCCGGAACCGTTATCGTTGAAGACCGGTTTGGGCATAAAGGTTACGGTTTTGCCGTACTTTTTGGCCACGTTCTTGATGACATACTTATAAATCATCAAATTATCGGCAGCTTCGACCAAAGTGCCAAATTTGAAACCTAACTCGCACTGACCGCCAGTGGCCACTTCGTGGTGATGCTTTTCAATGGGCACGCCGCAATTGACCATTACCAGTAGCATCCAGCCAGTATCGTATCATAATCTGAGAGAGTTAAAAGCAGCATACTGACCTTTTAATCGAATTTATTTTTTTCGCTAGCTGTGCTATGGTGCTAACAATAAAATTTGAAGTATTGAATTGAAAGGAGAATAATCTTGTTAGAGCCTTCTGATTTCATTGGAAGAGTAAGCGTTGGAAATCAGTCTGAACCTTGGACGATTTCTACAGGGACTTTTGATGTGGCAGTATCGACTCTTGGAAAATTTGCTGCAGGCGATAGCCATCTTTTTGATGGGACTACTTACACCGAAGGAAGCGCTATTAAGTGGGACAACCTCGAACCAGGAATTTATGAATTTCAATATCAGGTTAATAGTCGAGACCCCAATTATATCGATGCTTTTTTGATCTATGATTCTCAAAATTTAATTAGCTTCGATACTGTCGAGAAGGCAACTACTCCGAGGAAAATTAGTAATGGGGAAGATAGCAAAGTTTGGAAAGAAAGCGATATTTTGACCGGGCAAGTTCAAGTAACTTATGGGGACTTAACATTTTTTATGGCGGATAGCCAGAGCGAGAATGGCACTAGCGAGGTTTTGATAGACAGCTTAACTAAAGTTGAAGATTTGCCTTTTCCCGCCCCTCAACATATTGAGCTTAGGTATGATGAATTTTTGGGAAATAGTAAGTTGTACTATTCTGACAAGGAATCAGATAAGGAAGAAGTTGAAAAGGTTTATGTGGGTACTGGAACTAAAGACGTTAGTCTGTCAAGTTTAGGAAAAACTTTAGCTAATGACGAATCTGCTTTTGTCGGTTTAGGAGTTGAAGGCAGTTTTATTCAATATAACAACCTCGAAGATGGGGTTTATAAAGTTAAAGCCAGGGTATATGCCAGAAATTCAACTGGTGGAAATGATGTAATTTATGCTTACGATGGCTCTAATTTAAAGGAGTTTGCAGAGCGTTCGGAGGCTAATATTCAGCAAAGTCAAACCGTTTTAGTTTCAGATTGGTTTGAGAAAAATATAGAGGTAAAGGATGGTCGTTTAGCATTTTTAGCCTTAGATAAAGACGACGACTTAGGAACAACAAGATTAGAAATTATTGAGTTAGAAAGAGTATTTGAGACAGAGGATATTTATGGTCAACTACCTCCCTTAGAAAAAAATCCAGATTGTGATGGGGAACATGAAGAAGTTCCAGTCACTAAAGCACGGCTTTTAGAAATTGGTCTTGCTCTTAATGTTGATGACAAAATAAGTGGATATTTGCAGAATGAAGTTGGAAACCTTTTTGAAATAGCCGCTTTAGAAAGTGGAAATTTACCAAAATACGAAGGAGAACCTATAAGCTCTCCAGGCAGAACTTATGAAACTAATGGTAAATCAAGTAGCGTTGAACCAGATTCCGTAACAGATATAGTAGTAGCTCAAATTACATCAGAAGGAGCATTAAGAACTAGGGTACTGGAAGACAGTAGCTTTTTTGAAGTAAAAGCTGTGGCAGAAAGAATTAGCCGATCTTCCTTTGACTATCAACCCTTGGGCTTGCTTGATGCAGCACAGAGTTCTGAAGCACACAGTGAAGGATTTATCCCTAGATTAACTTTTATAACTACAGGAGGAGTAGATGTTAGTGGCGAGTTTCTTCAAGATGCCACTGCAGTTAAAGTCGCAATTTGGCAAATTATAGTTTATGAAAACTGCGACGATCCCGGAATTTTAAGAAATGGTCCTGCCCTACTTTTAAACAGAAACGTTTATCCAGAAAATGCCACTCCTGCTAACTTAAATCTTGAAAGAAGACCAGTAAGATTTGAATAGCTCAAAAAAGATTGGGAAAACGAAAATACTCAGGGTGCATCCCCACGAAAAAAACCAACATTTACCGCTTTTTGATATGTACTAATCAATACTCGGTAATAGCTAATAGTAAATCAAGCAAACCGTGTCGTTTTTGTTTACCTACAAAGATTCGATTTCAAAAACAAAAATTTACAAAATCAGAACAATAAGAGGTAAAGAAAATGTCTCTAAAAATTAACTCTTTTCTCAAAGGGTGGCAGCCACACTCGAAACAATTAGCCTCGGAAGTTCCCCATGCTATCCATAAATTAACTCAACAATTAAGGATTGAGAAACAAGATTTAGACTTCAGCGAACTCAGCCTTCAGAAACTTAACAAAGCTCTCAGAATAAAAGGACGACGAAAATGTCTAACACTAGAAATATTTCCATATTTGACAATTTATATTGGTGAAGTAATCAGGCAAGCAGTAGGGGGCGAATGGGAGTTGCGTCAAAAAAACTATGACGACGTAAAGATTTGGGAACCTTGGGTTATTGCTCCTAACGGCAATGCAATTCCAGCTTACAGTTCCTTGTGGGAACAGCTCTATGAAGGAAGAACCTGCTACATCCAAAGTATGGTTAAAGTTAACATTAAAAGACTCCTTGGCGATCGCTCTTCCCAAAAATCTGCCGGAAACCCCGTCGATTTTTCCGAGCATAATTCCTCTTCTTTTAAGCTAACAGAAAATTCAGCTATGGGTCTCGATATTTATGTCGATAGCCCAAAACCTGAAATTCAAGAACGATTAACAGTGAAGGAAGTTAGTAGCGAAGAATATCGCCAGGACAAATTTACAAATCTCGTCACTCCTCAAATTCATAGTATGGTAAAAATTTGGCTTTTGAAACAAATTCCCTACTATCAAACTCTAGGCTTTTTTCCACAATATAGCCATTTATCTAAAAACCAGCTTGCAGCCAAAATTGAAACCATTAAAGCAGAATTCGACCAACATTTTGAAAATCCTAAAGAAAAAAGAGAGTTGTATCTAGAATTGTCATATTTAGACGACTCCCAATATTCGGAAGATCGGGTTATGGAAAAAGTAGACAGTTTGCTAACTCTTTACTTATGGAGATGGGATACTAGCAGGACTTGGTCGGAATGGGAAGTAGAGGAAACGAATGAAAAAAATCGCGAATATGCCAAAGCTTTTCATCGGTGGTCGGCAATTTCTCGGGGTGCGTTTTTACCAACTGAGGTGACGGAATTTTGGGATTGGGAAACTGACTCCAGCCCGGTGTGGATAAAATTTATTCTTAATGGTATCGAACATATTATAGAGCCAGAATATTACGAACAGCGGATGGATTTAGATGTTTTAAAGACAATTAATCAGTTAATTGCCACAACTGGCTACCAATTTGAGCTTTATCAAAATGAAGGAGTCTCAGAAAATAAATTAGCCATCGTATTAACTACCCAGGAAAAACAAAAGTTGGAACGGCAAAAAAATATTAGGTTCGAGAGGTAGTTTTCAGCTAGATTCCGCACTTTTATTGGTAACTTTTTGGGAGATCGCTTTACATTTTGATGGTGGAAGTTTTGCAAGTAATAGCGAGGATAATCTTTAGTATCTATTTCTGAAGAAAAAACTTGATATTTGCGCTTTTGTATTCTCTCCCAACTGGATAAACGATCTAAACACATCATCGGGTAATAACTAAAGAAATCTTCCCAAGGATTATCGAACAAAATTTCTACAGGATAAATACCCTTTTCGCTATCCTCCCAGTCTGCATCCAGAAGTTTTTGCATTCTTTGTTGAATTTTTAAAACTAACCCCGGACTCCAAGAATTATTCTGTGGTTTGCTAGGAGGAAAAATTAGATTTTTTAGGCGGCTAGTAAGAGTTTTATGACCGAGAGCAAAGGAACTTTTGCCTTGCTGGAAGGTTTGATATGTAAGTTTGGTAATCGCGTCCGGCATCGTTAACGAATCAATTTTTAATAACCACGTTCGTAGCAAGCACTTAAATGCTTGAAAATTGCTGGATTTAAAGCACTTAAATGCTTACTACAGACTATGATTTTAACGCAACTATCGAAAAAAAGTTGGGTTCCGTTTCACTTCACCCAACCTACAAGAAACTACAAGAAACAAGAAACCCGGTTTTTTCAAAAAACCGGGTTTCTGGGAGCTTCGCTTCCTATTAACTACGATGCCAAAGCAAAATTAACAATCGTAATAGAGAGCAAACTCGTAAGGGTGGGGCCGCAGGCGCATCGGGTTAACTTCGTTATCCAACTTGTACTCGATCCAAGTTTGAATCAGATCTTCGGTAAAGACTCCACCTTCAGTTAAGAAAGCATGGTCGTTTTCCAAAGCTTCCAAAGCACCCTCCAGAGAACCTGGAGTGGAAGGAATTTTGCTCAACTCTTCAGGGGTAAGGTCGTAAATATCCACATCCAAAGACGGGCCCGGATCTATTTCGTTCTTAATGCCATCGATACCAGCACAAAGCATGGCCGCAAAAGCCAGATAAGGATTAGAAGTAGCATCGGGACAGCGGAACTCTAGGCGTTTGGCCTTCGGACTGGTACCGGTCAGAGGAATGCGAATGGCAGCGGAACGGTTTCCTGCGGAGTAGGCCAAGTTAACCGGCGCTTCAAAGCCCGGTACCAAGCGCTTGTAAGAATTAGTAGTGGGGTTGCTGAAAGCCAAAATGGCCGGGGCGTGCTTGAGAATACCGCCGATATAGTTCAGGGCCATTTTGCTGAGGTTGGCATAGCCATCGCCCCAGAACAGAGGTTGTCCGCCTTTCCAGATGGACTGGTGGGTGTGCATCCCCGAACCGTTATCGTTAAAGATCGGTTTGGGCATGAAGGTCACGGTTTTGCCGTACTTTTTGGCCACGTTCTTGATGACATACTTATAAATCATCAAGTTATCGGCAGCTTCGACCAAAGTTCCAAATTGGAAACCCAACTCGCACTGACCGCCACTAGCCACTTCGTGGTGATGCTTTTCAATGGGAACGCCGCATTGGGCCATTACCAGCAGCATTTCGCTGCGCAAATCTTGGGAGGTATCCGTGGGAGATACGGGGAAGTAGCCTTCTTTATAGCGGGGCTTATAGCCTTTATTTCCTCCTGGTTCTTCTTTGCCGGAGTTCCAGCGGCCTTCGACGCTATCGACATAATAATAGCCTTGATTCTGAGTTTGGTCGAAGCGGACGTCCTCAAAAATGAAAAATTCGGCTTCCGGACCGAAGAAGGCTGTATCGCCGAGACCGGTAGAGATTAAATAGTCTATTGCTTTCTGGGCAATTACTCGGGGACAACGGCTGTACCACTCCCCCGTCCGGGGTTCTTTAATACTACAAATGACGCTTAAGGTCGGTTGGGCCATGAACGGGTCGATCCAGGCAGTCTTGGGGTCTAAAACCATCATCATGTCCGATTCGTTGATGCTTTTCCAACCCCGAATGCTGGAACCGTCGAAGGCTACCCCGTCTGTGAAGGAAGTTTCGTCTATTTGGCTTTTGTGAACTGTTAAGTGCTGCCAGATGCCGGGCAAGTCTATGAATTTAAGGTCTATTAGTTGAATGTCATCATTGTTAATCCAACTTAGGACTTCTTGGGCTGTTTCTGCCATGTAATTAACTCCTATTTTTTTCGATATGACCGATTAATGGCTATCTAGTTTAGAGTACGCCTGTCCGATCGTAAGGATTAAATTTTTAATTTTTTGTATAGATTATTACAAAATCTTGTTTTGTCCCTAAGAAGATTTTTTCTCTTACCCGTTTTGTAGTAGGCTAAAATAGGCAGTTTATAAAGATTTTTGGGAGTAAAGAAGTTCATGCGGGACGCTATTACCAGCTTGATTCAAAATTACGATGTTACCGGTCGCTATTTGGACCGGGATGCAGTGGATACTTTAAAATCCTATTTTGCTACGGGCAAGGCTCGGGTCCAAGCGGCCACGGTTATTAATGCTAATGCGGCCAAGCTTGTGAAGCAGGCAGGCCTAACTTTGTTTGCCGAACAACCAGAATTGATTCGTCCTGGTGGTAATGCTTATACGACTCGTCGTTATGCTGCCTGTTTGCGGGACATGGATTACTACTTGCGCTATGCTACTTATGCTTTGGTGGCGGGTAATAATGATGTCCTGGACGAGCGCGTCCTCCAAGGCCTGCGGGAAACTTACAATTCTTTGGGAGTTCCTATTGGTCCAACGGTCATCGGCATCGGTATTCTCAAGGATTTGGTCAAGGCTGAAGTTCGAGATGCTGGTCTGGAAACAGGCCCCTATTTAGACGAACCTTTCGATTACACGATCCGCGAACTAAGCGAAAAGGATATTTAGCCTACCGCTAATTGCTAATTGCTAATTGTTAATTGACTGTTTTTAACAATTAGCAATTAACAATTAGCAATTAACAACTAACCATTAACGATGGCTAAAGAAAGACTGGATGCTTTATTAGTAAGGTTAAATTTATGTACTTCCCGCCAAAAGGCTCAAGGTTTGATTCGGGCGGGGGAAGTTATGGTAGATAAACAGGTAATTGATAAACCGGGAACGGAGGTTAATAATGATGCAAAGATTGAGGTGAAAGAGCGATCGCCTTTTGTCTCTCGTGGCGGTCATAAATTGGAAAAGGCTCTAACAGTTTTCCCCATTTCTGTTAATAACAGAGTTTGCATCGATGGCGGCATCTCCACTGGCGGCTTTACTGACTGTTTGTTACAAGCAGGGGCTAAGTTGGTTTACGGCATCGATGTCGGTTACGGACAGGTTGACTGGGGCCTCCGCAACGACTCCAGGGTGGTTTTATGGGAAAGAACTAATCTCCGAAATTTAAGACCGGCTCAGTTGTACGCTAATTCTTCAGAACAAAAAGCAGATTTGGCAGTGGTGGATGTCTCTTTTATTTCTTTAACTAAGGTTTTGCCTGCCCTCTGGGAATTGTTAGTTCCACCTCGGGAGGCCGTTTTGTTGGTAAAGCCTCAATTTGAGGTGGGCAAAGCAAAGGTTGGCAAAAAAGGGGTGGTTCGTTCTCCGCAGGACCAAACTGATGCTATTTTTCGGGTTTGCCAGGCTGCCGGACTTTTAGGATGGGGCTATGGCGGTTTAACTTGGTCTCCTTTGGTGGGGCCGGCTGGTAATATTGAATATCTGTTATGGTTGAAAATGGACTCTGGAGGGATGCCTTCCCAGGAGGCGATCGCCTCTATCGCTCTGGCAGCTAAAACAGAATTAACTTAAATTCATGCAGTTTGCCCAACTCTTAGGCCTTATATTACTTTATTTTATTGGGGGACTGGCTTATATTATAAGTACAGCAATTATTGTCGGCATTGCCATTGCTGCTAAAGTGGTAGCCGTAGAAATAGGCGATCGCTTATTGTATTCTATTATTATTTTTGGCGATTTATTACGCGGCATAGAAATTGTCGAATTATTTAATATCGTTGTTTTTGCTTTAGTAGGCATGGGCTTTGGCTTGGCAGCAGGATTTTTGCCGAGCAATATCGGCAGGAAATTAAGCGCTGCTTTTTTAATAGTTGTGGTGCCGATAATTTTTATGACTACCCAACTGGTTCGCTACGATATTTGGTTAAATGAAGTGGCAAATAATGAAAATATTCCTCTGGAAGGAGCTGCCAAAATAGCTAACGATTTTTTGCGTAACCGAGTAGGAGAGGATGGCATTATCGGTTTTTATGTTTATACGGGTCAATTTCCCATTCTTCCTACTAAAAAAACACAGATGAAAGAATTAGATAGTTTGGAGAAAAATGCTAATTCTAAATTCGTGCAAGTCACGGGATTTCCCCCGGGAATAATTAGTTTTACTATGTCTTTGTGCTTTTGGACTATTAGAGGATTTTATTTTTTAGTGGCCATTGTTACTACTATCGGACATTTCCGAGAAGGGGCGAAAATAGCTAAACGTTGAGGGTGGAGGTCAAGAGCGAACCAAGAGTTTAACGATTTTTGCGAGCTTGCTAATTGCTAATTGTTAATTGTTAATTGCTTTCTTAAGCTCGCTATTTGATGGGCGGCCACTTCATTATTTAGAGCCTCAAAAAACATGACTCAAATTACTTACGAAGACTTTGAGAAAATCGAAATTAGAGCTGGCAAAATTCTCAAAACAGAAGCATTTCCAAAAGCTAGCAAACCGGCTTATAAACTTTGGATAGACTTCGGCGAATTGGGTATTAAAAAATCCAGCGCTGGATTAACTAAATTGTACCGTTGCGAAGAATTGGTAGGAAAGTCAATTTTGGCAGTGACAAACTTCCCACCCCGTCAGGTGGCAGATTTTATGTCGGAAGTTCTAGTGTTGGGGGTGGTGATGGAGGATGGGGAAGTGGCCCTCGTTCAGCCCGATCGCGACGTTCCCCCGGGCCTAAGAATTTTGTAGAACCTGTTGGCATTCCTCATTCCCAAATTCACAAATCTTCCAACAGCCACTCCGAGGCCCGATCGCCTAACTCTACCGGAATATTGACAGTTTTACCCAAGCGGGGCCGTTCGTTAGTTTTTTTAAGATCGGCTTCTATCTGGGCAGTAGCGCCAAAACCGTTGATATAAGTGGCGATCGCTTCTAAATTCTCGAAATATTCGGCCTCGGTTAGGGGAAAAGAAGCTTGTTCTAAGTATTTCCACATAATCTGGACTAAAATCTGGCCCCGGACTCGCCGCAACCGGATATCGTAGGATTTGCCCCATTTGTCCAGCAATAGTTGGTGTAAGTCTTTGCCATTCATATGTAATTAACAATTAACAATTAACAATTAACAATTAACAATTGACCGATGGGTGGGTATCCCCAAATTTTTGTTCAAATTTGGATTTTGGATTTTGGATTTTGGATTTAATAGCCTAAAAAGTTTGTTTTGTCAACAAATTGTTACATTTATTAAAAATCAAAGAGAAGGTTAAAAAAATGTAATAATAATCGCCAGAACGGCTCAAAGGTCTATTCTGACCTTGAATCAAAAATTAAATAGAATTTTGTGTTTTGTCGCCGGGGGGCACTCGGAGACTAAAAACGGATGTGGAGGGAAGCAGAAGACTGCCGTAAAGGTAGCAGCACCCAATGAAGCGTCAACCCCATTCAGCGACCACCCGTAAAAAGGGTGGCGTGGCGAAGAATCCTGGCCTTTCTAGGGCGGGGAGGATGTCAAAAAGAATTGTCCTAGCCCTCGCAGTTGTAGCAGACATTCCAGCAATTATTTCTTTTGTCTGCCCGCACTCATATTAAAGAAACGAAAGTTAACAGATAAAACCCAAGGAACGCTCATGGCTCAAGCTTCAGGAACACCAGACGTACCCGGAATGGGGCGTCGCCAATTTATGAACCTCCTTACCTTCGGTTCGATTACGGGGGTAGCTCTAGGGGCTCTATATCCAGTGGTTAAATACTTCATCCCTCCTTCCAGCGGTGGGGCGGGAAGCGGCGTAACCGCTAAAGATGCCCTGGGCAACGATGTTATTGTCAGCGATTTTTTGGCCAGTCATAATACGGGGGAGCGCGTATTGGCCCAAGGATTGAAAGGAGACCCTACCTATCTGGTGGTCGAAAGCGACAGCTCCCTCGCATCTTACGGATTAAACGCCGTCTGCACCCACTTGGGTTGCGTGGTACCTTGGAACGCCAACGAAAACAAGTTTATTTGTCCCTGTCACGGTTCCCAGTATAACAGCGAAGGCAAGGTGGTAAGGGGACCGGCACCTCTGTCTTTGGCTTTAGTCCACGCGGATGTTATCGAAGATAAAGTTCTTTTTACGGAATGGACGGAAACGGACTTCCGCACCGGCGAAAAGCCTTGGTGGACTTAACCAGTTTTACGGTTTAAATTTTAGAGGGCTCTAAAATCTAAAGTCTAAAACTGGCGCGAGGCAAGGGCAACATCGCTGTCGCTATCCTTGCCTGGCCGAGCGATATGGAGTATTTGATGATGCTCCATTACCGATTACCTATTACGAAAGAAGGACGAGAGCTTGAAAGCCACGCCTTTTTAAAGGCGCGGACTCAAAGCGAACGGGCGATTTTAATCGCCCGTAAAAAAAGTAAAAAAGAGTAAAAAAAGTTGTCATTTCTCAACTTTTAATGTTATCGTAACATCAACTACCCTGGGGCGCAGGGAAAGTAACATCTCTGGAGA
>CAZUCT010000198.1:0-13675 GCA_964619285.1 uncultured bacterium | reverse complement strand
CGCCCCGCTTTGAAAAGGCGGGGCGTGACCTTACTCCCGAGCTTTTTTCGTGTTTTTCTTGGTTTTCGCCACCCAATATTTGTATCCTTATGCGATACTTTTAAGTTCAAGCATATAGCAACACTCTGGGGATTCAAACCATTTTCACCATAACACTAAAAGCAGAAAATGACAACTAATTGGCAAAAAAAAGCCGTCCTTAAAGGACCTTGCTCTCAACCCAAATTTTCGGTAACGAACCGTTACAAAAACCGAAAGGAAGGGCCACAAGCGTCAAACAATTAACAATTGACAATTAACAATTAACTACCTTCTTTTTCTTTTCGTTCTATTACTATTAGAAACTTTATTAGTAGTAGTTTTAGCCTTTGATGTTTGCCCGTTATCGACAATGGGGATGGTTAAATGAAAAACGCTCCCCTTATCTTTACCCGCAGATTCCGCCCAAATTTTGCCTCCCAAATGAGTAATAATTTGCCGACAAATTGCCAAACCCAAACCCGTGCCGCCAACAGTTCGCCTCAAAGCACCTTCCTCTTGATAAAAGCGATCGAAGATTACTTCTAAACGGTTGGGTTCGATGCCGCGACCGGTGTCAGAGACAGTAACTTCTAACATATTGGTGCGGTTAATAGCAGCCTCAATAGTGACTTTTCCCTTCGGCTGAGTAAACTTACAAGCATTGTCCAGCAGCTTCGAGAGAACCTCTACTAATCTCTCTCCATCGGCCAATACCAGTGGCATTTGTCGCGGGACTTTAGTAGTAATTGTCGGTAAGTCCCGATCTAGGTGGTGGATGCGAATGCTGCTGAGAGCTAAATCGATACATTCTTGCAATCTTAAAGACTCCAGATTCCAGTCAACCCGGTTGCTTTCCAAGTCGGATAAGGTGAGGAAGTCCTGGACTAACTTGCGCATTCGTTCGGCATCTGCCAAGGCCGTCTCCAGCATCACCTGTTGTAAGTCCTCTGGCATATCCGGTTCCTGGCTCAGACTTTCGAGGCAAACTTGGATCGTAGATAGGGGGGTTCGGAGTTCGTGGCCAGTAATCGCAATGAGGTTGCTGCGGGTGCGGTCTAGAGCTTCTAATTGTTGGTTGAGTTCTTCTAAATTGCCGTAGGTTTCCGCTTGGATGAGGGTAGCTCCCAGTTGAGTAGCGATCGCTTCGATTAAATTTAATCCCTCTTGAGGCCAGCGGTGGGAACCATCGCCGCAGTCGTGCAGCTCTACTATGCCTAAAAGTTGCCCCTGATAAAGTATCGGCACCATCAACCAGGAAGCAATCTTCCATTGGGAGATTAGCTCGGGGATGCAACTTTGAGGTTCGTCTAAGATGTCCTCGCTCTCCTTCTCTAGATTTATTGCCAGCTCTTCCATTTCTCCTGTCTGGAAGCTAGCTGTATTGGCAATGTAAACTCTGGCTCGGGTGTAGATGACTTTTTGAAATAGAGGATTATGTTTTAAAGGCCAAATCTGGCCGCGCAGGGATGCTACCGAAGGGCCTAAATACTCGTGCTGGATCGTAGTCTGCTTATCTGTGGCTTTGCATTGATAAATCAGACATCGACAGGCCCCAAGGGCTTCTCCCAGTTCTTTGACCGTTACTTCGAGAATTTCATTGACATCGAGCGATCGCCTCATGGCAGCGGTAATGATATTTACCAAACGTTCCTGTCGTTCTCTGGCTGCTATGGACCGATAGGCTTTCAATAATTGATGCTGTCCTGCCTGCAAGTAAGTCACCAGACGTTGGGCAAAGGGATCCCTTAATTGAAGGTCTGGGGTTTCGCTCTTAACGCTTTTGGCCGAACTTCTTCTGCCGGATGTTTTGGCCGACTGTCTTTTTTTGGTCCTTCTGGTGGGGATGCCGTAAATTTTTCTTGCTTGTTGTACCTTTTCTTTCAACTCCGGGCGGTATTCGAGAATTCGTTCTAGAAGTAGCCCTGCGGCCTGACAGCAAACTTGGCGATCGCTCGTCCAGATACCCTCAAACCTGCGGGCACGATCCATGGCCCGATCCGCTTCCTCTTCGTCTCGTTCGTGGCCGGGACGTTCGATACAGATCAGACAGGTCGAATATTCTTCGGCGATCGCCACTAAATTCCATTCCCGAGTCAAGGTATCGTTAAAGTCTAAAGCTATTGTTTCGTAATCCACCGATGAGTTTCTAAATTCTGATTCTGGGGCCGCCAGCACATAGACTTGCGGTGTCAGCCGTCCGATGCGTTTATAGCGGTGAGCTTCCTGGCGATAAAAACGCTCTTTTTGAAAGGTTGCGATCGCCAAGGGGCTACCAGACCCGGCTAATACCAAGTCTTCTATTGCATGAGATAGGGCCGTTAAGGATGACTTGAAATATATTTGTGGCTTTAACTGGGGAATTTCGCTTACCAGTTCTGCCAAAACAGAAGTAGGAATAGTCATCTTGTTTTTTATAGTTTTCTGGGGGGGGCCTTAGCTTTTGCCCTGGGAGCATCCCATATTTTTCTTGACATTTGCCGTTGCTTCTTTCTCTTATCCTTTTTTTCTGGATAAGCATAAATCGCTAATTTTAGCTCTTTAATAGTTAAGAACATTACTACTTGCTTTTAAGACAAAATCGCCCAGCCACCCGAGTTCGATACCTTCTATTGTGCCTTAAAAGGGAACTGCTATTATTCTTTAGTTACAAAACTAAAAAATAATAGCAGTTTGTTGAAGTTTATTAAACTTTTAATGTTATAATCCCTTACTTTTCAGATTCTCCCCGGCGATCGCTCCCAGAACCGGGTTCGGAATTGTACAAAGCGTCCAATTGTTCGCGAGCTTCTTGTACGGATACAGAACGCATCACCAACAGGGGTTCCTCAATAACGTTCCCCGTCTCATCTAATAGTTCTGGATGGGGTACTCCTCGATCTTGCAGGGAGGGGCCGACACTAGACCATCTTTGGGATGGAGGGCGTTGGGACTCGATACCGACTACAAACAAACTGCGGATTAAGTTACCAACTGCCAAAACGGCAATGGTAGTGAAAGCTAAGATGTAAAGCAAATGTAACATGGTTTTCTCCTTAAGGCCAGATAGCCAGCTAGTTACAAACAGTTTTTTTTTTAAATGTTGGAATTTAGCTTAATTCCCGTGCATAAAAAAGACTCAAGATTCTTTCTTTTCTACAAAGGAAAAAGAGTTAAGACAGAAGAGAGGAATTTTTACGATACTTCGCGGATACTTGCCAACATTCCGTTAGCAGTTTGTGCCAATCAATCAGCACTGAGGTTTCTACTCCTACTCTAGCTCCTGTTGCTTCAAATAATATTGCACTTGTGTTTACTTCTTTTTGAGCCTGTTGGATTCTTGCCAGTAAGTCCGATTGCTCTTCGTTACTTAAAAAGTCAATTTCTTTGGTTTCCAACAGTACGCGCGATCGCTCGAACCAATATTTAAAGTCATCTAATAGGGGTTCGAGTATGGCCTTTAATAAGTCCTCTTCTGGTAGTTTGGGGTTTACCATCTATCTTAATTTCTTTTCTTCTTTTAAAATTATCTTAGCAGTCTTTACATTTCTTTACATTTTTTAACACAACTTTTAAGCTTTTCTTAAAAATTGAGTTTTAGATTTTAGATAATTTCAGCCAAGTGCGGGGACAGCAGCAGGCAAGGCGGGTCAAGAAACCCGGTTTTGGTTTTTCGGTATTTGGTGAAACCCGGTTTTTTGAAAAAACCGGGTTTCTTGACTAGCAGTGCTTTGGTAACAAAGCTCTACGGTGGAGCTCCTACTCGGGACGGAGCCGAATGGTAAAATTACGTTTATAGCCAAGTGGAAAATCCCCTCCTTCGGATGCGGGGGGGAGCCACTAGATAACAAAAGGTAAAGAGAGTGGCGCTCCAGAATTAAAAGTACAAAATTAAAAAACATGAAGCAGCCAATGCCGAACCAAGACTCGAACGGTTCAGAAAAAATACATTTACCCCGTACCAGCGAATCAGAAAACCTCAAAAAAATTCGCCATACAACTTCTCATGTGATGGCAATGGCCGTGCAAAAGCTGTTTCCTAAAGCTCGAGTAACTATAGGTCCGTGGATCGAAAATGGCTTTTACTACGACTTTGACACTCCAGAACCATTTACGGAACAGGACTTGAAGGCCATTAAAAAAGAGATGGTCAAGATAATCAAGCAGAAACTGCCGGTCATCAGAGAAGAAATACCTCGCGAAGAAGCCAAACAGCGAATAGAAGCAATTCAAGAACCTTATAAGTTAGAAATCCTCGAAGGATTAGAAGACCCGATAACCATTTATCATCTGGGCGATCGCTGGTGGGATCTCTGCGCGGGGCCTCATGTGGAGACTACTGCAGATATCAACCCCAAGGCCATCGACCTCGAAAGCGTGGCGGGGGCCTATTGGCGAGGGGACGAAACTAAGGCCCAATTGCAGCGGATCTACGGCACGGCCTGGGAAACTCCAGAACAGCTAGTGGAATATAAGCGGCGTAAAGAAGAAGCCCTCAAACGAGACCACCGCAAACTGGGCAAAGAATTAGGATTGTTTATTTTTACCGACATCGTGGGGCCTGGTTTGGCTTTGTGGACTCCCAAGGGAACGACCTTGAGGAATTTATTAGAAGATTTCCTCAAGCAAGAACAAATTAAACGGGGCTATCAACAGGTGGTAACTCCCCATATCGGCAGAGTGGAGCTCTTTAAAACTTCGGGACATTGGCAAAAATATAAAGAGGACTTGTTCCCAATGATGGGAGAGTCGGAGGAGGAGGGTTTCGTTCTCAAGGCCATGAACTGCCCGTTCCACATTCAGATTTATAACAGCGAGTTGCGTTCCTATCGAGAACTGCCCATGCGCCTCGCCGAGTTTGGGACCGTCTATCGCTACGAGAAGTCGGGAGAGTTGGGAGGACTAACGAGGGTGCGCGGTTTTACTCAGGACGACTCCCACCTGTTCGTAACTCCCGAACAGTTAGACCAAGAGTTTCTCAACGTGGTGGATTTAACTTTATCGGTGTTTGGGAAGCTGCAACTTAAGAATTTTAGGGCCAGGCTGAGTTTCCGCGACCCCAGTTTGGATAAGTATATCGGTTCCGACGAGGCTTGGAATAAGGCCGAAAATGCAATCCGTCGGGCAGTTGAAAGTTTGGGCATGGACCATTTTGAGGGCATCGGCGAGGCCGCTTTTTACGGGCCGAAGCTGGATTTCATTTTCAACGATGCTTTGGAACGGGAGTGGCAGTTGGGGACCGTCCAGGTGGACTATAACTTGCCGGAACGGTTCAAATTGGAATATGTGGCCGAGGATGGGACGAGGAAGCCTCCGGTTATGATCCACCGGGCTCCTTTTGGTTCTCTGGAACGGTTGATCGGGATTTTGATTGAGGAATATGCGGGGGATTTTCCGTTGTGGTTGGCCCCGGAACAGGTGCGACTGCTGGCGGTCAGTCACGAGTTTTTGCCTTTTGCTAAAGAAGTGGCTGCAAAAATGCAGGCTGAGGGCATTCGGGCAGCGGCCGATATTAGCAACGAGCGTTTGGGCAAGTTAATCAGAAATGGGGAGAAGGCGAAAATTCCGGTGATGGCCGTGGTCGGGGCTAAGGAGATGGAGTCCAATAGTTTGAGCGTTCGCACTCGGGCCGATGGAGAATTGGGCGCGATGTCGGTGGCGGAGGCTGTGGAGCGGTTGAAGGAGGCGATCGCTAACTACAGAAATTTTTAATAATTGTAATTTGGGAGCCCAAGCTCCCAAAGCTAAAAAAACCTGGTTTCCTAAGTTGTTAGCTCATAATTCCAGGCTCATAATGGGGGGAAACTGGGTTTTTTGTTTTTGAGTTAATGGTGGTTTAAGAACATATTTAAACGATCCCTTAGCCGATTTTAGAAAAATGACGCGATCGTGTATCATTATGAAGTAGGCAAGTTATTTGCCCTACCCTTATAAACTTCTTATTATCCCTGGTGGCCATAGAGCCGGCTTTATTTTTTGCTACAGGCGTCCAAACATGAAATCGCAGAATTTACTATTATATAATAGCCTTGGGTCTTTTAACAAGAGCATGACCCATCAAAGCATCTATGACTCTGACATATTCCTGTTGGAGGAAATGTTTTGCGCCTCAATATGTCTCAAAAGCAAAAGCAAAAGCAACAGGCAAGATGCCTGTTCTACGCCTACCATCGCGGTCCAGTGGAAGAAGAGGGGGTAGTAACCATTAGTGAAAGCTAAAAAGAGACTAAAGAAATTATGAATACCACCAAGAAAAAAGTAGAATCTCTATTGAGCAAATTACCCGACAATTGCTCCCTTGAAGATGTCCAATATCATCTCTATGTGATTGAAAAAGTTCTTCATGGATTAGAAGTAGCTGGTACAGCAAGAAAAATCAAACAAGAAGAGGCTGAAGGGCTTTTGAATAAATGGGTTATCAAGTAGTGTGGTCTTATAAAGCTATTGATGATGTGGATGCGATCGCCTCCTACATAGCACGGGATTCGGTTCCTTATGCTGCGGCAGTGGTTCAAAAGATCGTTAACGTGACCCGTTCTTTGGCCAAGGCTCCCTTGGATAGGGAAGTGGTAGAAGAGTTTGGGGATGACAATTTAAGGCAAGAATTTGCCTACAGTTATCGGGTCATTTACCAAATAAAGGACGATGTCCTGACGATTGCGGCGGTAGTTCATGGTAAAAAGCTTTTGGACTTGTAGTAGGCCATCACTGACTCAATAATAAAAACTCAAAACAAAAATTAATTTTATTTATCGACCGGGTTTTCTGGAAACGGAACCCGGTTTATTATGTTGTCAATTGTTAATGGTTAATTGTCAATTGTCAATTGTTAGTTGTTAATTGGCGATCGCACCTTAGCTAATAACTCGTGCAACTTTTCCCCTTCGATAACCTCCACCTCTAAAATTTCCTGAGAAATAGACTCCAACAACTCCCGGTTGAAATTTAAAATCTCCAAAGCTTGCTGGTGTGCTTTCTCGACAATTTCCTTAACCTCGCTATCGATGGCCTCGGCAGTTTTTTCGCTAACCATGCGACGGGGGTTAACGCTATCGTTTCCCAAAAAAGCGCGATCGCGCTTTTCATAGGCCAAAGGCCCCAACACCTTACTCATACCGTAACTCATCACCATTCTTTCTGCCAGATCCGTCGCCTTTTGCAAATCTCCAGAAGCGCCGGTGGTAACTTTACCAAAAACAATTTCCTCGGCGGCACGACCGCCCAACAACGTCGCCACTTGACCTTTTATTTCCTCTTCATCCCATAAAAAGCGGTCTTCGGTGGGCAACTGTAAAGTATAACCCAAAGCCGACATACCGCGCGGCACGATGGAGATTTTTTCCACCTTAGCGCTACCCGGCATTAAAGCACCCACCAAAGCATGACCGACCTCGTGATAAGCGACAACTTTTTTCTCTCGTTCGTTGAGAACGCGACTCTTTTTTTCCAAACCGCCGATAACCCTTTCTATAGCTTCGGCAAAATCTTCTTGGGCGACGGTTTCGCGCTTGTTTCTCGCTGCTAATAAGGCCGCTTCGTTAACGAGGTTGGCTAAATCTGCGCCGCCAAAACCGGGAGTTCTAGTAGCTATTTTATGTAAATCGACATCGTTACCGAGTTTAACTTTCCTGGCGTAAATGTTCAAAATTGCTTCGCGACCGGCTAAGTCGGGGCGGTCGACTAAGACTTGGCGATCGAACCTGCCGGGACGCAATAAAGCGGCATCCAAAGCTTCGGGGCGGTTGGTGGCGGCGAGGACTATAACTGTAGTATCTCCGGCGCTAAAACCGTCCATTTCCGTTAACAACTGATTGAGAGTTTGTTCTCGTTCGTCGTTGCTGCCGCTTTGGAAGCCGCCGCTGCCGCCGCGAGATTTGCCGATGGCGTCTATTTCGTCGATAAAAATAATACAGGGAGCCTTCTTTTTTGCTTGCTCGAAGAGGTCGCGAACTCTGGCGGCGCCGGTGCCGACAAATAATTCGACAAACTCGGAACCGGAGATGCTAAAAAATGGCACTCCTGCTTCTCCTGCCACTGCTTTTGCTAGGAGAGTTTTACCGGTTCCTGGGGGTCCGACGAGGAGGACTCCTTTGGGGATGCGGGCGCCTATTTTGGTGAAGCGATCGCTCGATTTTAAAAACTCGACTATTTCTCCTAATTCGGTTTTTGCTTCTTCGACGCCTGCGATGTCGGTAAAAGTAATTTTATCTGCGGCGCCTTCGACATAAACTTTAGCTTTACTTTTGCTAAAGGAAAGAGAACTCCCCCCACCGCCACCACGGTTGAGGAAAAACCGAAAGGCGATTACTAAAATTATCGGCGGAATTACCCAGTTTAAAAGAATTGCAAACCAGGCATTTTTCGGCGGTGGCGCTGCTTCGAAGGCGACATTTTTTGACTGTAAAAGTTTGAGGAGTTGCGGGTCGTCTATGGGAGTAGTTGATAATAACGGTCCTAGTTCTTGTTCCCCTTCTCCTTTTAGACGATAGAGGATGCGACTTTCGCTTAATTGTACCGCTTCTACCTGCCCGTTTTCTACTAATTTAATAAAGGTACTGTAGGGAACTCGGGGGAGTTCGGGACTGGGTTTGAAAAAGGTGGTTGCTAATAAAATACCGCCTACTGCTAATAAGACGTAGCCTATTTGGCGGCTGTTGGGCAAGTTTGGTTTCTTTTTAATGCTCATTGTTAATTGTCTATTGCTAATTGTTAATATTTAATTGTTAATTGTTAATTAGCATTTGGCGTGCTAATATTGCGGTTGCTGGTGCTAGTAAGATGCCGTTGCGATAGTGACCTGTTGCCAGTAAGATGTTGTTAAAGCCGGGTAAAAAACCGATGACGGGGGCTGATTGTCCTTGGGGGCGGGGGCGCAACCCGGACCATCGCTTCACTTCTGTTGCTTTGGCGAGCTCGGGGCAAAAGGCGATCGCTCTTTTGATAACTCTATCTAATAAGCTCTCATCTGCGACTACCTCACCTCTGGCATCGGGAAATTCTACAGTTGCCCCCACCCAGTATTCTCCTCCTCTTCCTCCTTCTAGTGGTACTATATGCACGTCGTCTCCGGTAATAACCGGCTGAAAGTCGGGGTTTCCCAGGGGAGATTCTAAACGCAATTGCACCCCTTGTCCTAATACTGGGATGAGTTGAAATTGGGGGTCGATTTTGCTGGCGATCGAGAAACCCGGTTTTTCCAAAAAACCGGGTTTCTGAGACGCCAAAAAACCGGATTTCTGAGACGCCAAAGTTTGCCAATTTTCTTGGTTTGGGAGTTTTTCTAAGGAACCCAAACCGGCGGCTATTATGAGGAATTGGCAATTGGGAATTGGCAATTGGGAATTGCCTTCTATATTTTTAGCTATTATTGTATTTTGGTTTTCGCTATTTTTTTGATAGTTTTCGACTGTAACGCCCATAAGAAATTCTACGCCGTTTTTTTGGGCAGCTTCTATTAATGCTAGGGTTAAAGCTACCGGCTCTACTTGTCGGTCTTGGGGAGAATAAATCGCGGCTTTTACTTCGGGGCAGTTAATTTGCGGGCAGCGATCGCTCAATTTATTGCTATCCCAAATCTCTAATTTCAAACCTTCTTTTTCCCTAAATTTTAACAGTTTTTCCCATTTGCTTAAATCGTCTTCTGGGAGACAAAGCATGAGAATGCCTTGGCGGTTAAAGGGAATTTTTCGATTGAGTTTGGTTTCTAATTCTGGGATTAAGGTTTCGTAGCGCTGCATGGTTAATTTTCGCAGTTGCCACGCTCTTCCTTTTGTTTTTTGGCTAATCGCTCCCATCAACACTCCCAAGGCGGCGCTGGTTGCTTCTTTTGCCGGTTCTTGTTTGTCTAAAACGGTTATTTTTAGCCCGGAAACTAGGCTTAATTCGTAGGCGATCGCCGCCCCAATTATGCCGCAACCAATTATTACAATATGAGTCATTTTGGGTGCATCTCAATTTTTAAGATAGCCTACAATTTAACGATTTTTGCTAATTGCTAATTGTTAATTGTTAATGGCCTGTTTGACCTTAGCTATTAGCCATTAGCTATTTAGTCTTTTTACAATTAGGAGATGCTCCAATTTTTTCTTGGGGGAATTGTCAATTAACAATTAACAATTGACAATTGACAATTCCCTCTTTTTAAGTTGAACTAGGTTTGGGGATTAAGTCCAAATAAGCGTCAAAATCTCGTACTGCTTCTGCGTACTCTTTGACTGCTTCTTTGTAATTTCCTTTGGAGGCCGCAGCATCGAGCTCTTCTAATTCCACAAATAGCTCTTCAGCAGCATCTAAAACTGGTTCTTTGTCTTTGGGTAGTAACAGACTTTGGGTTAGATAGTTGGTCTTGTACCGCAAATCTCCCAATGGCCCGTGGATAAATGTCCCGACATCGATCCACTTTTCCTTTTGGATGAGGGTTTCTAGATCCTCTTCCATGCGATCGCGCAATTCCACAAGTCCAGCTTTATATTGGTCTATTTTTTGGAGGTCGGCATCGCTGTAGGTTGGCGGCGGGGCCTGTTCGCCGCAACTGGCCAAAAATGTTATCAACAGGGCCATTAAACAGGCTAAGATAGAACGCTTTTTTATCATATTTCTTGTTTTTTGTCAAGGTTACTGCAATCTTTCACTTTAATTTAATAATAAAAAATGCCCCTTTGGCAAGGGGAGTACATTTACTTAGGGGAGCGAGTAAGGGCCATTCCCCATTACTCAATCGTAATGGGGAATGAGTAATTAACAATTAACAATTGACAATTAGCAATTAGCAATTAGCAATTAGCAATTCCCTTTTTAACTGTTTCTAAACTGTTTTTCGATGACATTTACTAACATTTCTCGGGGCAAAAAACGAGGTAAATTGACAATAACTTGATTGATAAAACTTCCAGTTACAACATTAGATTGATTCTTATTTAAAGCATCGAGAGAATCTCGAACTACTTCTTCGCTGTCGGCGTAATTTTGAGAGCTGGTGGCATCGACAGATTGGGGAAATTTGGCATTTTCAAAAAAGTTAGATTTTGTAGGACCGGGGCAAAGTGCCTGGACGGTCACTCCTGTATTTTGATTTTCTGCCCCCAGGGCTTCGGTGAAACTGAGAACAAATGCTTTGCTTGCGGCATAAACTGACATATAAGGTATGGGTTGAAAGCCACCGATGGAGGAGACGTTGATAATGCTGCCAGAACGTCTCTCTCGCATTTGCTTTAAAAATAGGTGAGTCAATTCTACTAATACTTTAATATTAAGCTGCACCATGTCTAACTGTCGCTGCAAGTCGCGATCGGCGAAAGTGCCGTAGTCGCCAAAACCGGCGTTATTAATTAATAAATCGACTGTTAATCGTTTTTGGGCGACACTTTCAAAAAGCTTGGTGCCTGCGGCGGGTTCGGTTAAGTCTTGTACTATAACTTCTGCTTTTATTCCATATCGTTCTTGTAACTCGGTTGCTAGTTGCTGGAGCTTGTCTTCGGAACGAGCGACTAAGATGACATCGGTTTTACGCGCTGCCAGTTCGCGAGCAAAAGTCGCCCCTATGCCGTAGGAAGCTCCCGTGATTAATGCGGTTTTCATTTGTTTTTTGGGAATTTAGAATTGGGAATTTAGAATTGGGAATTGCCCTTATTTTTAAAACCGTTGATTAAAAAATCAAGCGCATAGCCGAGTTCCCCCGGACAGTTTAATTATAGTTTTAAAAAAAACCTTTGTCAAGGGGTCTGGCAAAAAAATTTTTTTTCTCTAAAAACGGGCCCTAAGAAACCCGGTTTTTTACAGACAATACCTTCGCCATTTTTTTGTAGGTTGGGTGAAGCGAAGCGGAACCCAACATATTTGTTGGGTTCCACTGCGTTCCACCCAACCTACAAAGAACTAAGAAACCCGGTTTTTTGGAAAAACCGGGTTTCTGAAGTAGGGATTTCATCTAGGAATTAAGGAGCTAAAATCTGTTCGATAATAACCCTCAACCTTTCCCAGATAAGTTCGCCATGAAGCTTATCAAAAAAACTGGGATTATCGTAATAGTAAAGGCAATTTTCATTGGCCACATAAATAACGGGGACGTGATACCACAATAAATCGCTTTTGTGGTCGATAGGGTTTGAAGTTTTAACGGCGATTTTAGTTTGTTCGTCGATAGAAGGAACCATCGCCACTGCAAAAGAAAGCTTGGTGGGAACTCGGCCATCTAAAATTTGTCCGAGCATAGAAGAGGTCTTTTGAGTTTTGCCATATTCCAAACAAAGCAGGGAAAATTCCATCAAAGATTCAAGAGAGATAGAGTCAAACCTGGAGAAACAGAAAAAGGCATCTCCTTTCATGTTATAAAGCCCAAAAAGTAGGGAAATGTTAGGAATTTTAGCAATGCATTTTAAGGTTTTGTCTTCAGAAAATTTGACATCTTTTTCGACGCTGACGCAACCGTTTTCTTTGAGTCGTTGGATGGTGCGGTTTAAGTAGTTTTCCAACAAAACTTGTGTCGAAACTACCTCCTCAGTTTTTGGTATAGCTTGAGGCCAAACTATAGGCGGAACGGAGGGATTTTGACAAATTACGGGCAACCAAGTAATTCCAGGACATTCACTTTCCAACCATTCCAAACTTTCTTTAGCTTCCCAAACTGCAGCATATAAAGACTTACCTCCAGCGAAGTTGCTGAGAAAAGATTTAATAAAACGTTGGGCGGCAATATCGGGAATTTGCTCTCGCATGACAATAACTTGGGGTAAGTTTAATTGCGCCATTTCTTCAGCCAAACCCAAACCGTCGCAAGAGTTTAAAATTACCAACTGCAAACCCTCTCGAATTGCTTTATTAAGCGCTTTTTTAAATTGCTCTATTTTTAGCACCTTATTCCTGGAAATATGCAGTCCGTTTTGGGCGCTATCTTCGCTGGAACTATGGCCGGCAAAAAAGAGAATATTCCAACCGGGTTCGGCCCTGAGTCGTTGATAAAATTCTTCTGGTTCCGGTTTTTCTAAAGTTTCGATAAATACAGAATTGCTGTCCGACAAACCGTTAATTTCTGCCAAGTCGCGCTGCAAATTTAACTCGGAGTCGTCGCCAAAGATTGCTAAAATTCTGACTTGCTCTCTGGTGGGAGTTTCTCTGGGATTTATGCGGCGGAAATTGACGGGGCTAAAGGCAATTTCGGCGTGAGTGTAAATATCAGCAAATAAATCCCATTCTTGCCAGGGCAATTTTTTAAGTCGGGAGTCTTCCGCTTTGATTAAAACGCGAATTTCTCCCCTTTCGTTGCCTAATGCTTGGGATAGGGTTTGTACGATGTTTTGAAATTCCCAATTTGCCGATTTTAACCAATCTTTGAGGGCATATTTTAAATATTCGGCTTGTTTCCGACAATTTTTAAGAGTGTCTTGGGTGTCGCCAATTTTTGATGTTCCCAGTTTGGCACGTTTTGTTTCTTTAAGATTTTGATAAGTCAATCGCCACTGTTCGTAAAGTTGAAAAAGATTAGTTGAATAACTAGGAAATTTTCCTTTAGTTTCTGCTATTTCTTTATCGTTTTCTTTCACGGTCAAGGTGACGGGAAATCCTTCATTAAAATTCCCATTATCAAAACTGAAAATAACTAATTTAGTCACGGCGTTTATCCTCGTTTGTAGTAATCGCTTTAGCGATGGTTCGTAGTAATCGCTTTAGCGATGGTTCGTAG
>CAZUCT010000197.1:0-13681 GCA_964619285.1 uncultured bacterium | reverse complement strand
TTTTGTAACCAATTTGGTGACATTTTTAAACGGTCCCTCAATTTTGTAACCAATTTGGTGACATTTTTAAACGGTCCCTCAATTTTGTAACCAATTTGGTGACATTTTTAAACGGTCCCTCAATGACAATTGTCCTTAAAGCTTACCGCAGAACAGGCAAGATGCCCGTTCTACGGAGCTTCACGACCAATTTTGACAATTAACCATTGACAATTGACAATTAACCATTGACAATTAGCAATTAACTAATGCTCCGAGTTTATACTCAATTAGAATCAGGGCAAAAATGGCTGGCAAAATATCGCGATCGCCCCCCCATCTTTGCCTGCATTCTCGGCTTTACCCAAACGGGTTTAATTCCAGGTATTTCCGCCGCAGGGGCAACCCCCAAAGACCGACAATACACCTGTTTGGCCGATGCCGAATTTCTTCATAACGGCCCCCAACCCTCTCCTCAATATCCCTTACCCCCCCTGAACAAAGGCGCATCTCCCACCTTAATAACCCGGGCCGTAGTTGAAAACCTCAAAATTCCCGTCTATTTATTTAACGCCGGCTTGCCCCAAAAACCCCCCGTCCCTACAATCTCTCTGGGAGGCACTCCTGCTAACTGCGTTACGACTGGCAGGGCCTTGGAACTGGCAACGGTAAAACATTTATTTGCAGCGGGTTTGAGTTGGGGCCAAAAACTAGCAACAGAAGCTAAAGACGGCTATCTCGTCTTAGGAGAATGCGTGGTCGGAGGAACCACTACGGCCCTGGCAGTCTTAATGGGTTTGGGCATCTCGGCGGCGGGAAAGGTCAATAGCTCTCACCCCCACTGCAACCACGCCCAGAAATTGACTGTGGTTCGTCAGGGTTTGGCGGCGGCCTTCGGTTCTTCTATCGGTTCTTCTCAAAATTTAGAACCTCTACCACTGGTGGCGGCGGTGGGAGATCCGATGCAGGTGGTTGCGGCAGGAATGGCGATCGCTGCCAGTCGCAGTTGCGGCGTCATGCTAGCCGGCGGAACGCAAATGCTGGCTGTTTATGCTCTGATGCGGGCGATCGCTCATTCCCTGTCTTGGCAACCAGAGGCAGTTGTCGTCGGAACTACTCGTTGGGTGGCTGAAGATCCCACGGGCGATACATCGGGATTAGCTGAGGATATCGGTTCTGTTCCTTTAATAGCTACGGGGCTGAGTTTCGCCGGCTCTCGCTATCCCCAACTCCAAGCTTACGAAGACGGATACGTTAAGGAAGGTGTCGGTGCTGGTGGAGCGGCGATCGCTTCTCACCTTTTCGCTGGTTGGACTCAATCTGAGCTTTTGTCTGCCATAGAAACTTTAGCGGATCGCTGTGTTTCTAAGAATTGATTCTTTTAGATAGTAATTGGTCTTCTAAAGCGGCTATTCGGTGGTAGGCTGCCGTCAACTGGGCGGTTAGTCTTTGAATTTGGATATCTGCTGTCAGTTCGCTATTTTCAATGCAGCGATCGCTCTTCGGACGGTAGTTATCATCTATCAGCACGTCTTTGTGTTCGAGACTGGGATCGATAATAATGTCATGGAAATTCGAGTCCTCTGCCTTCTTTAACTCTTGCAGGAAACTATCGCTTTCTCTAGTTTCCTTCTCAGCCGTGCAGTTTGATACTTTTCGATTTAGCTGCTCTAGCAGTAAATAGATGGCATCTATTTTATTACTTAAAATAATTATTTGTTTTTGCAGTGCTTCCATAGAATTTCGATTATTGCCTTTTAACTTCCTTTACTCTTCGATCGTAAAAAATCTCGGGCTTTATTTACCGATTTTCTAATTTATTTAACTTTTTCTCTATATTTTGTTGAATAAATTCTTAAATGCACGGGCGATCCAGAAACGAACAAGGGAGAGGGGGGAGACAAGGGTTCTTGAGGACGCGTCCCCGCGTCCCCTTGTCTTCCCCCTCTCGGTGGCCCTATCTTCCTATTTGTAGATATTTTAAGAAAAGTAACAATTTAAACAAAAAGTCTTGACTAAAAGATGCTATTCTGATATTGAAAACATCGCGCGGAGTAGGAAGTCCATCAAGAAAAATGGCCAGTTTAAGCCCCTTCCAGGTTCCACAACAGGTGCATTGAGATGCAATTCGAGAACCAGAGACTTATCGCTTTTTGAAGACAGGCTAATTGCTAATGGTTAGGATTAGCAGACAATTTCCCAGGGGTAAATGTTCATTACTTGAGGTTAAAAATAAATGTTAGCCGAAGAAATATTTCGAGTAAAACCGCGTCAAAAACGCAAATTAGAGCAAGATTTAAACTTAATAATGAAATGGTTCGCGGGATATTTTGACAACCGGGAACAAGTAGCAGAAGAAAAAGCAAAAAACACCGAACCGGAGTTAATTCACGAGCAAATACACGGCATATTTGCGACCGTAGAAATTCCCGCTTTTGGTAAAAACGTTCTCTATGTAAAACAATACATGGATGACGATCCGACCCAAATTTATCGCCAGAGAGTTTACAGCTTTCATGTCAACGAAAAAGAAGAGGCGATCGAATTGAGAATCTATGCTTTTTTGGATGACGAAGCATATATCGATGCCCATCTCGAACCGGAGAAGTTATCCGAACTAACTCCAGAAAAAATGAGTTTTAAGCAAGGTTGCGAGTTATATTGGCAAAGAAAAGGCAAGCATTTTATCGGTTATATGAAAGAAGGAACTTGCCGAGTTTGCTCTCAAAAAACAGGAAAAACGCTAATTATTACAGACGATTGTTATTTAGATCGAGAACAACTGTGGATTCGCGATCGCGCCTTTGACGAAGATGGAAATTACGTCTTCGGTCATAAAGGAAATATTCATCACAAGATGAAGAAACAATATCAAATTTAAAAAATTTGAACGAGGAATTAAGAAACCCGGTTTTTGAGAAAAACCGGGTTTCTGGGATACCAATCATCAATAGTCAATTACTTTTTGTTTGGAGGTAAGAAAATGCACCAAGGTTTTAAAGAATTTATCGAAGCAAGTTTGGGAACTTGGCGTTCTGAAAACGGATTAGTCATAACTTCTAGGGCCAACGAATCGGAATTAGAGTACCTTAAAAGCCTTCACCCAGATTTAAAAAATCCGATTTACTGCTATAAACTAGAATGGAAATACGCCGATACAAAGAAAAAGGGTAGCGGGACGCTTTTAGCTGTTGATGCGGAAATAGAAGGACGTATTTTTACCAGCGGAATGCAAATTTCTATGCCTAAAAAATTCGAGCAATACACCAAACCTCTCAAAATGGTTTATACGGCATCGAGCGATCGCTGGGAATGGTGGACGGAAGATGGAGTCATCAGAGACTTGTGTTATTTCCGGTCAGAAAATGAAAGGATAAGAGAATTTTTCTCGGGTAAATGGCATAAAGTTATTCACGAAAAACGGATGAGTACCTTTGAGGATAATTCCTATTGGGAAAAAGATAAGGTCGCTTAAGATAAAATCGGGTTAGGGAAAAACAGTGGCAGCGATCGCTAATAATATCCTAAGCTGGAAAGCGACCAATCATTCCCAAAGCAAAGTGAAACGACGCCCATTTCTAACCGCTGCCGCTGCCCTAACCCTCAGTAAATATCTGGGAGGATGCGATCGCCAGGCAGACTTAAAAGTAGAGCTCCTCAAAAACACCATCCCCTCCCAAGTGGTAGGAAAATTCCGCAACCAAATTTCCGGGCGAGTAGCTTTAGATTTTGCCATTAAACCGCAACTAGACGAGTTATTCGCCCAACTTCAAGACTGGGAGCGCAAAGCAGAGTCGCCAGAAGAAAATAAACCTTTAAAAACTGCCGACGTAGTAACTCTAGGAGATTATTGGTTGGCAAAGGCGATCGAACAAAAACTGATCCAACCTCTCGATACCGACTCCCTGCCCCACTGGCAACAACTGCCGACAAAATGGCAAAACCTAGTCAGACGCAACGAAAAAGGGGAATTAGATTCCCAGGGGAAAATTTGGGCGGCGCCTTACCAGTGGGGAACCACTTTAATTGCCTACCGAGTAGATAAGTTTAAATCTTTAGGTTGGACTCCCACAGACTGGAAAGATTTGTGGCGAGAAGAATTGCGCGATCGCCTCAGTTTATTAGACCAACCCCGAGAAGTAATAGGTCTAGTCCTCAAAAAACTCGGAAAATCCTACAACACCCTCGAACTCGATACAGTTTCTAATCTCAAACAAGAACTAATCCAACTCAACCGCCAAGTAAAATTCTACAGTTCCAGTACCTACCTCCAACCATTAATTACTGGAGACACTTGGTTGGCAGTGGGTTGGTCTAACGACGTTTTACCTCTACTCAAAACTCAACCAGAAATTGCCGCCGTAGTTCCTCAGTCGGGAACTGCTTTATGGGCGAATTTGTGGGTAAAACCTGCGGCAACTTTGACGACAGATTTAGCAGATAAATGGATTGATTTTTGCTGGCAAGAGGAAATAGCAGAACAAATGTCTTTAATTACTAAAAATACTTCTGCGATTATCCCCGGAATGAATAGAAACGAGTTACCAGAAGCGTTAAGAAAAAATGAATTATTGTTACCCCCAGAAGAAGTTATAGAAAATAGCGATTTTCTCCATCCTCTCCCTCCAGAAGTGGTCGAAGAGTATCAAAAATTGTGGCAAGAAATTAGAGTTTCGGTAGTTAGTAGTAAGGACTTTAGTTCTAAATAGGGTTTGCCAAGATAGTCTATCAAGTGTTCTTAGAAAACTGGGTTTTTAGGTATCTCAGAAACCCGGTTTTTTGAAAAAACCGGGTTTCTTGGGTTTTTTGAAAAAACCGGGTTTCTTGACCGTTCCTCAAAGGGGAGGATTGAACGCTAATTGTTAATTGTTAACTGGTATTAGCCACTTTGCCTAATAGGAATAGCGATGATAAACTTAGTACCTTTTCCCGCTTCCGACTGGCAATTTAACTGTCCGCCATGCCTCTCAACAATAATTTTATAACTAATCGATAGCCCCAAACCGGTGCCTTTACCAATTGGTTTCGTAGTAAAGAAAGGATCGAACAATCTTTGGCGGACTGCCGGGCAAATTCCCGGACCATTATCTTCTATTTCAATTACTGCAAAATTGTTATTATTTAGGCGAGTTCTAATCCAAATTGTAGGGTCAATATCCAATTTTTGATCCGGCAAAGTTAAACCTTCCTCAAGGGCATCAATAGCATTAGCTAAAATATTCATAAAAACCTGATTTAACTCCCCGGGATAGCACTCAATGTCTGGCAAATTACCGCATTCCTTAATCGTTATAATTTCTCGATGTTTTGCCGTTGCTTTAAACCTATGTTCCAAAATCATCAAAGTATTCTCTAAACCTTCGTGCAAATCTACGGTTTTAATTTCTGCTTCATCCAAGCGAGAAAAGCGGCGCAAACCCAAGACAATATCCTTTATTCTCTCCGTGCCAATTTTCATAGAAGCTAAAAGTTTTGGCAAATCTTCTATTAAAAAATCTATGTCTTTTTCTTCAGCACTATTTTCAATTTCTGCCTCTGCTTCTGGATAATATTGCTGGTAAAGTTTTAAGTGTTCTAACAAATCGTTCATGTATTCGCTGGCATAGACAACATTACCGTAAATAAAGCTGACAGGATTGTTAATCTCATGGGCAATACCCGCTACCATTTGCCCTAAAGAAGACATTTTTTCCGTATGAATTAGTTGTAGTTGAGTTTGTTTTAATTCCTCCATTGCTAATTGCATTTGAAGGTGGGTATAAACGTAATCTAAAATCAAACCAAACAAGGGTAAAGCGTAGGCATTTATCTTGAGAAAATGGGCGATATTAAAATGATTGTCGAAGAGAGTATGCGAACCAAAAACCATGTGGAGTTGGGTGGCAGTATTGGGGAGGCTGCTAACAATTAAAGCGTAGGAAAATAAACTGGGATATTGACGATAAAAACGAGGAAATATCCAAATTCCAGCAATGCCATAAAGAATCAGAGGTATGATATCCCAAGGTCGAGTAATTATGCCATCGGGAAACATGGTTTGCGGGAGATGGTTAGTGGTGGCACAGAGATAAATAATGCCGTAGGCAAGCAAGCTGAAAAATATGCTTAAAACAAGGATATAAATTGAGTTTCTTTCGCGGCTGTCATCGTAATTTTTTGGTTTTAAAAACAAAACTATGCCAACTCCAAAAATCAAAATTAGAGCGTTAAATAGCCTGCATATTGCCCAAGTAAAAGGAATTAAATTTTGAGAATCTACCGTACTGCTAATGAGGCGATCGGCGGCTAGGGTATGAAAGGCATCCATCGCCCCGGCAGACATTAATGCTACCCCAATAATTGGCGTGGTAACTTCTCCGGTAATTCTATAATTAACAAAACTGAGGCAGACGGTAAAAAAGGCAACGCAAACTGCACTCCATTCTAGTATTGTATGCACGAAACTGCCTGCTAAAGTTCGGTGCAAGATGTCGTTAAGTTTTTCGGCATCTAATTCTAAAGCTAGGGATAAGTTAAGAGCATCTTCTGGCGTGCCAAAATCTGCTCCTAAGAGAATAAAAATAGAAGGCAAGGAAGAAATAATTAAAGCTGCATATAATAGCTTTTTGTTAGGTTGAGTTTTTCGCCAATTTAACAGGGAATAATGGTTAATTAATAATTTCATTTTCAAAAAATGGCTAATGGCTAATTGCTAAGGGCTAACGGCTAATAAAAAAAGACAATTTACAATTAGCAATTAACAATTAGTAGGTTTTATTCTGACATTGGGATGCACCCGGATGGTTTTTGTTACTCCAACTCTAAATTACAAACTAATTTTTCTGCATCGAAGTCGCAAAAGTAAGCAGCTCGACCTTGTTCTTGAATAAAGTTACAAATTAAAGTGTTATAACCGTACTCTCTGGATACCCTGCCAAATTTTTGGACAAATTGATAGCGATCGATATAATCCATCTCTTTCCAAATTAAGTTATTAACCATCAAAATTACCCAAGTTTCCGAAGCATCTACAAACCATTTATTGAGAACGTTATCTCCAAAAATTTCTTCGGCTAGCCAAAGACTGGGAATAGTTGGTTGCTCTTGAGATAAGGGGCGATCGGGCAATTTATCGGGGTGGCTAGTCGGGCAAACCGATACCGTTACTGAGGCAAAAGCTATGGGTTTTTTTACGGGAAAAGTTATCTGGCAAAATGCTAAAACAAATAACCAGAATAATTTAGATATTCCGTTCATAATTAAAGGGAATGGGGAATGGGGAATAGGGAATGGCTAATTGCTAATTGTTTCCATTAACAGTTAACAATTGCTAGAGGACCGGTCAAGAAACCCGGTTTTTTGAAAAAACCGGGTTTCTGGGATACGGAAAAACCCGGTTTTTTGAGAAGACAAGACCCGCTCTCTAAGAACGTTGATAGCGCATTCCTGGGAGTTGAGTTACTAAGCCTAATAGTTCTAATTGTAATAGAGAGCTAGAAACAGAACCGGCCGGCAAGTTAGCTCGTTCTACTATGACATCGAAGGGAGTTTCTTCGGAAGCGATCGCCCCCAACACTCGCGCTAATTCTGGTTCTAATTCTAGTTCTAATTCTTGAGTTTTTGGCGCTTCTGGTTTGCTCTTAACTTTAGTCTCGGGTTGAGTGGTTTCAAACAGAGATAATTGCTCTTGGGAATCTTCTTCTACATCCAGGGGCGGCATCGCGCCGAGCATTTCCAATAACTGTTCCATCTCAATAGGAATTACCTCCGCCCCACCGTTAATTAACTTCAAACAACCGTGGGATTTTTCATCGTCCAGACGGGCCGGCAAAACGTAAACATCTCGACCAAAATCGTTAGCAATATCTGCAGTAATCAACGCCCCCGACTTCTGGGGCGCTTCCATTATAAACACGGCGCGACTCAAACCGGCAATGATGCGATTGCGTTGGGGAAAATGTCGAGAATTAGGCCCCACTCCTGCCGGGTACTCGCTAATAATTAATCCTCGTTCGATGACTTCTTGGGCGAGGGTTTTGTTTTCCTTGGGATAGATGCGATCCACTCCGGTACCGAAAACGGCGATGGTTCGTCCCCCAGCATCCAGACAACCGCGATGGGCCTCTCCATCGATGCCGGCAGCTAACCCAGAAACGATGGTAAAACCGCTTTTAGCGAGGGTGGCAGCGATTTTGCGAGTCCAGCGGCGACCGTATTCGCTGGGGGAACGGGTGCCCACGATGCCGACGGTGGGGGCGATACCTTGGTTTTCTTGCGGGTTGACGATGCCTCGGTAATAGAGGACTGGGGGCGGGGAGGGAATTTCTAGGAGGAGGCGGGGATAGTCGGCATCGGCGGGAGTCCAGAAGTTAGGGTTTTTGGCGAGGTGTTCTTCGAGGAGTTTTTGGGGGTCGAGGCGCGATCGCTCTTTTTCTATTTTCTCGATTGTCTGTCTGCCAATTCCCGCTATTTGGCCCAGTTGGACGGGACTGGCGGTCCAAGCTCGGGCCAGGCTGCCAAAGTGTTGTTGTAGTTTCTGTAAAACAATGGGGCCTATGCCGCCGATGCGGGACCAGGCCAGCCAATATGCCCTTTCTTCCACTTTTTGTTAATTGCTAATTGTTAATTGCTAATTGCTAATTGCTAATTGCTAATTGCTAATTGTCAATTGTCAGTCAATTGTTAACTAGACCACGCTGGGTGAGATAATAAAGAGTTAATTACCCGGACTCCGCGCAATTGATTGGAGAGGGGAAGATGACCTCGCGGTGCGCTTAAATCCCAGGTAAATTCCTTGGGATATCTAGTCCAAGTATTGCCTTTTTTCCAGCCAATTTTCGGCCATAATTTATCCCAAGTTTTGCCAACTGAGAGCCAAATTTCCCGCTGTACCGAGTAGCCAAATTTACCTTCAGAATATATCGACCAGAGATTATTAATTGTGTGTAAATCGCTTATTGGTAGGCTGTCTGCTTCTGAGAAATAAAGCCACTTTCTTTTCACTGCAGATTCTCCCGCCAGCTCGCAAAGTTTTTCTATGGTTAATTTGTCAGCTGCTTGAAAATTTTCTCGAACTAACAGCTCTTGTAATTTACTGTAATCTACGTTTTTTTCAGATTTTAAAGGTAGGAGTCCTTGGGGAAAATTCGATTTAATAAAGTCTTGGGTTTGGGCAGAATTAGCTTGACACAGAAGTTGATAAATTTTTCCATCTACTATACCCGGCAAGTCCGATCGCCGCTTTAATAAAAACTCCATCAATACCTTATTACCTGCATCCCCTTTTTCGATTATTGTAGGGATTAATTGCAATTGTTTTTTTTCCGATGCCGACTCTAATTGAGAGCGAATTTCGCTTAATTCTGGCGATGCGTTGGTTGTAGAGGTAGAGGTTAATTCTGTCATAAATACCCGATTTAAAATTCAGTTTTTTACTTAAATGGTAATGGGTAGCTATTGGGGACCATCTCGTATTTGTAAAAATAGAAAATTTTCTAGTCCCGCTTGTTTATTGCTTTACCATTGACAATTAGCAATTAGCAATTAGCAAAAAGCGTTAAATTGTAGGTTTTCTTCAAAATTGAGATGCACTCCCTAAATCTTTTACTTGCAAAATACGATCGATTATTGCAGTTGTAGAAGTAGGAAGCTCCACTTCGATTAAGGAAATTTTACCACCATATCCTAGCACCGTTGGTGCTTCTGGTAAAGTTTCAATGGTGTAGTCGCCACCTTTGACATAGATATCGGGTTTGAGTTGGTTTATTAGAGAGATAGCCGTAGTTTCGTCAAAAATTACAACGGCGTCCACCGGTTTGAGGGCAGCTAATACTTCGGCCCGCTGCTGTTGGGGTACGATCGGTCTGGGTGGCTGTCCCGATCGCGGTGGTTTGATGGTTTGGACCGAACGATCGCTATTTAAACCGACTACCAGCGATCGCCCCTGAGATTTAGCAGCTTGTAAATAGCGGATATGGCCCGCATGGAGGAGATCGAAACAACCGTTGGTAAAGACGAGGGGTTTCCAACGTTTCTCGTCAGCGGCGATCGCCTCTTGCAGTTCTTTTAAATTACAGGCATTGAAGATCGTCCCCATACTTACTTTTACTCGTACTCGTACTCATACTCTACCGCCGTTCTCTATTATTGGGTAGGTGGGATGTAACCATTTTCAAAAGCAAAGCGGACCAGTTGGGAACGATTGTCGAGAGCTAACTTTCCCAGGATATTGCTAAGATGGGTTTGGACCGTGCGGGGACTAATAAATAAGCGATCGCTTATTTGCTTGTTAGTAAGGCCCTGAGCTACTTCCCAAAAAACCCGTTCTTCAGCGGGAGTCAACGGCAAAGGTTCTGGGTCTTCCGAAGCAGTTTTTTTGGCAGCATATTGTTGTTTAATTTTTTTCATTTCCGCACTAATGCGACGGGAACGCTCTAATTGAGCTTCTATTTTTGCCACTAATTCTCTGACTTCAAAAGGTTTAATAAGATAATCATCCGCCCCCATAGAAAGACCGACTATGCGATCGTCTAATTCTCCTTTACTCGATAAAAATATAAACGGAACCAACTGACCTTCCTTACTAGAACGCAGACAGCGACAAAATTCTAAACCATCCATTTCCGGCATCATCACATCAGAAACAATAACATCTGGTAGGTCTGCTTCGAGGGTTGATAAAGCTTCTGCACCCGAGGAAGCATCCCTGACTTGATATCCTTGAAATTCTAATTGTCGTTTGACAACCATTCGCAAAATTCTTTCATCATCCACTACTAAAATTTTGGGTTTATTGAGATTTTTTTCTTCTGGTTCTTGCGTCATTCTTTTTCCTTTCTCGCTCTTTAGTTAATTTGATTTTTTTCTGGTTAACTATTTAACTGTTCTAGTTCTCCCCTAATTTTTGTTTTTACCATAACTCGGTACTTTTTTCAAAAAATCGTAAAAAATTTTAAGAATAATGTAAAGTTTTGTTGAAAAAATAATTAAAAACTGGTAAAGAGTTAGATATTTAGACTAAAAATTAAATTACGCTCTTAAAAAACTTTGCCTGAGAAAGGTAAGTTTTTTGAATACAGAGAAAGCAGTTAGGCGGTAAAGTACCATAAGATAGTCGGTAATAAAAAATCAGCGATCTGCTTCCCAGAAAAGTAAAAGAGGGTTAGATTTTTTTAAGATAGGGCATAATAATAAAGTTTGTAGCTCTCCTTGGGAGCTAAGACCGCCTTCAATCTTGGAAATCCCGAGACTCCAAAAAATAATTAAAGCAACAAAGCTATGACAACAACTAACGTTCGTCAATCATCTCAGATAGCAAGCACAACCTTGAAAGTGGCAGGGGGGACAATCGTCCTATCTTCGATCCTGGACTTTATAGTATTAGCAGTTCCCCCACAGATAGGTAACAGGGGATGGCTGATCGGTCTGGCAACTCAATTAGTTGACCGAGGCATCGTGCCAATGGTAGGAATAGCCCTATTACTAGCAGGCTTTTGGATCGGCAGCACGGCGGCGGGGCCGCAGGAAAGCCCTAAAAAGATTCTGGACTTAAGGCTATGGGCCCTTTTGCTGTCCTCTTTATTGGGACTGATGTACCTGCTGTTGTTTCCCGTACATCTAAATAACGTTTATAGGGCTCAGAATCAAACTCTAGAGCAAATTCAGGAACAGGCAACCCTGGCAGAACAAGAACTACAAGCTCAAATAGAAAGCGAAGAATTTAAAGCTCGCATCCAGGAGCGAAAAGCCCAGCTAAAAGCCCAAATTACTAGCTTGTTGCAAGATGAAGAGAGGTTGCAAGAAGCGATCGACAACAACGAAGTTCCAGCGCAGGTACAAGAATTACTGGAGCAATCGAAAACAGATCCGGCAGCGATCGACAGATTTTTAGACCAGCAAGCTCAAGCACTGCCCGAGCAGTTGATAGGTCGAATTCGCTCCCGTCGGGAAGAACTGAGGGGAGATACCAGCACCAGAACTTTCAAGTCTAGCTTGCAGACTGGCATCAACAGTTTGCTGTTGGCCATTGGCTACGTCACCATCGGTGGGACGGGGTTAAAAAGCATGGGTATTGGACGGGGCAAAGGCAGGCGTCGCCCCGCACCTCCTCGTTAGGGAGAGGAGGGAGGCATTCTAGAAGGGGGAGTGTGGGGAGTGTGGGGAGTGTGGGGAGAGATTAAAAACTACCTTGTCTCCCTTGTGGCCCTTGTCTCCCTTGTCTTCCTTGTGGCCCTTGTCTCCCTTGTGTTCCTTCTGTCAGGGCAACTGAAGTGTAAAGGAGAGGTCAACTTCTGCGGGCTGAAGCCGCGCAGCTTAGAATGCCCAAATTCTGATTAAAAGTTGGCTAGACCAGTGCAGCCCAAAGCGATAACACTTCCGGGTATTTCCCTAGCCCGGATTATCTGTTGGTCTTCTTGGGTGAAGGCATCGCGTAATTGCGAGACACGACGCTTTTGGTGGTCGTAGGGACTTACAACTTTCTCGAAAAGGATTATATCTTATGCTTCGAGTACCAGTACAAAATCCAGACGGCTAAGAGTGCAATGCCGACAAAAGCATCGCGGGCCCGTCGTTGGATAAAACAAGGAAAAGCAACAGGGCATTGGAATGATACCGGCATTTTTTATGTTCGGCTAGTAGCAGAACCATCGGGTCGCGAGACTCAGAAAATAGCAGTTGGTTGCGACCCTGGCAAAAGCTATACCGGGATTGCAGTCCAATCCGCAAAGTTTACCCTTTTTACTGCCCATTTGGTATTGCCTTTCGACCGTGTTAAAGAACGGCTTGGCTCTGCTGTTATTAAGAAAGGCAAAGTTATCAAAAATGTTAGAAACCGAGCATTACAACGTCGGGTGCGGCGCGGTAGAAGGATTAACAGGAAAGTACCTTTTAACCTACGTGCCCATCGTCAAAAGCGATTCGATAATCGTTGCAAAAAAGGCAAACTAGCTCCATCTATCCGAGGATCAAGAGAAATGGAAATCAGGGTTATTACTGAACTATCCAAGATTTTCCCTATAACCAAAATTGTTTACGAATTAGTCAAAGCTGATGTAGATTTAACCAGCGGCAGAAAAGGAGCGCGTTCGGGGAGAGGATTTTCCCCGGTTATGGCAGGGCAAAACTACTGCATAGAGCAACTCAAATCTATCGCCCCAGTTAAAACCGTTTATGGTTGGCAGAAGAATAATAACGGAACCAGTCAAATTCGCAGATATCTAGGATTGGAGAAAATCAAGGAGAAAAGGGCTGCTGTGCCCGAATCTCATGCAGTAGATGGTATTGCTTTAGCTGCCAGCGAGTTTGTTCGCTATGGCGTAACCCCGGGTAAAAAAAGCGATACTTGGGGTTTTATTGGTTCAGTTAACATAACTCCTTCTGTTTTTAGAGTAATAACTAGACCTGCTTATTTTCGTCGCGCTTTGCACTTTGACAATGCAGAAAAAGGCGGCATCCGTAAACGCAAAGGAGGAACAATTACTCCTTTTGGATTACGATACGGCGATAAAGTTTTAGCAGAAAAAGCAGGAAAAACTTACATCGGATGGGTTGGTGGTTTTACTAATACAAAAACCAAAAACATTAGCGTTTATGACCATAATTGGAAACGCATTGGGCAATTTTCCCCTAAGAAAGTTAAACTGATTCGTAGGTCAAATAAACTCTGCGTTGTTTAAATCACGACGGTTAAAACCGTCGTTCGTCTTTCCTCCCCGAACTAAAG
>CAZUCT010000196.1:11044-13771 GCA_964619285.1 uncultured bacterium | reverse complement strand
CTAGATGACCTACTGCGCAACGAAACTACCACGGAAAATCCCATCGAGTTGCTAGTTTTGAGCGCCTGCCAAACCGCTCTGGGAGATAATCGGGCGGCTTTGGGGCTGGCGGGAGTGGCGGTGCGGGCGGGGGCTCGCAGCACTTTGGGTTCTCTCTGGTTGGTGAGCGACGAGGCTACTTCTATGTTGATGGGCAAGTTTTACCAGGAGTTGACGAACGAGGAGGTGAGAAAGGCGGAGGCTCTTCGTCAAGCTCAGTTGGAGGTCTTGAATGCCGATTATTTTTCTCATCCTTATTATTGGTCGGCTTTTATTCTGGTGGGGAATTGGCTGTAATGTTAGTTGTCAATTGTTAGTTGTTAGGGGCGATCGGTCGACGGATAGGATGAGTCATCCAAAGGAAAATCGGTTTTAAAATATCGTTACCGTCTTGAGTATAACAAACCCTTTATTTCTTTTTCTTAATTCTCATTTTGGCTTTTTCATAAGCCTGGTCGTGTTCGTCGAAACTAATAACTACCACTCGGCGGGGCGCTGGCGAGTCGCGAATTTGGTAAACTAATCTATAGCTTACTCCGTTAAAGTCGATATCTAAAGTTCGATATCCTTTTAATCTTCCCTCCAGACTATGATTTGAATATCCACTGCATTTAATCGGGTCCGCAGCTAAAATCGGGGCATATTCTTCTTTAAAAGCTGTTTCTAATTCTGGGGGAAGTGCGGGTAAGTCTTGGCTGATGACTTCCGGTTTGGGCTGAACGATGTATTTTGACATAACCTACTTAAAGAAATCCTCAAATTAAAATCTTTCAAGAGTAGAATAGTTTTTGTTGGGTTCCATGGAGGTCCGCGCAACCTACGGGATAATTGTTGTTTATTTGTTGTTTATTTAGGGTTTACTTGGCTTTTTTCCCTTTCTTTTCTTAACTGTTTTACTCTCTCAGACATTTGGGATTTTGTCATAATTTGCCAGCCCTTTTGTCTCAACTCTTCTATTTCTGGCGCAAACTCTTCTTCGTCTTCAACAATAGTAATTAATTGAGTCGGATCGTCATCTTCTACCTCCCAGGTTTCGTCGTTTTTGCTAGGGCTTATAGCCAACAAAACCTCATCCTTTGGGTATGCTAATTGTTGCCCCTTGTCGGCAGCGTTTTTAATTCTTGTTAGCAAATCCAAATGAGCTACTCTATCGGTTGGAGCTACATCTAATTCCATTTTTAGCGTTGCCAAAAGAGTTTCTATTTCCGTAGCTACATCTTCCATTGGATGAACTGTTATTTCTAGTTGTTTAACCATGCTATTTTCCTTTTTCAATTGTTAGTTATTAGTTATTAGTTATTAATTACAAAGACAGACTCACTGGGGAGTCGCTCCAGTCCGGTCGTAACTTTTTAGCGCCGCGCAAATAGGGATGGCGAACTATTGTTTGTTTTTCGCAGAGATTGACATGGATTAAAAATCTGACACAACGTTCTAAACTGCCTCTGACGTACATTTGCTGCACGTCTAATAAAGGTATCTTATCCCAATGGGGACGTTGGCGGGCGATCGCAGCCGGGTATATAGCATCTAAATCCCTCGTGACAGAGAAGGTCGCGCTAATAATTTGCTCTGGCTTTAAATTATTGCGCTTTTCCAATTCGTCTAACAATTCCGTTACTGCTTCTGTCATTGCTTCGACGGTATTTTCCGAGACAGTTATTGCCCCGCGAATTGCTTTAACTTGCAACGCCACGCCAACATCCTCCATGAGTGAGTAGGTTTTTTATAGTTAAGGTACAGTTAAGGTCGATACAGCCATAAAGGCATGCCGCTGGTAGTAACTTCAAATTCTACCCAATTAAGTGCCGCAGATACCCGAGACGAACTTTCGCTACCTCCTAAAACTCGACTCCAGAGCGGTTTGGGCTTTTCCAAGGTATTGCACTCGGTTTTCTCCGGGTCCAGTTTGGCTAACTCGCAGGCCCACCTCCGGGCATCTTCTTCGGTACCCAGGCGATCGACAATTCCCAATTCTACGGCTTGCTGCCCCGTAAAGATCCGACCGTCGGCAAAAGTTTTAACCGTATCGACGGCCAAATTGCGGGCCTCGGCCACGGTTTGCACGAATTGTTGGTAACTGGTGTCGATTAAAACTTGGAGAATTTCTTTCTCTGGGTCGGTCATTTGGCGGTCGAAGGCCAAAATGTCTTTATACGGCCCAGATTTAACGGTTTTGAAGGACACGCCGACTTTTTCTAAAAGACCTTCGAGGTTGTTTCCCCGAAGAATGACGCCGATGCTGCCGGTAATGGTGCCGGGGTTGGACATTATGTGTTGGCATCCCATGGCCACATAAATTCCTCCAGAGGCGGAGATGTTGCCAAAACTGGCTACTATTTTTACGGTTTCTCCCAGTTTTTGGAGGGCCTTATAGATTTCCTGGGAGTCCGCTACTGTCCCACCAGGACTGTCTATCCGTAATAACAAGGCCGGATATTTTCTTTCTTTAACGGTTTCTAGCGCTTCGAGGACGCGCTTGCGAACGTCGCTGGCAATGAGGCCAACGATTTCTATGCGGGCTATTTGTTTGCGGTATTGAGGCTTAAATGGCCAAATCATGCTGTGACTGAGTTTTATTGAATACTTCTAGTTTGCCGCATTCCTTGAGGTAGCGATCGCCAACAATTAATCCCATGCCCAAAACAGCAACTTTTTAGCTAGTAGGTTGGGCGCGCGCGAACCTCC
>CAZUCT010000196.1:0-10944 GCA_964619285.1 uncultured bacterium | reverse complement strand
TCAACCAAAGCGATCGCCAACAATTAACCCCATGCCCAAAACAGCAACTTTTTAGTTCTTTGTAGGTTGTGCGTACCGAAGTGGAACCCAACAAATACGTCTCCTGACGAGTACATCCCAGAAACCGGGTTTTTTCAAAAAACCCGGTTTCTCAACCAAAGCGATCGCCAACAATTAACCCCATGCCCAAAACAGCAACTTTTTAGCTAGTAGGTTGTGCGGACCTTCGTGGAACCCAACTTTTTTGAGTATGAATATGAATATGAGTATGAGTATGAATAAAAGCCGATTTGAAATATTTGTTAACAAAAATACATATTAAGTTAAAATTTGTTTATAAATTGAAAACAGACCAGTAGAAAAACCTACTCGGGTAGCAAATAGATTTTCAAAAAACAAAAATGCAATTAAAACTCACAGATAACAAATTACCTTTTAGAGCGATATTACTAATAGCGCCATTTTTCTTCTGGGGAACGGCGATGGTAGCGATGAAAGGAGTTATACCGAATACAACGCCGTTATTCATGGCGGGAACGCGCATCGTGCCGGCGGGTATATTACTATTGCTGATAGCATCTCTCCAAGGCCGGAAGCAGCCCGACAGTTGGAAAGCGTGGTTGTGGATTAGTATATTTGCCCTAGCGGACGGGGCGTTATTCCAGGGATTCCTCGCCGAAGGATTAGTGAGAACTGGTGCCGGTTTGGGTTCGGTGATGATAGATTCTCAACCTCTCGCAGTAGCGATACTGTGTTTGTGGTTGTTTCAAGAGCGTATAGGAGTCTGGGGCTGGTCGGGATTGGCGATCGGCTTGTTCGGCATCAGTTTAATCGGACTGCCCGACGGATGGATTATCGGTTTGTTCTCCCCAGAGACGGTGGGGACATCGACGGGAGTGGGACAACTGTTCCAAAGCGGGGAATGGTTGATGTTGCTAGCGTCGTTATCGATGGCGGTGGGAACTGTATTAGTGCGTTGGGTTTGTAAGTATGCGGATCCGGTAGTGGCGACTGGCTGGCATTTGATAATCGGCGGGTTGCCTTTGTTTGCGCTATCGGCGGGGTTTGAGTCGGAGCAGTGGATAAATATAGATACGTCCGGTTGGGTGGCGATGGGTTATTCTGCGGTGTTTGGGAGCGCGATCGCCTACGGTTTATTCTTTTACTTTGCCTCCAGGGGCAATCTCACCAGTTTGAGCGCTTTAACCTTTTTAACTCCAATCTTTGCGTTATTATTTGGCAACCTATTTTTAGGAGAAGTATTAAGTAATTTACAATCCTTTGGAGTTGGTTTAACATTAGTCAGTATTTATCTGATTAATCAACGAGATGTTTTGGCGGATAAATTAAGTTTTAATCGGGAAAAAGACGAGGATAAATTATTGGCAAAGTCTGAGAATAAAGCAGTAGAATTGCCAGTAGAAATGCGAGTGAAAGAATTAGAAGGATAATGTAGTAGTGCTTCCCTGCTAAAATGGTGGGGTGCATCTCAATGCAATTCGAAAACCAAGGATTTAACGCTTTTTGCTAATTGCTAATCGCTAATTGCTAATTGCAAGTAAAATTTTGAACCTCTGACCCAACACGACAATTTCTCCGATATTAAGAAACCCGGTTTTTCCAAAAAACCGGGTTTCTGAGTTAGCATAACCCAAAAACTTGACAAAAACGCCAAAATTAATTAAAGTGGAAGTTGGAAGCTCTTGGAAAATAATAAATAAAAAAGCGATTAATTCCCAATTCCCAATTCCCCATTCCCCATTCCCTAAAATCAAAACATCATGGCCGAACAACCACTAAACGCCTTGCGACAAAAAGTAGTATCCCTGGTAAAGGAATCTATGGCTCAATCAGATCCTTATGGATGGTTCGATCGCCTCTATTGCCAGGCAGAAGGAGATACCTCTCAAGTGCCCTGGGCCAAACTGACGACCCATCCCTATTTACAAGATTGGTTAGATAAGTTTAAACCTCAAAGCAACAACCGCCTCCCCCTCGCCCTGGTTATCGGTTGCGGGTTGGGAGACGATGCCGAGGCTTTGGCAAAGGTGGGTTATCAAGTTACTGCCTTTGATGTCTCGCCAAAAGCGATCGCCTGGTGCCAACAACGCTTTCCCAATTCGTCGGTGGATTATCGAGTAGCAGATTTGTTGGCTTTAGATTCCGGGTGGCGGGGCGCTTTCGATTTCGTCTTTGAATGTCGGACAATTCAAGCGCTGCCTTTGAACTTGCGGGCGCAAACTATCGAAGCGATCGCCTCCACCGTTGCCCCAGAAGGAACCTTGTTAATAATCTCTCGCCTCCGGGATACCGACGACGAGCCCGACGGCCCGCCTTGGCCAGTTTCTAATCGAGAATTTGCTCGATTTCAGCAGTGGGGGTTCCAAGAAGTGAGGCGAGATGCGTTTGAGGGTAGCGATCGCGACATTACCGAAGTCCGCATCGAAATGAGGAAAGCTAAGAGTTAGACCCTTACGGACGGGAAAAATTCCGCCCCGCATTCTTCTAGAGTCTTTAACACTAAAGCCCTATCTAAAAATTCGTTATGCTTTTCGCAGGAGGTTTCGGCGACGAAGATGCAGCCGTGACAGGCCGAACCGTGTAACAGTCGGTCCTCCTGCTCGCTGTTGGAACGGTGTTGGGAACATACGGGGTCGTTAGAACAAAGTTTACCGATGTCTAGGGCGGATTCTAAATAGTATTCTATATTTTTACCCACTGCTATCAGTCCTCCTAAAGTACCCTCGGAACCGGAACTGCCAGTGTATAATAAAATGCCGTAGCCGACCTCGGAAATGGCGTAAATGCGCTCTTTAAGAGCGCTCGCTCCATAGCCGCACTCTAGGGTAACTGCTATCATTAGCAAATGAGAGATTGTATGTAGCACAATATAGGGCAATCCGGGAAACTTGACTTGTTTCTCGGTGAGGCCCCGTCCGTCGCGCCAGGTCTGGAAACCTTTGAGGAGTATCTTGCCTCGCTCTTTGACTGCTGCTAGTTCCTGCCATTCTTCGACTCGTTGCTTATTGAAAGCGATAAACACTCCTTCCCCCCGAACCTCGATGGCGGGTATCCAGTCGCTCTCCAGTCCTAACTCCGCCCTCCTCACAGCTACCGATAGTTCCCCATCGACATCGGCGATCGCGCCCTCGAAACGGGTAAAGCCTAATAGAGCCATAACTTCCCGGAGGCGATCGACGAGAATGATGCGGTCTAGGCGATCGCCTACTACTGGGGAAAAGTTGTCTCGTTTCCACAGGCGGGCGTAAAAATCGCTGCCGGGTTCGTCCGTTCCCACCTCGTCGGCAGAGAGCAAAGTTTCGATTTCTGCTCGCTTGATGCTCTTCTCTTCTGACTTCAGTCCTTGCTTGCGGCGACTGATTTCGGCCCAGACGGTTTCTAACTCGAACTTGGTGAGGTCGGCATATTTGAGCCTTTTTAACTCTTTCTTCAGTTCGTCGGTGTCTTCTAAATATTGCAAGTCATCGTTATAAAAGACATCAACAGTTTCCTTAAGCAAAGCGTCGCTATCTGGCAGGGAGATGGCGCTCAAAATTTGAGGGAAATAGGAGTTACTGGCGGAACGTACCAGAAGGCGATTTTGTTCCGGTTGTTCCGTCGGTTGCAAGTTGCCATCTTCGTCTAACTTCTGGACTCGACATTGTTCGCGGTGGTTCTCTCCCAACCAAGGGCGATCGCCGCTGCAAAGTCCCAAAGCGCCGTAGTTGGGGAGGGTGGCATCGGAGAGGGGGCGCAGTTTGCCGCAAGTTTCGCAGCGGACGAAGATATCGGCGAAGTCGTTACCAGAACCGCCCTCGTCCAACCACAACTGACCGCGACAGGTAGAACGGGGGTCTTTATGCACGAAACCGTACCAGTCGAGGTCGCTGATGTGACCGTTAAGGCAAGCTTGAACGAAGCGGACGGGTACTACTGGCGCTTTGGTGCCGTCGACGGTGACTTTTTTTCTGACAACGGCATCCCATTTAACGAGGGGACGGGTTCGATATTCTTTGCCGCCGCGACTGCGGGATTTATTGATTTGGGCGACGAACCAGGTGGGGAAAATGAAGGCGTCGATGCCAGAATAGCCGGCGCCTTGTTCGGAGGTTTCTACTGGGGGGGCGTAGAAAGTAATCCCTTCTACTTCTAATGCTTTGCAAACTTTGACGGCGAGGCGGTCTTCATAAATGCGCCGTTTGGTTTCTCCTTTCGGCCAGTGCCAGCGGTTCAAACCGGAGATAATCGCGGAGTGAGTTGGTAGATCCACCATCGCCCCGGGACCGAAGGTGGTTAGGAGTTGGCTTTGGCGCAGTTGTCCTTGGGGTTGTTTTGACATGGGTAATAGGTAATAGGTAATAGGTAATAGGTAATAGGTAATAGGTAATAGGTAATGAGGATTAGAAATCTTCTGTTTCTATGATAATATTTTTGCTTTCTATAAATTCGATAAATCTTTTTAAGCTCGGGTTTTCTTGGTAGTGTTTCATTAAAATCTTGTGCTTGATGTATTTTTTAGAAATCCTTCGATAGTATTTAGGATTTTTAGCGTTTGCGTCAATAGTAAACTTCTCTTTTTTGGCTAGTTCGCGGTTTAAACTCTCCAGACAACCAGCAATTTTAGCTTTTCTATTATCCGAATAATAAAGGGGCAAAATCCAACATTCAATTGAGTGTACTGAGATTGCAAAAATTATCCTTTCTTGATGTTGCTGATAGAAGTCTTCCTCAATTAAACCTACTAACATTTCGATAACTTTTTCTATCAACTGCTCTGGAGTGAATTTCGCCATTTTCATCTCGATGAGAAACTGTGTAAGGTGCATTCCACTCTTGAGAAACATCTGTATCAATTTGGATGATGACGTATTCATTTGATTGAAAAGCATCTTGAAATTCATCTGACTGACAATAATCAATCACTTGAGACCAGCCGCCATAGTTTTCTGCTTTATTTTCGTCAGTTTCATCTATTAGTGGCTGAAGGGGATAGACACGGATATTTAGGTTATTAAAATACCCTGCTAAAATGTTTTTAATTACAATTTGGTCAGTAATCCCCTCTGCAATTAATCCAAATGTATTCATAGTCTAAAAATTGTTAGGAAGTCCGCCAATATAGCCCCTTAAAAAGGCTTCTGATAGTCTAATAAGTTTTTTGCCGGGGGGCGGTTCTGGTTTGAAAGTTCTTTGAGCTTTAGTATGACCTAATTGATTGCGTTCGATAACAAATAATCGCTGTTGGTCATCTCCTAAATTTAAACCGTCTAAAGTGCCAGGGCTTTGGGTGGTAAATATTACTTGTTTATCGTTTTCTACGGCCAATTTGGCTAACTGTTTAATTAAATGACGACACAATTTAGGATTGAGCGACGCATCAATATTATCAATGGCGAAAAATTTGGGCGTGTGGTCGCTGATAAATAATGAGAAGTAAAAAAGCAGAAATAAAAAACCTTCGTTGGTGCTTTTTTGGTCGAAGAATAAACCAGAGTCTAAATACATATCTGTAATTTTAAGACTTTGTTCGCCGGCATATAAATTAGAAGGAATTTCCAGGTCTTCAAACCAATCTATTAATTCCATCTTTTCTTTTAGCAACTTAATTTTATCTGGTTCTAAACTGAGAACTTTTAACAGCTTAAACAATCCTTCGCCGTTAATGCCTAGCGGTTGTATTTGACTCTCTTTTTCAAAAGCTCGCAAGGCAGGATGTTGAGGGGAATAGATGAGAAAGTCTGGTAAATTAATTACTTTTCTTGAAAATTCCATATTTCTTGAAATTTCACCCATAGTTGTTATTTGTTTAACTGGTTTCCCAGAATTTATTAAACGTCGTTCTTCATTATTTTTAAAAAGGCGAAGAAACCATTTAGAATAAGGCTGATTTTCATTGGTAAGTATGTATTCCATTTTAGTATCATGTTCGCCATAAAAAGAGAGTTTAATCTCCCCATCGAGATTGTCTCGATTAAAAGCAGAACGCATTAATTTAGGTTCGGTAACTCGGATGCCTCGGGTTGCTAAAAACTCGTTATCTAATTTATTGCTAGCGGCGGCGGCACCGAGAGCGATCGCTTCTAAAATATTGCTTTTACCGGAACCGTTTTCCCCAATAAAAACATTGACTCGCCCTAAGTTTAATTCGAGCTTGTCGATAGATTTGTAATTTTCAATTCTCAGTTTTTCTAACATAAATTGATTTCTCGATACTAAACTACAAAAGTATTTTAACACAAAATTGTTGACAGTTGACCCTGGGGGCGTTATTATCTAAGAATAGCTGTATTTTATAATGGATGAAGTCCAGCAGTAAGTTAGTTGGGAGTTTTTGCTAAATGGTCAACCAACAAAAAATAAATAACTCGTTTAAAAGTCGTCATGGCGTTATCCTCAGCGATGAGGGTTGGGAGGGAGTTGTTAATATTGCTAATGGTTTGGACATTTCGGTGTCGGAATTGTTGGAAAAAATTGGGCTTGGGGAACTGGCGGTTTTAGATAATTATGACTTAGAGTCCGATCCACCCAAGGAAATAGTTTACGCTATTAGCGGTTCTAATGCTTTTGATAAAATCTGCGATGAGGTTATTTCTACTGGGGAACCGGTGGTGGTAACTCGTCCGGGAGGCGATCGCCTTTCTGTAATTCCTACTGCCGAACTTAATAGCATTATCGAAACTTTGCATTTGTTTAAATCTCCTAAAAATGGGGCGCGTCTTTTGGCCGCGATCGAACGGGCAGAACAACAAGTTATTCAACCTAAAACAATTGAAGAATTGTGCCAGGAGGTAGGAATTGGCGAAGAAGAATAAAAAGTCCAAGGATCGAGATAGGGATAGAGAACCTCAACCGCAAAGCAACTCGGAAGATAGACCAAAGCGCGTTTTGGTTTTTCAGCCGGAATTTTTGGAAGACCTTACTTTCTGGGTGACAACAAATAGAAAAAACGCTTTGCGGGTCTTATCTTTAGTTAAGGAAATTCAGCGAGAGCCCTTTACTGGGAGGGGGAAACCGGAACCGTTGAAACATCAGGAGGGTAAAAACGCATGGTCCCGTCGTTTAACTGAGGCAGACCGCATTGTTTACCTGGTTTACGACGATCGCATTAAGTTTATCCAAGCTCGATATCATTACGACGATCGCTAATTTGCCAGCTACTCCGTCTCCACATCCCCGCCACCGGGAGTCCTCACCCAGAGGTTAACGGCGGGTTCCACATCGCGGAGACTCCTTTGGGCCGCGAACTTCTGGAGGTTTAGAGACTTCTTTCTTAACTCTGGATCCAGCGGATCCTGCAATAACGCCCCCGCTAAGTCCTCCTCTTTTTGATATTGCAGCCTTTTCTGCTCTTCGGCAATTTTAACCCAACTATCTAATAAGTCTGCCACTTGTTCCCGGACTTTCTCCCGGACTTCTGCCGCCGCTTCTGGGGGGGCTTGGTTTTCTGCCCGACGGCAAATTGTCTCTATTACTTCCTCTAACTTCTGGCGATGGTGGATGATGTCCCCTGCGGCCAATGCTGCAGTTAACTCCGGGTGCCCCAAACGGGCGATCGCTACGGCGGGTGCCGCGATACCTCTATCTATGGCCCTGGGGGAAAAGGGCGTGACGCTGGTTGCTTCTACCGCTCTATAAAAGATAGTATGCCAGAAGGGGAATCTTTCGTAGTGGGAGCGATCGCGCGGACGATGCACGTTTAATAAAGTCACCACTAAACCCGGTCTCTCGTCGTCTCGCCCCACTCGGGAAGTTGCCTGGATGTATTCGGCGGCGGTTTTCGGTTGCCCCAACACTACCATTAAACCCAAACGACTGATATCTAAACCTACAGAAATCATGTTAGTGGCGAGGGCGACATCTACTCGCTCTTCGTTTTCAAAGGTGAGGGCTAACCTTCTTTTAGTTTCTGCTACTTTGTCCGTACTCTCTCTGGAAGTTAGTTCCCGGGGTTCGTCGTTAATTTTGCGATCGCCGAACAAACTCTCCATCCCTCTTTCTGCTTCTCCCACTCGCCGCCGCTGGCTTCTTTTAGTTAAAGATGAGTTAATTTCATCCTCGACGATGCGGCGACTTCCCCCCAATTCTCGCAAGGAATTAAAATAACCTAAAAGAGTCATATAAGGATCCGCTGGATTATTTTTGTTCTTCTTTCCCCCTTCTTCTTGGTAAGCTTTTTGGGCGGCACTTAACAGGGCTAAATAACTTCTTAATAAAACTACTTTTAAACTTCTACCAGGCGCCGCGATGCCGATATATTTTCTAGCATTCGCTACAGTAACATCCACGGTTTGAGCGAAAAAAGAATCCCGGCGGTCTGGACTCGATGGGGGGAAGATTTCCACGTTTTGCCTGCCAAATAAACCTAAGATTTGCTTTTCTGCCCGGCGAACTGTAGCGGTGGAGGCGATGATTTTTGGTTTGATAATTTTGCCTTCTTCCTCCCCCCTTTTCAAGGGAGGCCGGGGGGGATACTCCGACAATTCATAACTTGCTAAAGCTTCAATTGCCGTCTCATATAAACCGACCATCGTCCCTAACGGACCGGAGATTAAATGCAATTCGTCTTGAATAATTAACTCTGGAGGCAGCAAGTTTTTTTCTAAAGCATAACCGCCGCTTTTCGTATCTGCATAACCGTAAAATCCTTCGCTGTCGTAGCGGTTGACTTTCCCGAATAACGCTCCTGTTTCTCCGACCCAAGGAAGACTCGCAAATTTATCCACGGTTGCTATAATAATTGACGGCAAACGACGATAAATAGGCTCGTCAACAGCTAATATAGGTAAAAAATTATTTCTACGGAAATCGCAATTACTACGTTTTGGCGGGGTTTTATCTTTGCTTTTGCGAGCTTTTCTGGCGGGACTGCATTTAATTTTTAGGTTGGTTGGATAGTCGGCATTTGGTTTTAATTCAAAGGAATTGCTGCTAAAATTTTCGCCGCACCAAGGACAGTTTTCTAAAGGAATTGGCGAGGGTTTGCTCTGGGAATCATTTTTAAAAGCATTGGTTCGCGCCCTGGCAGAAAATTGATTTTTATCTCCTTTTCTACCCATAACATTTGGAGTTGCAGTTTGTCCGACCCAAAGGCCGATTTCTATAGGCCATTCTCCTAGTTTTTCCGGTTGTTTTTGCCTCTCTAATTCTAGGGCGCAAATTAAAGTTGCCGCCCGGCCTAATTGGTCTAGAGTTAACAGTCGTAAAGTGTAGCGCATAATTACGCTCAAACCGGCACCGGTGATGTTTCCTTTATTTCTCAAACGACGCAATAAAATCGTAAAAGCAGCGAGTCCTAAATAAGCTTCAGTTTTGCCGCCGCCAGTAGGAAAAAATAATAAATCAACTACTTCTCTATCTGGATGGTTTGGTTCGATAATGCCGGCGAGGTTCATTAGGATAAATGCTAATTGAAAAGGTCGCCATTTAGGAGGTTCTAAATCTTCCGGTTGCCGATCGCTTCCATGACAAGAACGCTGGCGGATGGAGGCGGCGATCGCTCTATTAGCGATCGTAAAAGCCTCTAACACTTCTCCATCGTCCAGGGCGGCCAAACCTGCGGCGATGCGTTGGTTCGCTTTAGCGGCCCGGTTTAATAACTCCCGGGCGACGTCGGCCCTGGCGGGGTCTGACGGCAGTTGGGTATATTGGCGGGCGATCCAGTCCGTATAGGCAGTAGCGATCGCCCCTACTTTTCGCCGAACTTCCTCCCCGGTGGCAGCCGCCCCCAACGCCTCCATACTCAGTTCCACATTATCGACTCGGGCCGGCACCACCTTTTCCACATCCGCTTGAGGTATCCAGGCCGTTTGCACTTGGTAACATTCCCCGCGACTCTTGAGGAAAGCGATAGTCGAAGTATTGTGACCGACAGCATATTCGTAGTCGTGGCGGTATTGTACGTCCGCCACTTTCTCATCCCACTCCCGGCCCTGCTGTCCCCGCAAGTCCGATCGCGCCACAAAACCCGCTTGGCAAGAGACACTCAAGCAAGTTTGAAACACATAACTCATGTCTCGTTCCTTCTCCAGTTTAGGTCGGCGGCTGTTAGTGAGAAAAACGGACATAGAGTTGCCGCCTTCTGGGAGGAGTGGATGTCTGGGAAGGGGGAGAACTTTAACCGCGAGCTGGAGGCCGCCGGTATCTGGCAGGGGGATAGTATCTTCCTTTATCTGTAGGGTGAGAATGACCTCTTGGGGGATCCGTTTCCAAGACACCGGAGTTTTTTCCTCCTCCGTCGCCTCACCTTCCCCGGTTATCTCCTCAGTTTCCTCCTCCGTTTCCTCCTCCAGAGGGAAATAGTCGCCCCAAGTTACAGTTACTTCTACTTCCGTAGCTTCTCGCGGCAGTAGGAAACTGAGACCCATCGAAGAGGGAAAAAATCCTTTGCGGGCGGCGGTTTTTTCTGGAGTTGACTCGTCATCCCCGGCATCGGCGTTACTTACGGCGTCTAACTCGTTATCGCCGGTATTATCGGTTTTGCTCTCCAGAGGGGCGCGGTCTGGGACCAAAAAACCGGCGAGATACCAGAGGGAAGGCATCTGGGGGATAGTTTCTCTAGCATAGATAGGGTCTCCGGGACGGGGGCCGATAAGGTCTAGCTGGAGGGCATCTATTAATTGTTGTCTGACTTGGGCTGAGTTCATGTTAGGGAATGGGGAATGGGGAATTGGGAATGGGTAATAGGGAACTAATAATCTATTTAAACATATGTTGGTTGCTGGCGGGAGACCTAAGAAACCGGGTTTCTTCGAGAAACCCGGTTTCTGGTGGGAGAAAAAAATCTGTAGGGGTAAAGCATTCGGGAGATAGGTTTTTGGGAAAATCATAAAATTAAATATCCGAATGCGGATGCCCCCTCCCACCGTCAACAATTAACAATTCACAATTAACAATTAACAACATCAAAAAATGTGATTTGGTTGTTGGTGGGAAAATAAGGTTGGT
>CAZUCT010000195.1:0-13942 GCA_964619285.1 uncultured bacterium | reverse complement strand
GAACTATCGCTGAAGCGATTACTACGAACAATCGCTGAAGCGATTACTACGAACTTTATCGCGCTCCGCGATTACTACGAACTGATATGACTGCTCAAACTTCTTTTAAATCGGCTAATCAATTGTTGCGGGAGGGTAAGCTGGACCAAGCGGTGGCTGCTTACCGCCAGGCTATTACTGTTAATCCGGGTTTCTCCCACGCACATCATAATTTGGGGGAGGCTTTGGTTAAGGCGGGGCGCTTTGATGAGGCCGTGGCTGCTTTTCGGCGGGCCGTGGAGTTGAACCCACAGGGGGTTTGGTCTCTGTTTAAGTTGGGGGAACTGCTGCGGGGGCAGGAACGGTTTGAGGAGGCTGCGGGTTTTTTGCGCCGGGCCGTGGAGCTTAAGTCCGATGTGGCTGAGTTTAATCTGGGTTTGGGGGCCGCTTTGGTGAGGTTGGGTTCCACTGCGGATGAGGGGGGGTCGTTTTTGCGTCGGGCCGTGGAGTTGAATCCTTTTCTGGCTGAGGGTTTTTATTTTTTGGGGGCGGCGGCTTCGGGGCGGCAGCAATGGTCCGAGGCGGTGGAGTTTTATGGCCGGGGGTTGGAGCTTAATCCCTCTGGGGTTGAGTGCGGTTTGGGTTTGGCTGAGGCTTTGGGTAAGTTGGGGCGATGGTCGGAGGCGGTGGAGAGGTATGGCGAGATGGTGTTGGCGTCTGGGGAGTCTGGTGAGGTTTGCTTTGGTTTGGGGCAGGCTTTGGGGCAGTTGGGTCGCTGGGAGGAGGCTGTTGTTGAGTATGGGCGGGCGATTAGTTTGGGTTTTGCTGGGGCTGAGGTGCGACATCACTTGGGGTATGCTTTGGGGCAGTTGGGTCGCTGGGAGGAGGCTGTTGTTGAGTATCGTTGGGTGGTGGAGGTTAATCCGAAGTCGGCACCGGTTCGGCATCAGTTGGGGTATGGTTTGATGCGGCTTGGGCGTTGGGGGGAGGCTGCGGTTGAGTTGCGGCGGTCTGTGGAGTTGTATCCTGGGTCTGCTGTGGTTTGGCAGCAGTTGGGGGATGTTTTAAGGGAGTTGGGGGAGGATGAGGAGGCTGTTGGGGTTTATCGGCGGGCGTTGGAGATTAAGCCTGGTTTGGCGGGGGTTGAGGAGAGGTTGGCTGGTTTGCTGCGAAGAAAGGAGATAAAAGAAAGCTGGTTTCAAAAAGAAGGCAGCACTACTGAGTTTTCGCACGACATTGGGGATCGACCTTTATACAAAATAGGCATAAAAACATCAGTACCAAATTTAAGTGAATCTTCTGTATGGGGGGATTTTCATTTTGCTCATGCACTCAAGCTTGCGTTTGAGAAGTTGGGGCACACTGCAAGAGTTGATTGTAATGACGCTTGGGAAAGAGAAGGTTTAGATGATGATGTTGTGATTGTACTTCGAGGGCGACATGGGTATAAACCAAAACCCAGCAAAATTAATTTACTCTGGTTGATAAGTCACCCCGATCGCGTCACCAATCAAGAACTGAATTTATTCGACCACGTTTTTGTTGCCTCTAAAGGGTATGCCCATAAGTTATCCAAGCAGCTTCAAGCGCCCGTGTCATGTATGTATCAATGTACAGATCCAGTTCTATTCGATGAAGTATCTCAAGGCGATGTCCCAGGGTCAAAAGTATTATTTGTTGGGAGTTCGAGAAATGTCTTTAGACCAATAATTAGAGACTCAATTAATCAGGGTATTGATGTTGAAATCTATGGTCCTTTATGGGAACAGTTTATATCAAAAAAACACATCAAGGGAACTCATGTACCCAACGATCTGCTTCATAAATACTACAGCAATTGCGCTATTCTTCTCAACGATCATTGGGAAACTATGCGTCAGGAAGGTTTTCTTTCAAATCGTCTGTTTGATGGTAGTGCTTGTGGAGCTTTTATTATCACAGATAAGGTTGTTGGTTTAAATGAAGTTTTCGGTGATTGTCTTGAAACCTATGAATACCCAAGCGAACTTAGTGAAAAAATAGCTTATTATCTTGAAAATAAAAAAGAACGCCATCACAAAGCAAGTAAAGCTAAAGTAATTGTTAGAAAGAATCACACTTTCGAGCATAGAGCAAAGCAGTTTTTAGAGATAATTGCTTCCCTCAAAAAAAGGAAGCAAAAAACACTAAACAATCAGTTCAAGCGGTTTAGCAGCGAGGCAAAAAATGTGCCCTCGCAAAGGCTTTTGTATTCTAGTATTTCTGAACTTGAGACTGGGCTATGTAATATTGAGGTGACGGAGCGCTCTGTATTTTATCAGTGGCTTTGGCGTATATCGCGACGAACTCCCGGTTATCAAGACTTTGTTTCCAAGTTTGCCATCTCTGAGGCTCAGTTGCTTGAACTACTGTATCCTCTAGATTTTGGAAATGAAAAACCACTGGTTTCTATCATTATGCCAACGTTCAATCGCGCCTATGTGATTGCTGAGGCAATTCAAAGTATAGTGGAGCAAAGTTACGCTAATTGGGAACTGTTTGTGTGTGATGATGGCAGCACTGATAATACGAAGGCTGTGGTTAAGCAGTTTGAAGATTCGAGAGTTAACTACCTTCAACTGCAAAAGGCAAACGGTGCTGTGGCAAGAAACTTTGGTTTGCGCGCTGCCCAAGGAAAGTACATAGCCTACTTAGATTCTGATAACATTTGGCATCCTCAACATCTCATGCTTTGCGTGCAAAATCTAGAAATTGAGAACCATGTCATGTGTTGCTACACTGGCTACATCGATACAGAATCTCAAAAAACGACACTGGAACTCAAAAGCTTATCTTGTAAAGCCTTTAATTATTATCGCTTATTAGATAGAAATTTTATCGATTTGAACAGTTTTGTTCACCATCGCAAATTGTACGAGTGGTTAGGTGGCTTTGATGAAACTTTAGCGCGCCTTCAAGATTGGGATTTAGTGCTGCGTTACCTGTTTTTATTTCAGCCATTGGTACTTGAAAACTTTACTGTTTTCTATCGTCGCAACGTTGCATGGAGTCAGGTAACTAAGTTGTTTATGAACTTAGATATAAGAAGCGTGGTTCAGAAAAAAATGATTCATGCTATAGAAAACGATCAAACATTGCTAAGTATAAAATATGCAGCTAAACCATCAGTTTCTTTGTTATGCTCGGAATGGTCAGAGGAAACTTGGCTCAAGGCTTTGGCTTTTGGAAATGCTTTGTCAGAAATTTTTGAAGTTCAGATCGTATTTGTTACTGATTCTATGATTGAAAAAATGTCAAACGAGGCGATCGCAAGCAACTTGGAAATCCAGTTTATAGACACTAACAATTTTGCTAGCAATTTACAGATCCAGGAAATTTTAAGCAACCAAGATGAATACAATTGCACTAGCAAAGTTTTAAACACTATTGCAGGGGATGTGTTAATAATTATCGGTGATTGTGCAATTTGCAAGGCAGTTGCTTTAGTTTCAAGAATAGTTGATAATAGAGCTCTTGTAATCTGGGAAAATCTTTATAAAAAAATTATTAAAAATTTGCATGAAATAGTAGAAAAAAATCATCAGATAGATTTTGTATCCAGATTAGAAGGAAGGAACCGCAAGCTCCAAAAGCTTAATGCCGTTAATTTAGAATCCCTCTGTGAAAGCTTGGAGAATTCTCCTCCAACTTTAATTAAAGAAATAAATAGCGAAAATAGCGACATTTTTAGTTCTATAACTGTAGGGCCTACAGTTATAGAATTGTCAGTTCCGGCCTCGCATTTAGAAAAGAATAACTCAAGGCAAAACTTAAAAAAAATGGATTTAGTCGTTGCTTTTTGGAGTGATGCAAAGACAATTTATCCAGAAAGAGAACTGGTGAGTTTTCAGGATAAATTGCATAATTTTACAACTAAAATAATTTTGATTAATGGAGTAGGACAAGAGGCAAATAAAGCAGAAAAAATAAAAAACTCTGAAGGGGCAGTTGCCAACAAAGGTTTGACGGCTATTAGGTGCGAAAACGAGCAACAAGCTATTGGCATTCTTGAGGAAGCCGATATTTGTGTTTGTTGGAAGGGAGAAGGGTGGAGAGATTTTAATTCGTTAGTGTCTCTATCATTTGTCTATGCACTAGCAGCTAGTTGCGTACCTGTCTGCAATGAAAAATACCAATTTTTTGAGTGGGGAAAACCTAACTATTGTTGCCATGTTAAAAGCAGAGATTGGAATCAACTCGTAAAAGTTTGTAACGAACTATATGACAACCCTAAAAAGTTGGCTCAACTCAAACTAAATGGTCGCAGACTCTACAATTTGAAATTTTCCCCTACGGTCACACGCGAAAAGTTGAAATATGTCATTTATAATAGTTTGCTTGTTAAATCTTGAAGATTGAATTAGCTATTAGGGCATCTAAATTAGAAAAGGATGGAAGTAATTAATTAATATGAGTAACTCAAGTTTTGAGGGTTCGTGGAGATCAGTCATTTTTCACAATAGAACTGGCTCTGAGGTAAAGGTAAGAGCTTACTTGCTGGGGTTTTCATTCTCTTCATCAGTAGATAGTAAAAATACAACCGAGCCAAAATTTCCTGAGAAGTTGATAAAGTCTTGTGGTACTTTTACATGGGGTCTCAAGTGTGTTGGAGAAATGGCGTTTGAGATTGAGCAAGAAGCTACTCTCAACCCTAAAAAGTTTTCTGTTAGCATCATAATTTCCACGACTTGCAAGGAATATCACATACTGATTACAAAAGAAAAAGCAGTTTGCTGTAGTTTGGGAAAGCGTCTAGGACCAAACGAGTCAAATGGCATAAAACGAATTCACGTTGGGTGCGGTCCTAAAAACATATTTCCCGATTGGTGGAATGTGGATATTCGCTCTTTCAAGGGTGTAGATACTGTAATGGATGTGACCAAAGAATGGCCTTTTAAAGATATTGAGTTTGTCTATGGAGAACACTTTTTAGAGCATTTGCCTCTGGATGGGGCGGTAAACTTTTTGATTTCATCAGGCAATAGTTTAAAACGGGGCGGTAAAATTCGCCTAACAACGCCAAACGTTGAATGGGTAGTGCGAAATCAATACCCCACTGGCGATAATAGTTATGAAGCTAAGATTGATGGAACTTTTACTATAAACCGAGCTTTTCATGGTTGGGGACATCAATTTTTGTATTCTCAAGAATTTTTACAAAATTTGCTAGAACAGTTAGGATATGAGAATATAAAGTTTTTTGATTATGGAATTAGTGATACGCCTGGTTTATCTTATTTAGAGCGTCATGGAAAATTCAGAAAAATAGATGGTATTGCCAATTTGATAGTTGTTGAAGCAACTCGTGGATTGACAAAAATTAGTTTATCGAAGGGGCTAGAAAGCCAGTTGAATAAAAATTTTCTAGTTTACTTTAAAGGTGGTCACTGATTTGACACTAGAGTAAAATAGTGAACTATGAATACAAATGAACTTATAGACAAAAGCTCCGATAGAATTAGTTTATCGATGGGAATGCAGCAAGATATCAAAGAAGAGATCGAAAAATTGATGATTATAGACAGCTAATCAAAGTTAATCCTAATTTTGCATGGTATTATTGCAAATTAGGTGAATTATTAGCTGAAAAAGGTGATTTTAATGGGGCTTTAGCTTTATTCCGCCAAGCCATTAAACTCAATCCAAATTCTAGCTGGTTTTACCATAATTTAGGTGAAGCTCTCGTTCGACAGAATAATTTGAGAGAAGCGATAGATTGTTTTCAAAAAGCCCTTGATTTTAATCCAGAATTTTACTGGTCTAATATAAGTTTTGGAAAACTGCTGTTGCAAAAAAACCAGCTTGAACAAGCTACTATTTATATTTCAAAAGCAATTATTATCAATCCTCTTTTGGCTTTTCCTTATTATTATTTAGCGGAAACTTTGTACCGCAAAAAAGACTACGAGCTTGCGGTAGAACAGTACCAAAAAGCTGTAGATATTTTCCCTTCTAATTCTGAATTTTACTTCAGTTTAGGAAATACCCTTTTTCAGCTTCGTCAATTGGAGCAGGCAATACTCAATTACAAAAAAGCAATTCAACTGAAGCAAACAGTCTCTATATATCATCATATGTTGGGTGATGCGTTAAACAGAAATCGCCAGTTTAAAGAAGCTGAATTTGCATATCGTACTGCCATAGAAATTGAGCCAAATTTTCCTAGATCCTATCGAAACTTAGCCCACGTCCTCAAAAAACAAGATAGGTTAGACGAGGTGATAACATCTTATCGGGCTGCTATTAAAATACAACCGACATTTTTTCAGTGTTGCTATGAATTAGCAGACGCTTTACAAAAACAAGGCAAGCTAGAAGAAGCAGTTATATACTACCGACGGGCTGTAGAATTGAGACCAAATTCTGCTGAATATCTTTGTAGTTTAGGTTGTTGCGAAGGTAAACTGGGTGAATACAAAGATGGAATTACTTACCTTTTGAAAGCTTTGAAAATCAGACCTGATTATCATCAATGCTACCATAACTTAGCAGATATATTGAAGGAACAAGGTTACTCGGATGAAGCGACTAATTGCTCTAATTTTACTCTACCAGTTCCTTTGCTAAAAAGTTTAAATTTATGGACAGATTGCGGAGGATTTGCTTTAAAGTCTAGCATTAACTTTGATAGGGAAAATATAAATAGAATTAAGATTCATCCTCAAAGTCAAGTGAGTTTACTTCCTCCTGGTACATTGGATAACATAATTCACAATTCCTTTCAAAAAAACGCTTTTAATCATCCAGAAACATTTATTGTAAAAGCAAAACAAGCAACTATTAGATTGGGAGACACAGGAACTTCATGGGCAATAACCGCTTCCGAGGACTGTGTAGTGCCAGATATTTCTCGCGGTAACTTAGAGCTTTTAATGTCTTCAGATATACCATTTAGAAGTGTATCTATAGATAATAGAGTAGTTACTTTATTAACAAGGCATCCTAGTAATAACTATTTTCATTGGATGGTAGATGCTCTTCCACAGCTAGAATTATTGCGCCTTGGAGGGGTAGATTTGTCTAGCGTAGATAAATTTATACTGGGTAAGTATAGTTCCTCATTTCAAAAAGAAACTTTGAGGTATTTAGGAATTTCTAATGAAAAAATATTGCCTGCTTCTCAACCTCCATATAAAATTAAAGCCAAAGAAATAATAGTGCCACAACCAACTTGGATTATACCTAGTCCTGACATTCTCAGGGTTCCTAAATTTGCTTGTGACTTTTTAAGAAAAACATTTATTAAGAAAAATTTTACAAAAAGTCTGTCTAAATACCAGCGAATTTATATTAAAAGAAGTGGGTATCGCCGAGTTATTACCAATGAAAATCAAGTAATAGAGTTTTTATCAAATTATGGTTTCAACAGCGTAAGTATGGAATCAATGACAGTAGGGCAGCAAGCCTCTTTGCTGGCTTCTGCTGAAGTTGTAGTAGCTCCTCATGGTGCTGGACTGACAAATTTAGTTTTTTGTAGCCCCGGAACGAAAGTTATAGAAATATTTTCGCCTGTTTGCGTGAGAAACTGTTACTGGGTTCTTAGCAATAGCTGCGGCTTAGAATACTACTATTTGCTGGGGTCAAATTTTGATAATACCCCTATTCCAGAGAAACCTCCCCAATCGCCTGTTGACAGACATCTTTTAAGTATAAAAAATATTCTTGTTAACATCGGTTCCCTTTGTAGTTTATTAAAAATAGCTGGATTGTAGTAAGCCTTGTTATTATTAAATTTTTAGCGTTTTTAAGATCTTTAATCGTTAATTGCTAAAGCGGTAGCGTAGAGAGTTTCTTCAGGGTGTAGCGTCGTATATAAATCATCGATCGTAAGAAGAGAATCTAAGAAACCCACGTCAAGCTCATCTGTAGGATCGAAGTTTGCGTACAGCGGAGGAAGAGCTATAAAGTACACGACTCCTCCAGTAAGAGTAATTTCTGCATTGGGAAAAGTATTTTTAACTGCTGGCAGGATATTCTCTGAGTCTGCTGCCTCTGATGGATCCTTGGCAATTACTTTTGACAAATCTGGACGATTGCATTTAGTATCAACAATCTTGATGTTATCAGGAGAAGACGAAGGATGAATTAGATACTTTTTAGGCAATTTCGTTCTTAACTGGCTAGCAAATTCTAAAGACTTATCTGAAAATTGAGTATAATTAGGACCCACATAATCATCCATCATAAATAGCCCCCCAGTTTTCAATATTTTCCGGCTCCACTCCACAGCTTTAAAGGTGTCTGGCATATGATGGAGAGAGTTATTCCAATGCACTAGGTCAGCTTTTTCTCTATCTGAAACGCGAAAAGCATCTTCTCGCCTAAATTCTATATTCCCGGACAAAGAACGTTTTTTAGCTTCTTCTTTGCCTTGAACAATTCTTTGCTCCGACAGTTCAAAACAAATCATTTTTTTAACTAAGCCCCATTGAATTAGGCTCATTTCTTTGAAGCCGTTACCACAGCCTACCGATATTCCTGTATCCAACTGCTGGTTTAACAGCATTTCTTTTGCCCTATGACAAAGCCCTTGGCTTACACCCCTAAGCTCAAGACCGCACACTCGCCGGTTAATATGCCTAAGAACTTGCCTAGACGACCACCAATTCCACCTTGGCTTTTTGTTTGACGAGCGTTGAGACCAGTACTCGCCTATTTTTTTTTCAATGTCGCTGTCAAACTTTTGCATAATCGTTATAACTATCCTCAACAGAGGTTTGAATTTATGTTTGGTAAAAAATAGCAATCCTATGGGCTGGAGTATTAAATAAGCTTGAAGAGGATTGCTAACTAAACGATCAATTTCACTTTTTAGATCAATTCCAAAGCAAATAACCTTCTCTACAAAGAGGCAGATAAATCTTGGAGCGTTGCGTTACCTCAGATCCTTTATGAAATGCCGATTCACATTCTGGAGACCATAAGATATCATCCACAGCAATAACTCCAAGGCAATGCGAAACGGTCTGTATATCGACTAGGCAAGCATCATAAGTGTGTAAACCATCTACAAAAGCAAAACACAATTTTTTGCTTTTAATTAGCTCAATAATTTTTTCTTCCTGGGAAGAAACTCGCACTATTTCGACGTATTCTCGGTAAGGTTCTATGCTTTTCAAAAAAGCTTCGTATTCGCCGCCTTTGCAATTTTGAGTTCCTAACTCCCAAGGATCAACGGCAATAACTTTGCGATCGTACCGACTTGCAACTTCTGCCAGCATTCTTGTAGTTTTCCCCACGAAGCAGCCAATTTCAATCAAATCGCCAGCCCATCCCCTAACACAGTATTCAGCAACCCTGGCAATTCTGTTACTTTGGTGTATGCTACCCTGTATATGAGGAGCGAGATCGAGACGTTCTTGCCGAGTAGTTTCCACCAATATGTCCAGGAGCATCTTAATATGCGCAGCATAGAAGTTTCTAGATTTTTGGACTGTTACCTGGGTTTGTCGGAGTCGCTCCTGAAGTTGGTCTAGTCGAGAATTGTCAACGTTCAATTTTTGTCCGCTTTGAGGTAGCTCAGAAGCACTCTGCTGTTGATCGCTTTGCGCAGCTTGTTCGTTTGCTTCAGCTAGCTGAGGTCGATTTGTTTTAGTCTCCATCGAGTTGTTCTCCGCAAGTTTTTATTATTATATCGCAATCCTAAATTAATTGTGAAAAATCTTTTAGGGGAAAAAAATTCCCAGACTTTTCCCCATTCCTAACAGACGGCAGATTTTTTTACACGATTAAAATAGGACTGCTACAGCCATATTTGCTATTTTTGCTTTTAGTGGCTTATAATCTTTTTAATTTCTTTCCATTTATTACTCACCACAGAAAGCATTGCATAGCGCAGCTCGTCGTTGGCTATCCACTCTTCATTCATGTATTCGTTAACGATATCACCATAATGATCGGATAAAATTTTTGAATTAGAGTTGAGATTGGTTACCGCTGTCAATCCAGTAGGTTTCGTCGCTACTGTAAATATTTTTAGTTCTGGTCTGTACTTCTTTAAGATAGGAACGATTTTCCAAACATCCCCACTCCAAAATCTAGTTACACGCTTACGTCTAGATGTTATTTCATCTAGCGGCAAAGTGTCGTGAAAGCACACAACTGTATTTTTGCTGCTATATTTTTCTATGTTGATAAAATCTTTAAGGGCTTGCTCAAATAAATGTAATCCATCTACAAAAGCAAAATCTATTCTATGCCCTTTTAGTTCTGTTAAAAGATTGTAGCTTTGAAAAAATTCATCGCTGGTTACAGAAAAAACTTTGGAATTATCTGGTATTTGGTATGTTATTTGAGGTTGAGGGTCTATCCCTATTGAAATAGTTGATAATTTTGCTAGCTTAAAAGATTCGCCTCTTTGTACGCCTATTTCCACATAAGTAGTTGGCTCAAGGAAAAGGTGGATATTTTTTAGTATTTCTATGTAATTTACTCCCGGCAAGACTACTTCGGTAATGCAGTGATGAAACTTATCTAGTTTAGACATCATTAAATCTGTTTTAGCAGATGCTTGCTCGTACATTTTTACTAATTTTAGTAAATCCCTAAAATTTGGATTGCAGTTTGCGTTTTTCTCTTGATTATCATAGTGCTTGCTGATAGTTTTAAAAATGTCTTTTACTTTCTTAAGTTTAAGGTTTGCAGCTAATTTTTCTAGTATTTGAAAAAAGTCATTATAAAGTTTAACTTTAGCATTACCTGGATAAATTTCAAGTGCTTGTTTGAGGTAGTCCTGAGCTAGACTCAGTTCCCCTTTACACATATAGCAAAAGCAACATCCCAGATAAGAATGAGCTACCTCTGAGTTGAGTTCTATAGCTTTATTGTAGCTAGCGATCGCTCCCTCAAAATCGCCCGTTTGGGTTAAACAGTTTCCCAAGCTTTGATAAAATTTGTAAAAGTTGGACTTGGTATCAATAGCTTTTTGTAAATATTTAACTGCTGCTTCTAAATCTCCCTGTTTAGCTAAAGCTTCTCCCAAGCAGTAATAAAGCCAAGCTGAATTAGAGTTATTTTTTAAGCTTTGAGAGTAAAAAGCAACAGCATCGTCTATATTTCCCTGTTTAGCAAAAGCATTTCCCAAGTTATTGTAAGCCCAAGCAAAGTTGGGATTAATTTTAATCGCCTCTTGATAAAGAGCGATCGCCTCATCCAACCTCCCCGCCCTCTTCAACTGGTTAGCCTGCTTCAGCAATTGACCAGCACTCAAGTTTTCGTTATCCATAAAAACCCAAAAATCAATCTACTCAGGCGAATTATTAGCACCCTGCTCCACAGAAATATTTTCTAGCCAAGATTGCGATCGCCCCAAATCCCCCCTAACCTCATCCAACACAGAAATAGACTTTTCTCTCCTATTTCTAACCCTCTCCAACCAACCCTCAAACTCATTCTGGGACTCCTCCAAATAAGACAAAAACTCCGGGTCTATTCCCTCAGCAGACAAGCCCTCCCCGAAAATAGCCTTATCATCTTGTTCTTGTTTCTCCTCTTCAATGGCCATAACTGTCAACCTCCAATCGACCAACATCTCAAATTCTAGTCCCAAAAGACTACCACAACAGACGCACCAAAAGCCAACTTGCTCCCCAAACAGGAAAATTGGATTAGCCATTGACCCGAAACTAACGAGCAAGATGGCCGCTGGGCAGTGGGTTGCAAGGTCAGAACTTATATAAAAGAAACCAAAAATAGACCTTTGAGATTGCTCTCCCGTCGGCAATGACAGAAATGGGTTATTTTGCGTAAGTCCTGAAGGCCCCAAAGATTAACGCCCCCATTTCCCCCCTCCCTGCGGACATTAAAACCAGGCCCCCAATAACAAAAGAGAACTCAAACAACCGATCGCCCCCACAAAAAAAACCGCCCTCGCAGGAAAAAGAGCGATCGCCCTTTCCATAGCCGCCAAGTCCTCCACGCAACCTCGGACGATATTAATTTTATCCGCCCAGTCGTCGGTATAAAGTCGAGACTGGGGCACCAAGTCGCGCACCAAACCGGTTACTTTGGCCCCGCGCTTGACCAACTCAGCCACCATCCAACTGCCCAGCAAACCAGTACAGCCAGTAATAAAGACAGAGCGATGTTGCATCCGCAACGCTTCGCGATCGCGCCAAAAATCGTTTACCAAAATATCCTATTCCCAAACCCTCCAAGGCGCTTGACCCAACCTCCACATCTTATTTAACTCCTAATACTCCTTAAAAGTATCCATCGCGCAAAAGAAGCCTGGATGACAATAACTCATTAACTGACTTTCTGCCGCCAACCTTTCTAGCGGGCCTTTTTCTAAAACGCAATTTTCCCCCGATAAATAGTCAAAAACGCGACGGTCAAAAACAAAGAAACCCGCGCTCACCATTTTATCGTCCTTAATCTTTTCCCCAAACTTCAACACCCTAGCTTCCCTGTCAACATCTAAAACCCCCTAACGAGAAAGTGGTTGTACCGTAGTAACAGTCGCCATTTTCCCATGACCCTTGTGAAACTCCACCAAATCCTTAATATTGACATTAGCCAAACCGTCCCCATAAGTCACCATAAATAAATCTTCATCAATATATGCTTTAACTTGAGCCACTCGCCCCCCCCGTCATCGTTTCCAGACCGATATTGACCAGAGTCACCCGAAAATCTTGTTCGTTATGGGCCTTGTGGTAAGTAATTTCGTGGGAACGACCTAAATTAATAGTGAAGTCATTGTTCATGGCTTCGTAGTTGAGAAAATATTCTTTAATTAAATTGCCTTTATAGCCCAAACAAATAATAAAATCCAAAAAGCCATAATAGGCATAACACTTCATTATGTGCCAAACAATGGGATGCCCTCCCACTTCTACTAATGGCTTAGGACGATATTCGGTTTCTTCTTTAAGACGGATGCCAATACCACCGGCTAGAATAACAACTTTCATTGTGACGTATGTTTTTTTGCGAGAACAATATTTGGTATGGGAAAGCGAAGAGTGGTAGTTTGCCCTTCATTTTTAAACCCTTCAAACAACGAGCGCGATCGCCCCAAATCCCCCCTAACCTCATCCAACAAAGAAACCGACCTTTCTCTCCTAATCTCTAACCCTCTCCAACCACCCCTCAAACTCATTCTGGGACTCCTCCAAATAAGACAAAAACTCAGAGTCCATACCCTCAGCAGACAAACCCTCCTCCGCAAGAACATTACGCATTTTAACGAAAAATCAACCTTTGAGATGGCAACAATCGTCGCAACGACGCATTTTTGCGCAAGTCCTAAAACTTTACTCCAAAATACCACCAAAACAGACGCACCAAAAACCAACTTGCTCCCAAAACAGGAAAATTAGACCGGGCATTGGCCAAACCGTAACTCTGGAGATAGCCGCCGCAAGTATTGACTTTCAAAAGGCAGCTTCAGAGTTATGGCCCCAGTCATAACTCCATCGCATCCGCCAACAAAAAGCGATCGCCCAAAGCCAACCAAAAACCATCTAGTTTTCCTTAAATGGAGGCGTCTTTTCCCAAGTATTCCCCATCTGCTTCTTCCGCGCATTTGGGCCCGAGCGCTTACCCACATTTTATTAAATCCTCATTCCCAAGTCCTACATAAGCGGAGATTTAGTGGCCCCACCAGAAACCGGGGCTAGAAACCCGGTTGGCAAAAAACCGGGTTTCTGGTGTGGGGGAAAAACCGGGTTTCTCGTGTGGGGGAAAAACCGGGTTTCTGGTGTGGGGAAAAAACCGGGTTTCTGTCAGAGATTTAGTGGCCCCAGCAGAAACCGGGTTTTTTTAAAAAACCCGGTTTCTTAAGTATTAATGCTTGCGGGAGTTGATTTTAAGAGCAGGGAGATTTGAGCGCGTAGAAACCCGGTTGGCAAAAAACCGGGTTTCTCGGTTGGGAAAAAACCGGGTTTGGAGTGGGGTTAGAAACCCGGTTGGGAAAAAACCGGGTTTCTCGGTTGGGAAAAAA
>CAZUCT010000194.1:0-14016 GCA_964619285.1 uncultured bacterium | reverse complement strand
AGCATCACCCTCAAACCAAGCAGTTGTAGGCTATCCAAAGAATGAAACAGCCCTGGGGTTGCGGGAGTTGTTGGAGTGGTATGTTTTTTCTTACGATAGCATATATGAAGACCCCGGTATTCTGGAAGAAGATTACGAGTTGCATGAAGAAGCTAATGAGATTGCAGATAACGTTTACCGCGATCGTATATCTAGAGCGCAGAGAACAGTTGCTGTCGGCAAAATTAAAGAAACTGAACAAAAAGTTATCACTACTTCTTTCGGACAATTTACACGAGATCAAGAAACAGAATACAGAGAAAGAGGGTATCTTGTTCCAAGGCTGGAAAGAGGAAGTGGAGATGAGAATCATGCAGAAAAGCGTATGATAAGATGGGCAGAAGGTCAAGGATACGAAATTGAGGCAATTGGGGTAAGTCATAAAGGAGGGATTTGCTCTACTTGTTGGCCGATGATGCAAGAAAAAGAAATAAGAAGAGGCAGCTTGTTAAAACCTTAGGGGGTCTAGAAGGATATCTCAGTAAACAAAAAAAGAAAAAGAAAAAAAATGACTTTACAATTTTACAATTTGGATTCTTTAAAAGAAGAACTAAAACAACTCCCGCATCTTCACAGAGTAGCTTTTGCTGCTTCTATTTGTGAAAGAATGCTGCCTATGTATAAAATATTTTCTCAAATAGAAAATTGGGGACGACCTTCTGTACTGAGAGAATCGCTAGACGAAGTTTGGCTAATCTTACAAGGAAAACCAATTGATTCGTCAAAACTTCATCAATGGATGGAAGATTACCTTTGCGAAGATGTTTGTCCGCACGTTGAAGAGTATAATTTTGATAATCTAGACTATCTTTATGAAGCTTTTTTCACTGTTTCAGCACTTGACTGTACTCTAACAGCTTTACTGACATCGGATTTAAAGCATATTATAGCAGTAGTCAACTTGGCAAGATTTGAGACTATTGAAAGATTTATTACTGAAAGAGACAATTTAGTTGAAGCAGACAACCCTCAAGATGAAATGGAATTAATCGCCAACCATCCACTAGCGATACAGGAAATAGTTAAAGAAATGGAAGCTTTACAGAAGCTGAAAAATGCCGATAAATTGGAGCCTGAACTTTTGGAGTGGCTTCGTACTACCTCCCACAATAACGGCAAAAGCCTAATTGACCTATCCTCCACATAAGTTTATGAATCTGAATTTTTATGACTTTGAATCTTTAGAAGAAGAATTGGAAAAACTTCCACCTCTGCACAGAATAGCCTTTGCTGCGTCTGGTTGCGAGGGACTGCTTCCCAACTACAACGCTTTTTCACGAGAGGAAAATTGGGGCGATCCTTCTATACTCAGAAAAGCCCTTGATGAAGTTTGGCAAATTCTTAGAGGAAAACCTATAGATGTGAATGCGATTGAGAAATTAAAAGTTGATTGCGACAGTGACGATCTAGTTCCGCACTCGGAGGATTTTGCAGGATATGTTATAGAGGCACGAGGCGCTTGCATCGCTGTTTATCATACTCTTAGTGCTTGCATTAATTTTGACACTGCGACTATTGTTGAAGCAATAAAACGTCTTGCATATGCCATCGAACTATCTGAAGATTTGATTGAGGAGCTAAATGTAGATTTGAATAAATTAGAATACTCAGAATACATACAAACCATTGCCAGACACCCATTTGCTGTTCGGGAAATGGCAAAACAAAATGAAGATTTACAGAGGTTAAAAGAAGCCAAAACTTTGGAACCAGAGCTTTGAGAATGGCTCCAAACTTCTTCCCACAATAACGGCAAAAGTTTAATAGACTTGTCGTAAATTCCAGAGTCAAACTGCCCGTTGCAACAACAATGCAACTATGCCAAAATAAACTCTTCCAAAAATAACTCAAAAACAACCCCATGAACCCACAACCAACAATAGAAGAACTAGCCATAACCCTCTCGGCAAAAAACCTAAACCCCACCCTACTAACCCCCGAATTTCTAGTTTACAGTGGCATAATTCCCTCAGAATGGACCTTAGCATCCCAACCAATTCTCAACTCCCAAGTCGCCCACCTCGCCTTTACCAACGGCATTAACCTCTCCACCCAATTCGACACCATAACCATCACTGAAAACATTTAGTATTTGAAGCAGTTTGTGGGCTTGTAAGATTGGCCCTCGGAACTCTAATTTTAGAAGTATTAAATCAGGGGGATGGTGATGAAGAAATTGAGATTTATATAGACTCTGCAATGGAAGCTCTTTTTTAACAAGAAATTCCTGCAATCTCGATCTTAGGTTAAATTAATCAAAGTTAGTTAAGCGAGTATAAAGCCGGAAACTCAAGACTGACAACCATTTCAATTTTTGGAGAGGTCTAATAAATAGTAAATGCACCCTGATGGATAAACTCCTGCCAATTCTGGCAGGGGGTTTTTTTGCAATTTTTCAAATTCCTTCCCGAATGCCCCCAGAAACAGAAGAACTAATAAATAGTAGATGCACCCTGATAGATAACCCCTGCCAATTCTGGCGGGAGGTTTTTTTTTGTAATTTTTCAAATTCCTTCCCGAATGCCGCCAGAACCAGAAGAACTAATAAATAGTAGATGCACCCTGATAGATAACCCCTGCCAATTCTGGCGGGGGGTTTTTTATTTCAACTTCCAAAAAACATTCCGGATTTAGTAAAAGTTTTCCAGGAGATAAAAATGGTAGATGCACCCCGATAGACAAACCCCGACCTGGACAGGTTGGGGTTTTATTTTTTCGCCAATGCACCCCGACACAAAAAAGCCCGCACTGGCGGGCTTTTTTTAATACTAGATAAGGATTTGGGGGGCTCTAATCAGAAATCGCATCGAAAGATTGAACTTCCAAAACGGGACCGATCGCCGCCATAGTCATCACATCATCTCTAACTATCCCCGTAACCTGAGCCTTTAAACCGGACTGGCGCAACTGGGCAGGAGCATTTCTTAACTCGTAAGTTTCGCCCCCCTCGCTAACCAAAGCCCAAGTGCCAGGACCAAATTCTTTACGTTCGATACTACCGTTCACAGTAATGCTGCTCATACCGCTTTTGCCTCAGTTCTAATCGCCAAACGTGCTAAAGCCAAACATAACAAAGCATTAGCAACTAAGAAAGCTTGAGCCACAAAACCGGAGCCCAATCCCCAGGTTGCCGGCGACACTACAGCGCTAACCGCCAAACAGCTAGCCACGCCAATAGTAGAACCAATAGCCAGCCATTTCCATTGAGGATGTCCCAGAAGCAACACTACTAATATTCCTGGAATCAAAACGCTAGCAAAAATTGGATTCAACACCGCGCTACCTTGGATCGCGCCGCCGAGTTCTGGAATAGAACTACCCATGACGCGCATCGGCCATTGGGGCAAGTCGAAGACGTAAAAGCCGCGCAGGAAAAATAAGCCGCTGCTACCCGCAACCAAACCGGTATGCATCGACCAACTCCAAGCAAACGGTAAATAATTCTGTAACAACCAAGCCAGTAGATAAGAACCTAGCACCATTGCAATCTTAGGCAACAAGGCAACCGCACCGCCATCGATCCAGAAACCGGGATTGAGATAGCCATTTTCGCGCAACCACCGGAAGAAGTCGCGGAAATTGAGTTGACCTTTTGCCGCCAGTTGCACCGCAGCCGCTGCATCCAACTGACCGGAACCGAAGTGATTTAAGGGATCTTGTTCGATCGCTCTGGACGACTGTTTGAGGATATTGGCAATTTGTTCTGGCTCCTCAACGCCCATCGCTTTGATTAATGCTGCCACGCCGGCAACGTGGGGAGATGCCATGCTAGTACCCTGGAAAGCCGCAAAGATACTGTCGCCAGTTTCGGCATCGATAGTATTTTGCAAAATTCCACCAGCTTCGTTGCCGCCCGCAGTGGAACCGCCAGGGGCCGAGATATCTACGCCTGCACCAAAATTAGAATAAGGTGCTTTTTCTCCAGAAGCATCTAAAGCGGAAACGCCGATAACTCTCGGATAGCGGGCGGGATAGCCTGCGGAGTTTTGGTTGGAGTTACCCGCTGCGGCGATGATGACTACTCCTTTGTTATAGGCATAGTCGATCGCTTCTTTCATTAATTGGCTTTCGCCACCGCCACCGAGACTCATGTTGATAACATCGGCATCGTTATCCGCTGCAAATTTAATTGCTTCGGCGATATCGGCAACAGTACCGCTACCGTAAGCATCTAAGACTTTCAACGGCATGATGTTAGCTTCGTAAGCGATACCCGCTACACCATAATTATTGTTGGTGGATTGAGCGACTGTGCCTGCGACGTGGGTGCCGTGACCGTTATCGTCTGTGGCTAGGGTGCGATCGTTTACGAAATCGTAGCCCGAAGCAAATTCGGTTTTTTGCAAGTCGGGAACCCTGGTGACTCCCGTATCGATGACTGCCACTGTCACGCCATCGCCTTTAGTTTCTTGCCAGGCAGACTCTACATTGATGCTGCGCAAGTTCCACTGTTTCCCGTACATGGGGTCGTTGGGAACTTTGCCGCCATCAAAGATAATGGCGTTAGCTTCGTAGATGTAGTTGGGTTCTATGTATTCGGTGTATTTGCCTACGGATTTTTTTAGGCCGTTGAGGGTTTGCCGATCGCCCTTGACAACATACACGTTATCTGCGAAGGAGAATTCGCTATTCAGTCGGGGCGTGACGTTGTATTTTTCTGAGATCGTTCTTACCCGATCTACTATTTGGGTGACACCTACATCTTCTCGAAAGTCTAAAACTATCGAATCGTAGCTGCCTTGGTTGGCCAGTCCCGTGAAGTTGGAGACAGCCCAGCCAAGCCCTATTAAAAATAGACACAAAAGCAAAAATTTTTTCATTTGAAATTTCCCTTCTAATCGGGGCCTTTTTACCACGATAGCTTAAACTTTACAGGATAGGTGTGGGTCAAGGTTAAAATCTAATATCTAATCATGGAAAGAGGTTTATTGTGGCTGCCCCTACTGGGGCTTTTTATTTGGTTGGCCCGGGCCGGCTGGAATGAATATCAAAAATTAGAAGCTTATCGGGCCTGGGCCGAAGAGTTTGATAAGGCCAAATACGATATTTATGCAGTTTTGGGCCAAAAAGGTTCGGAACTTGTCTGGGGCAGGCCCACGGGCCAGGGCCCGGTGGATTTGCAGAGTTTGTCCCTGGACGAGGTGCGATCGCTACAACTGCTGGTTGACGGACGAGAGGCCGATTTAGAAAATCCTCCAAATAAAGGAAAAGCGATTTTTTTAGAGTTAGTTTTATCCGACTCTAAAAAAGTACAAATTCCCTTTACCGATATCGATTTAGCAGCTCGATGGGGGAAATATTTACAGCAACAATACAGCAGCAATTAAATTGAGAAAGGTTATAATTTTAAGCATAGGCGATCGCTCGGGAAATTGTAGTTATTGAGAGGGCGATCGACAAATAGCAATCTTAGGAGCAGAAGGTTATGGCAACCGAACTAAAACAAAGGTATTTTACCCCAGAAGAATATTTGCTAATAGAGGAAAATGCCGAATACAAAAGCGAATATCGCAATGGAGAAATAATAGCCATAACTGGAGGAACTACGAATCATAATAAAATCGCCGGCAATTTTTACAAAAAGTTTCCCTTAACTATTGACGGACAAGATTATGAAATATTTATCAACGATGTCCGCCTCTGGATAGAGCGTCCTAAAATGTACGCTTATCCCGATGTGATGATAATCGAAGGGGAACCAATTTATCAAGGTTCGTCTAAAACTGTAGTTACAAATCCCTCTTTAATCGTAGAAGTTTTGTCAAAATCGACTCAAAATTATGACCGAACCGACAAATTCGATTATTATTGCTGCATCCCCCAATTTAAAGAATACATTCTCATCGACCAGTACAAATATTCTGTTAAACAATTTGCTAAAAATTCAAATAACGAATGGACGTTAATTAGCTATGAAGGCGAAGATGCAGTTTTAAAACTTAAGTCAGTTGATTTTCAAATATCTTTTAAAGATATTTACGAACGAGTAAAGTTTGATGAAAATCACCAATAAAAAATCAACAATTAATCGAACCCTTAGCGTAATTCAAAATTAGGAGAATAAGATTATGCAAACCCAAGTAAAACAAAGGTATTTTACGACCGAAGAATATTTGCTCATAGAGGAAAATGCCGAATACAAAAGTGAATATCGCAATGGAGAAATAATAGCCATGACTGGAGGAACTACCAATCATAACGAAATTGCCAGTAATCTCTGCGCTCATTTAAAATTTGGACTTAGAGGCAAAAACTATCGAGTTTTTATTGGCGATGTTCGTGTTTGGATAGAGCGTCCAAAAATGTACGCCTATCCCGATGTGATGATAATCGAAGGGGAACCAATTTATCAAGGTTCGGCTCAAACTGTAGTTACAAATCCCTCTTTAATCGTAGAAGTTTTGTCAAAATCGACTCAAAATTATGACCGGACTGACAAATTCGATTATTATCGCTGCATTCCCGAATTTAAAGAATACATTCTCATCGACCAGTACAAATATTCTGTCCAACAATTTGCTAAAAATGCAGAGAATAAATGGGTATTAACGGACTATGAAGGTGAAGATGCAGTTTTAAAACTGGAGTCGGTGGATTTTGAAATTTCTTTTCAAGATATTTACGAACGAGTTAATTTTGAAGCAGAATAACGATAAACGAATTTCAAAACGAACTTGTAGGGGTAAAGCATTCGGGCGGTAAACTTTGATAAATAGCTTATGAGTTAATGTCCGAATGCTTTGCCCCACCCCAGGTGACATTGTCTGGTTTTCTAAGTAATTAATAATAGGGGATTCTGGAGAGCGATCGCTAAACAGTTTCTTCCAATACTTGACTCTTGTACTTCACTAATTCTAATTCAAGAGCATTCATATTTTTTAGTTGTTTGTTATGGTTATTTAATTTTACTTTTAGTCGATTTATGGGACTGCTTTTGGTCGTCTTGGGAGGAGTTTGTGATACTTTATTTAAGACAATTCTGGCGATAACTTGTAAATCTTCTAAGTAATTTTCTTGAGTTAATCTCTCAAGAGAACATTCTATTTGCTCGCAAGCTTCCGATAATTTTTTGCCTTTCAGTTCGATAAAAATTGCCAAGCGATCGGAGCAATTAACAATTAAATAATCGCATTTTTTTCCTTCTTTAATCAGACAACCATCTACTCTGATTTTACAACAAAACTTGCCACCATTATTTATCAGCCTATATTCTTGGTTATTGCCTTTATCTTTAACGACAATTTTCTTTCTCGAATCGCAAAACTCCGTACAAGGATTTTTACTAAATAACTCATCCTGCATAATTAATTATCCATGGCCAAGATTTGGTCAAATTCTTCGTCAATAATCTCGGAAGCGCTATCTATCTTTTCAGCTTTTATCAGTTCAGTTTCAGCGTCAAAAATAGACTCGCAACCGACATCAGATATTAAATAAGCCGTAGTTTTCGCAGAATCTACCCAAATTTGGGAATCTACTACCTGGCTTACTTCTTGGTGTTTAGAACCCACTTTATTTGCGTAAAGCAAATTATTAAAAGCAGCTAAAATGTAAGGACTATGAGTAGTAATAACAACTTGATTGCCAGGAATATTTGCCAATAAAGCAATCAGCTCTACCATATTTTTTTGTGTTTCTGGGTAAAGATGTGCCTCTGGTTCCTCAATAACCAAGAAAATATTAAGTTGGTCTAAAATGTATTTGAAAATTAATAACAGAATCCAAACCGATTCTTGTTGACCGGAAGAGGCGTAATTTAATTTAATATACTCTTGAGAATTATAATAAATTTTTTCCACATTCGTATCGAAGCGGTATTCACCCTTCAAAATTAATTGAATAATTTTAACTGCCAGTTCGACTCTTTCAAAATCAAAGCGATCGCCTTCCAAACTTTGTTTATCTTCTATTAGCTGAAATAAGTTATCTTGAAATGAAGGCTTTAAATAAGAAATAAGTTCCACAAAAGATTTGGTAAAGAAATCTAAATTATCTACTTCTAGTTTAATATTTTGAATTTGCTCTGCTAAAGTAGATAAAAGACTTCTACCGGCGGGGATAAATACAGAATTTCTCTCCTCTTCAAATAACTCGTTTATCCTAGCTTCAATAATTTTAAGATTAGAGCGTTTTTGAGATTCTCTGTCCAGTAAAATATCGAGTCTGGTATAACGATCGCTTGAAAAATTGCGATTGCGATCGCGAACTGCGGCAAAAATTAGATTTAATTCACCAAGAATTTTTTCACTGAATTTAACATGAACAACTCTTCCATCTTGAAGATAAAAATCAACTTGTTTCTCCGCAGAATAATGATAAGTTAATTCAAACGATTTCATCCGCCAAGTTTTGCTAAAGCAATCGGCAAACCATCGACCTAAATACTTAGAAAATTCATTAATAGGATGTTCTAGTTGTTCGTCGCTGACATCCAGAATAAAGCTCATTAGCCTATTTTTTAATGATTTAAAAATAAATATCGATTTGCTAATCGTGCTTTTACCGCTAGCTTGAGGCCCAATAAATAGATTAATATTTTTCACTTCCGATTCAAACTCTTTAATAGGACCGAAGTTTTTAATTGATATTTTTTGCATAATAAACGCTCCTTTAAATTCAATAGATGCTTCTATAAAGTTGGTCGAGAAACCCGGTTTTTCCAAAAAACCGGGTTTCTGAGATATAATACCATTTTAATAAAGTTATGGAAGAGTTGTAAAATTCTCCAACCCTTCTAACCTCTGACCTCTGACCTCTAAATCACAAGTCTTTCACATCTTTACTAAATTAGTATAAGGTACATCCCAAAAAGCGATCCCCCGTTCATCCCCCTTGAAAAGGGGGACTTTGAACTGCTGGCATAAACAATTTAACAACTAAGAAAAACAGGCAATATGCCAAGACGCATTTAAAATGCACGGTCCCTATTGCCTCTTGCCTATTGCCTCTTGCCTAGAGCTACGATACCGATCGGTAGTTTAAATACCGAACAGCTTATGCCTGTCCTACATTCAAATTAAGAAGCCCAAGTATCGCGCCATTTAACAGTACCTTCAGTCGCCAAAACCCAACGACGGCAAACCAAATTTTCCCGCAAAGGAGAAGTTCCCTCCCGCAATAAAGCGTACTTATAAGCAATTAACTTGCCCGTACTCTCATTAAAAGGAATTTCCCCAAACCAAGTATTGCTGTTAATATATTCCAAAGGAAAAGCTTTAGCAATATCCCAATTACCCAACTCGGGACAATCTCCAATAACAACAATAATTTCTCCGGGTTGAGTTTGAACCCCATTAAGTTGCGCCCGAACGATAACATCTCCCTTAACTCGTTCTCCCACATTAGAGAAAATAATTACTTGTCGCGTTTGTAATTCTAAATTCTGCAAAAAACCATCTTTTACCTCATATTTTTCCCGAGATAAAACATCAGTATGCTCCCCATCTGGGAGCTCCGTTTCCACAGTTTCCACAGTCACATTTTCGCCGCGATTCATAGCAACAAATAACACCGAATCCCGATAGCGTCGAACATAACAATAAACCTCAGGAGTAACGTATTTTTGCCACTGACTGCCCATAGAAACTGCTGGATTTAATCGCCGCAAACCTGCCAATAAACGAATATCTCGATAGAGTGGCGAGTCGGTATCCCAACTTTCCATCATCGGGCGATTGTAAGGGTCGTTTCCTCCATCGGTATCGTCGTGGAGATATTGTTCGGTACCGTAATAGATAGAAGGAATGCCGCGACTCGTCATAATTAGAGCGATCGCCACCCTTAACATCTCGGGATCGGGATTTAAAGATTGGAAACGAGGCATATCGTGATTGTCAATAAAAGTCACTAATTCTGTTGCCCCGCTGTAGCGACAATCTAAATCTAAGACATCCTGAATTAAATAAAATCCCCGTTCGGCACCTTCAGCTAAAGCAGCTCGAATTGCCACGCAAAAACCGAAGTCTAAAATCGTCATTCCCGAATTGTTGGCAAACTCTACCGACTTATCATTTCTGGGGTCGCTATAAATCCATTCCCCAAAAATAAAAATATCCGGTCGATAAGTTTGAATATCCGCATTAAATTCTTGCCAAAACCAAATCTGCATATGCTTAACCGTATCAACCCGCAAAGCATCAACGCCCCTATCTAACCATTGTTTTATTGCCGATTTAATGTATTCTCGTAATTGGGTGTTGTTTTCATTAAAAGTAGCCAAACCCGATAACTCGCAATTTTGAACCTGCCAATCATCCTCCCAGTCAGTCACCTCGCCGTAGTGGTGATACCAATGTTCTTCGTCGTTATTAAAATCCGCAATTTTTACTCCGTCGTCATATAATTCTCCCTTGATACCGCCCATGTCTGGATTGCTATGATTGCAGACAACATCTAAAACCAGTTTCATTTTTCGCTTATGTATTTCGGCAATCAATTTGTCAAATACCGTTTTTTTAGTCCCTTGAGTTTTGTTAAGAGAAGGGTCGTCATTTTTAGCAATAAATCGAGGATTTATCCGTTTAAAATCTTTAGTCCAGTAGCCATGAATTGCCGCACTTTCAATGAATAAATCTTCGACTTGCTCGAACAAAGGAGTCAGCCAAATGGCAGAAACTCCCAGATTTTTCAAATAGTCTAGTTTGTCAATAATTCCTTGTAAATCTCCCCCCCAATATTTTCCCCAATCTTCTCTGGTAGGGTCGTATAGTTCCGGGTTCGGACCTTCATTATTGTCGCGATCGCCATCAAAAAATCTATCCACAACAATGAAGTAAATAGTCTCTTGCCGAAACTCAATATCTCGGGTAAATAAAAATTCTAATTCGATTTCGCTTTCCGGCTGCTGTTCCGATGTCAGAGTTTTAATTTTCTTTGCGGCTTCTTTTTGAGAAATCTCTCCTTTAGAAGGAGTGACCTTAGGTAATTTTGATTTCATGATTTGAAATTAAACCTAGTAAAGTTCAGCTTAAGTTTATTACTGTTAAAATGTTAACAAACCGGTTTCGGCTTTTTTAAAAAACCCGGTTTGGGGAGCATCGAATCTTTGCAAAAATAGAAAATTTTGTAACTCCGCTTATTTATTGCTTTACCATTAACAATTAACAATTAGCAATTAGCAATTAGCAATTAGCAAAAAGCGTCAAGTTCTTGGTTTTCAAATTGCATTGAGATGCACCCCCCGGTTTGTCTGTTTATGACCATCGTAGAACAGACATCTTGCCCAAAGCTAGCTACTAAGCTATGGCCATCTCGGGTTCTAACTCTTCGTGTTCGACTCGGAAGACATTGGCGCTGAGGTTAGCGACAATTTGTTTGCCCTGTTGGGTGAGGTTGAGATAAGCGATCGCATCCTTGACATAGCGATGGACCACATTCCAATAAAACCCAGGATAGCCCTTGCGTAAATCCCCAGGATTTTTGTATCCTAAAACTTTATTTTGACCAGTCTCTTCAAACTCGTAGAAGAGGGCGCTAATCTTTTGCAAATAACGGGGATCGCTCAACTGACCGATTAAATCTGCGGCTCTCACCAAACCCGGATAGTTGAGAGTATCTTGATGATCCTCATCCGAAGGTACTGGAAAACGAGTAAGTTCCAGATTCCGTTTAATGACCTCAGCATCAATCAACTTGTGACCGCCAAAGCGTTCCTCAATAAAGAGCTTCCCCCTGTCAACATGATAAGGAGTCAGGCTAGCATCCGTTGCCCCCTTTGGTACAGCCACCTTTAAATCGTCTATGCCAGTGGCATACAATCCCAGAGCCCCTCGATCTTGGAGACAAACTCCTTTGACATAGCCGATATCGTGACAGAGTAGGGAAATATGAAAGTGCAGCCAGTCTTCGCAAGAGACTCCACCCACCCGGATCTGCTTGCCCCGCAGAATTTCTTGTCCTACCAAGGTCACTAATATAGTATGTTCGACGTTGTGGTAGAGGGCATCGCTGTTCGCTATATTTTCCAAAGCCATCCCAGCCGCCCAGGCAATAATCTCCCCGTAGTCTGATTTATATCCGCCGTAAGTGTGGCTATAGCCAGCTATGAGCTTTTCGATCGCCGAGTTTATTAAAAGTTCGGTTGCATTCAACATTTTTCCTTCCTTTTCTTAAAAATATACCGTTCGATTTAGGGTTGGCTTTTTTTAGCTGCCATTAGATTTACTTATGGGAGGTTTAAGAGAGTTATAACCCCCAGTATTAAGTTTTATTGTACTTAAGACCTGGCGATCGCTCTGTGTTTTTCGTCACCTAGCTCCTCTATCCGAGCTCGATTCCTCCATAATTGATGAAAGCTTAAACTGCTTACTTTACTCTTAGTCAAGGGTGGTTTACCCTAGCTTTTGGTTCGGATTTTTCTTACGATCTTCCCATTCCTGCATTAACTTACCAATTTTCAAAAACAGCCAACAGGTCAAAAATAAAAAGCAAGAGAAATTTTCTACTACCTGTTCTTGAAAACTACCATCTCAATTTCTCCCTTGACAATCCCCCAGCACCCCTCTTTGGGGGGTTATATACGTCAAGTCAAACTCCCATTTCCCAAAATTTACAACTGGATTTAGCCAGTTCGTTTCCTATAGAAATTTTATTCCTCTGGCTGCGAGCTGTCGGTGTTAAAATTTTAAGAAGAGGGTAATTTAGGATTGACCGCAGTCAGAAAAAAAATAGCGGGCTTTTGAGTCACTTGCATTAAACTTACCCGCTTTAGTCGGGAGCCATCTTCAAACATTTATAAATATCGGGTGCAATTCAACTGCAAGTAAATAGAGCTGCCACAAATTCGACAATATCAAAAAAAGCGATAATTTTTCCTGGGCTTGACTTGGCAAATTAACCTTAGAAATATCTCTTAATTTTGGAAGAAATCACCTTGGTAAAAAAACCCGGTTCGTTTAGATAGTTAGATTAAATCCGAAAGCCCATTACCCATTATAAAAAAGCGAAAACTTATTCGTTAATTACAAAACTGACGGGTTCCCCTTAATTTAGATTTTAGAATTTTTAGAAGATGAAGAAACTAAAAAATCGAGATACTTATGACTCCAGCAGAAGCGATAGCATTTTAGAAAAACTGCCCCTGGAAGTAAAAAAATGGGCCGAAAGTTTGCCTTGGGAACAAAGGCGTTTTATTTTGTCGTTTTCTTTTATTTTATGCGGTTCTTCCCCCGACAAACAAGCGGAATTTTTAGACGATTACTTCGCTGATGGTTTGGCATTGAAAATGCTGCAAGAAATAGATGCAATTAAGCGAGTAAATATCTATTTAAAAGAATTTCGTACGGGCACAAAAATCAATGAAACTCTTTTAAGAAACTATATTAGACAATATTATATTCATTGCGCTCAAGACGTTCGTCGCCAGCCAGATGAGTATTTAGAATCGGCACTAAAATTAGTTTTAAATACAGAAGAAAAACACCATATTTTTCATTATATTATTGGCTTTGAATTACTAAAGATTATGTTTAAAATGAGTTGGTTGCAGCACGAAAAACTAGCCAGCTTGCAAAGCAATCAGGAAATTTTTATTCATAATTATATCAAACCCATACAACACGCCCATCAAGTTAATGGCCTCATCGTTCCTAAAGATAAAAGAATCTTTTTTGCCAAAAGAGATTATTACATTTCCATTCCCGAAATATCTGCCAGAAAATTAATAGAGTTAGTTATGGTAACTTTTACCGCAGATAAAGCGATCGATGGTGGTTTCTCGATAATTCGTCATCTTAAAGCATTAAGATTTGATTATGACTATATTTTTAAAAGCCAAGAACAAGATGGAATGTTTTCATCTCAAATCGAATCTCTGCTTAACCCTTAGCATTGCTAAAAACTAGGGAGCATCTCATATTTGTAAAAATATAGCAACCAGTTTAGGGGGTTATCAAAAATTAAAAAAGTAGAAAAAATCGAAGATTTTGTTTGGGTGCATCTCAATTTTGAGGAAAACCTACAATTCAACGCTTTTTGCTA
>CAZUCT010000193.1:0-14024 GCA_964619285.1 uncultured bacterium | reverse complement strand
AAGCGATTACTACTAACTTTTATCGCTCAAGCGATTACTACTAACTTTTATCGCTCAAGCGATTACTACTAACTTTTATCGCTCAAGCGATTACTACTAACCGACATCGCAACTACTACTTTTCTCTCCCCCACAAAAGGAGTTCTGCCGTGGGCGGTCAACATATTATCTAGTAATAAAACATCTCCAGTTTGCCAGGGAAAACTAACCGTTTCTTGGCGGTAGATTTCGCGAATTTCATCCAGAAACTCTGAGGGAATGGGAGAGCGATCGCCGTAATAAGCATTGCGGGGCAATTCGTCTTCTTTAAACACAGATAAAAGCTGTTCTTTTACCTGAGTTTTTAAACTGGATATGTGGAATAAATGAGCTTGATTAAACCAGACCATTTCCCCAGTTTGGGGATGGGCCGCTACCCCCTGACAAATTTGATAAGTTCTCAGGCGATCGCCCTCCCTCCACTCTAACTCGATTCCCGCTTTTTTGCAATAGTTCTCGACATCGGATTTCTTATTAGTTTGAAAAACGTTTTGCCAGGTCAAATCTAGTCCGTTGCCGTAGTTGCGAACGTACATAACTTTTCTCGTCTCAAACTCCTTTCTAATAGTAGGATTAATGCGTTCAAAAATCCTTCTACTATTAGCAATTGGCGTTGCCCCTCCTTCTTTTGCCCCTCGAACGCAGTAAAAACAAATTTTCAACGGCCAATTGTTACTGTAGGCCATTTCGTTATGCAAAGGAATTGATTGTTCGGGGGGATATTCGGTGGAAGTATAGACCTTATTTTGGACTTGAGTTCGCGGGGTGGAACGGTAAGAATATTCTAATAAATCCCCAAAACTAGATTGCATGAATTTCTCAAATTCGGCGATACTATTTAACTGGAAATTTCTAAATAAAATTCCTCCTTCTTTTAATAAATGAGTTTCGATTAATTCTCGATTATCTGTAGCCCAACTGACTAAATTTAATCCTTCTCTGGCGGGTTGGATGACAGCAGGAAGTTTTGATTCCGGTTGGAGATAATCGATTTTAATTAGTTCTTTTGGGGATAGTTTTATCCCTCTTCGCTTGCTGGTTCCTATTTTTTTGAGTTGTGTTTGGTTCATGGTTCAATTAATAATTATAGGGTTTTTAAATGATTTGTAAATCAAAACCCAAGAGCGTCTCCGCTCGCGTCTGGGGTCAACCGCGCGAGCGGAGACGCTCGCACTGGCATTTTTTACAGGATTCAAATGAAATTACTTAACCGCTTTTCGTTTTACTCTTTTTAACTTCTGCAATTTGCTATTTTCTAATTCTCGTTCTTTCAGCAGTCGTTCTTGTTTTTTGTCCTCCTCAATAATCTCTACAATTTCGCCTATTTTTATTTCAACATTTGCGGCAACTTTAGTTAAAATTAGCTGCAAATGTTCCACCATGCGGTTAATAGTTGCCCCCTCAAATAAATCAGTTTTGTACTCGAAAGAACCGGCCAAACCCGTCGAAGTTTCCCAAAAAGCTAACCTCAAATCGTGCCTGACAAAGCCGCTATCAAATTTTAAAGGTGTCAAAGTCAAATCCGCCATTTCCAAGGAAGAAATCGGTAAATTATGCAACACGAACCAGACTTGAAATAATTGGTTGTGACTTAAAGAACGTTCGATTTTTAACTCTTGGAGCAACTTTTCAAAAGGTAAATTTTGATGGGCATAAGCGGCGATCGCTACCTCTTTTACCCGCCCCAATAACTCCCGAAAAGTTGGATTTTCCGAGACATCCGCCCGCAAGACTAAAGTATTAACAAAAAAGCCGATTATTTCTTCAGTTTCCCGGAGGTTGCGGTTGGCAATGGGGGAACCGATACAAAAATCTTCTTGCCGACTATAAGCATAGAGCAAGGTTTGAAACCCGGCCAACAACGTCATAAACAAAGTGACACCCTCGGAACGAGCTAGATTTTTGATACTTTCGCTAACTGCCGGCGGTAGCTGAAAAGTCGCCGTCGCGCCGCAATTTGTCGGCACTTGGGGGCGAGGTTTGTCCGCCGGCAAAGCCAGTATCGGCGGGACACCCGCTAGCTGTTGCTTCCAGTATGCCAGCAGTTCTGCCAGTCTCTCCCCTTGGAGAAATTCCCGCTGCCAGCAAGCAAAATCGGCATACTGGATGGATAACTCGGGCAGGGGCGATCGCGAAGCGGCCCGGTAGGCTTCTCGCTCTCCTCGCGAAAAAGCAGCGTATAAAGCCGCCAACTCGCGAAAAATGATTTCAGCGGACCAGTCGTCCGCAATAATGTGATGGATAACCAACACTAAAACCGATTCCGCATCCGTCAGTTGCAGGAGGGAGACTCGCAGCAGGGGATTTTGGCTCAAGTCGAAGGGCCGCCGCGCTTCGGTCACGGCAAATTCTCGGACTCGCCCTTCGCGATCGCTTGCCGGCAGTTCCCGCAAATCCACTACCGATAGGGTAAAATCTGTCTCGGCAGCAATTACTTGCATCGGTTCCCCGTCCGCCATCTTAAAGCTAGTCCGCAAAATTTCCTGGCGGCGAACCATTTCTGCAAACGCTTTTTCCAAAGCCTCCAAGTCGAGAACGCCATCCAAACGCGCCGACAAGAACATATTATAAGCAGCAGGGTTATTTTCCAGCTTGTCTAAGAACCACAACCGTTGCTGGTTATAGGATAGAGGTAAATCGAGTTCCCGCGACACCGGCTGAATGCTTTCAGCCCTTGAAGTCGCCGATGCCCCTTCGATAATTTTAGCGAGTTCGCTGATGGTAGAATGTTTGAATAATTCGACAACGGAAATATTGCTGTCGAAAGCTTCCCTTAACCTGCTTTGAACTCGAACGATTAAAAGCGAGTGACCGCCGATCGCGAAAAAGTTATCCCTAACGCTTATCCTTTCTATTCCCAAAACTTCCGACCAGATAGCCGCAATTTTTTCCTCCACCGGAGTTCTTGGCGCTACGAAATTCTCCGCAGCGGTGCCGAAATCTGTCGGCGTTTTCAAAGCGCGACGGTCGATTTTACCGTTGGGCGTCAGCGGGAAAGCGTCCAGCAGGACAAAAGCGGACGGTATCATGTATTCTGGCAATCGCGCTTTTAAGAAATTCCGCAGGGTTTCGGTGGAGAGTTGTTGTTCTAGTTGTTTTTCTAGGGGAACGATGTAAGCAACTAAACGCTTGTCCCCCGGTGCGATTTCGCGAGCGATCGCTACCGCCTGCCCCACCGCCGGATGTTGGTTTAAAACTGCCTCAATTTCCCCGAGTTCGATCCGGAAACCGCGCAACTTCACTTGATTGTCGATGCGCCCGATGTATTGGATGCTGCCATCAAGAAGATACCGAGCTAAGTCCCCTGTTTTGTAGAGTTTAGTGCCGGCATCAAAAGGATTCGGGATAAATTTCTCAGCAGTCAACTCCGGGCGGTTGAGATAGCCACGGGCCAAGCCAGCGCCTCCGATGTATAATTCCCCGGAAACGCCTACGGGGACGGGAGTTTGGGATGCATCCAGAAGATAGATTTGGGTGTTGGCAATGGGGCGACCGATGGGTATGGCACTCCCTTCTAATTTTTGGGCATCCACCTCGCAAACCGCCGACCAGATAGTAGTTTCGGTGGGGCCGTACAGATTCCAAACGCTGCCGCCGCGAGAGAGCAACTCTTTTGCTAAATCGACCGGCAACGCTTCGCCGCCGCAGAGAATTTTCAAACCCGGACATCCCCGCCAACCGGAGGCCAGCAGCAACCGCCAAGTTGCCGGCGTCGCTTGCATTAGCGTCGCCCCCGATGTCGATATTTTTTCGGCTAGTTGGATGCCGTCGGTGGCAGCGGTTCGACTTGCCAGCACCACCCGCGCCCCTACGGTTAAAGGTAAATAAAGTTCCAGACCGGCGATATCGAAAGAAATTGTCGTCACCGCCAAAAGCACGTCGCTTGCCGCGATGCCCGGTTTTTGCTCCATGGAGGCGAGGAAGTTTGCCAGGGCGCGATGGGATATTTGCACGCCTTTGGGCTTGCCCGTGGAACCGGATGTATAGATGACGTAGGCCAGATTTTCTGGGGTGGCTCTGTCAGCGAGGTTTTCGGCGCTGCTGCTGCTAAAAATTTCCTCCTCATCCAGACAGACGACGCGGGCTCCATGTTCTGGCAAAGCGGCGGTCAAATGTTGTTGAGTCAGCAACACCGACGCCCCCGAGTCCGACAGCATTAAGGCGATGCGTTCCGGGGGATAGTTCGGATCTATCGGCACATAAGCACCACCGGCTTTGAGAATACCCAATAAACCAACTACCATTTCCCAAGAACGTTCTACACAAATACCTACTAATGTTTCTGCTTTTACGCCCAAGCTTTGTAGGTAACTTGCTAATCGATTGGCTTTAGTATTTAACTGTTGATATGTTAGCTCTTTTCCTTCAAATACTACTGCTACTGCATCCGGTGTTTTCTCTACTCGTTCTTCAAATAACTGATGAATGCATTTTTCAATGGGATATTCAACCGCAGTATCATTCCATTCTGCTAACAGTTGATGGCGCTCCGCTTTGCTAACAAGAGGTAATTTATCTATTTTTTGTGAAGGATTTTCCACAATTCCCAGGATTAAATTCTGGAAATGACAAGCCATCCGCTCAATAGTTGAGCCATCAAACAAGTCAGTGTTGTACTCCCATTCACCAACTAACCCCGACTCAGTTTCCCTCATTGATAGAGTTAAATCGAATTTAGCAATTGTGCTTTGCCGCTCGATCCAACTCAAACTAACACCAGGTAATTCCACCTCACCCATTGGTGCATTTTGTAAAATAAACACTACCTGGAACAGAGGAGAATAACTCAAAGACCTTTCTGGTTGCAATGCTTCTACCACTTGCTCAAAAGGCACATCTTGATACTGATATGCTTTCAGTGTCGTTTCCTTCACTTGTGCTAGCAAGTCCTCAAAACTAGGACGATTCACAAATGTAGTCCTCAATACTAAGGTATTGACAAAAAAGCCTATCAGGGACTCAATTTCACTGCGGTTACGATTAGCTATGGGCGAACCAATTAAAATATCCGACTGACCGCTGTAACGATATAGTAAAGTAGCAAACGCGGCTAGCAGAGTCATAAATAAAGTAGTATCACAATCGCGAGAAAGCGCTTGCAACTTCTGACTTAGATCCTTGTTTAAAGTCCAGCTTTGAGTCGCTCCCCGATAAGTTCGAACAGTTGGTCGAGGACGATCGGTTGGTAATTGTAATAATTCTGGTGCATTTGCTAAATGCTGCCGCCAGTAATTTAGCTGACTTTCTAGAACTTCTCCACTCAAATATTCTCTTTGCCAAACTGCAAAGTCAGCGTACTGAATCGGTAATTCTGGTAGGGGGGATGGTTCTTCCCGTACAAAAGCTGCGTACAAACTGGATAGTTCTTTAATAAAGATGCCGATCGACCAACCGTCAAATACAATATGATGCGCGGTCAATAACAAAACATAATCTGTACTCGCGAGCTGCAATAAACTACACCTGAGTAAGGGTAAGCCTGCATCTAAATCGAAGGGAGTAGTTGCTTCTTTTTGTATTTCTTGCAGTACGATGATTTCGCGTTCTTTTAGTTCTAGTTGCTGCAAGTCCACCAGATTAATATTTATGGTGGTTTGTGGGTTAATTACCTGTATTGGTTTGCTGTCGTGAGTTGGAAAACTGGTACGCAATACTTCGTGACGGCGTACTATTTCTGATAGTGCTAATTGTAGAGCATTAATATCTAAGTTACCGCTAACTCGGTATGCTCCTGGGATATTGTAGGTTCCGCTCGATCCTTCAAATTGGTTCAGGAACCATAGTCGCTCTTGTGCCCGGGATAGAGGTAATTGTTCCCTGTCAGTTCTTGCTTGAATGGCAGGAAAAGTTAATCCTTTATTTGTTGTATGTAAATCGATTAATGTTCGATCTAATTCAGCTACAGTAGGAGATTCAAATGCTGCCCGGATCGGGATTTCTACTGCAAAGGTTTCTCGAAGCCGAGAAATTAATTGGGTGACAAGCAGGGAATGTCCCCCCAAGTCAAAGAAGTTATCGTTGATGCCGATCTTGGATACACCTAAAACCCGAGCGAATATATTGGCGATTATTTCTTCAGTGGGGGTGCGCGGTGCTACATATTCCCGTTTTGGTGAAATACCCTCTGGTGCTGGTAGTGCTTTGCGGTCTATTTTGCCGCTGGGTGTTAAAGGTAAAGCGTCTAAAGTAACAAAAGCACTGGGTATCATATATTGAGGCAGCTTTTGTTTGATAAAGTCACGAAGTTTCTTGGTCGTCAGCGATTCATCGGAGAGTTGTTTGTCTTGGGGAACAATATAAGCAATTAAGCGCTTGTCCCCCGGTTCGATCTCGCGAGCGATCGCTACCGCCTGCCCCACCGCCGGATGTTGGTTTAAAACTGCCTCAATTTCCCCGAGTTCGATCCGGAAACCGCGCAACTTCACTTGATTGTCGATGCGCCCGATGTATTGGATGCTGCCATCAAGAAGATACCGAGCTAAGTCCCCTGTTTTGTAGAGTTTAGTGCCGGCATCAAAAGGATTCGGGATAAATTTCTCAGCAGTCAACTCCGGGCGGTTGAGATAGCCACGGGCCAAGCCATCGCCGCCGATATGGAGTTCTCCCGGCACGCCAATGGGCACCGGTTGGAGGTAGCGATCGAGCAAATAAATTTCGGTGTTGGCAATGGGGCGACCGATGGGTATGGAACTGCTTTCTAATTTTTGGGCATCCACCTGGCAAACCGTCGACCAGATGGTAGTTTCGGTGGGGCCGTACAGATTCCAAACGCTGCCACCCCGAGACAGCAACTCTTCCGCCAAATCTATCGGTAACGCTTCGCCGCCGCAGAGAATTTTTAAATTTTTGCTGCCCCGCCAACCGGATGCCAGCAGCAACCGCCAAGTTGCCGGCGTCGCCTGCATTACCGTCGCCCCCGATGTCGATATTTTTTCGGCAAGTTGGATGCCATCGGTGGCAACGGTTCGACTTGCCAAGACTACCCGCGCCCCCACGGTTAGAGGTAGATAAAGTTCCAGGCCGGCGATATCGAAGGAAATTGTCGTCACCGCCAAGAGTACGTCGCTTGCCGCGATGCCGGGTTGTCGCTGCATGGAGGCCAGGAAGTTTGCCAGGGCGCGGTGGGAGATTTGCACGCCTTTGGGTTTGCCCGTGGAACCGGATGTATAGATGACGTAGGCGAGATTTTCTGGGGTGGCTCTGTCGGCGAGGTTTTCGGCGCTGCTGCTGCTAAAAATTTCCTCCTCATCCAGACAGACGACGCGGGCTCCATGTTCTGGCAAAGCGGCGGTCAAATGTTGTTGAGTCAGCAACACCGACGCCCCCGAGTCCGACAGCATTAAGGCGATGCGTTCCGGGGGATAGTTCGGATCTATCGGCACATAAGCACCACCGGCTTTGAGAATACCCAATAAACCAACTACCATTTCCCAAGAACGTTCTACACAAATACCTACTAATGTTTCTGCTTTTACGCCCAAGCTTTGTAGGTAACTTGCTAATCGATTGGCTTTAGTATTTAACTGTTGATATGTTAGCTCTTTTCCTTCAAATACTACTGCTACTGCATCCGGTGTTTTCTCTACTCGTTCTTCAAATAACTGATGAATGCATTTGTCAGCGGGATATTCAACCGCCGTATCGTTCCCTTCTACTAACAGTTGATGGCGCTCTATCTCTGTCAGGATGGGAAATTCTGAAATAGACCGAGATGGGTCGGCAACAATGCCAGCAAGCAATGTTTGGAAATGTTGCATCATCCGCTCTATTGTCTCGGCATCAAACAAATCTGTATTATACTCGAATGCTGCTACCATACCCCATTTGTTTCGATCCAATAACCCCGTGTTCCTCTCCAAATCTAAAGCCGTATTAGCATCTGTAGAAATTTCTTCCATTACTAGAGTCAGGTCATACTTTGAGATCTTTTTTTCTATAGGTATTGTTTCGAGCTTCACTCCTGAGAACTTAATTTTTGATAAAGGGGTATTCTGGAGAACGAACATTACCTGAAACAGAGGCGATCGCCCTAAGTCTCGTTCTGGCTTCAATACTTCTACCAATTTTTCAAAAGGCATATCTTGATGAGCGTAAGCTTCCAAGGCAACTTCACGCACTTGACTGAGAAGTTCTAAAAAGCTTGGGTTGTTGTTGAAGCGGGTGCGTAATACTAAATTGTTAACGAAAAATCCGATTAAGCGTTCTGTCTGACTTAAGTTGCGACCTGCAATTGGTGTCCCCACTGCCAGATCTTGCTGTTGTGTATAACGAGACAATAAAACTTTAAACGCTGCCAACAATGTCATGAATAAAGTGACAGATTTTTGTTTGCTCAAAGTTTTGATAGCATTACATAATTCTTTAGGCAATAGCAGAGTTTTGGTGGCACCTCTATATGTTTCTGTAGTCGGTCTAGGTCTATCGGTGGGCAGCGCAAGAACTGACAGATTTTTTAGCTGTTGCTGCCAATAACTTAATAACTTTTCCAGGGTTTCTCCTTGTAAATAGTTATTCTGATGTATGGTAAAGTCTGCGTACTGGATGGAGAGTTCTGGTAAAGGGGATGGTTTATGATTGCTAAAAGCTTCGTACAGTGCTTCAATTTCTTGAAAAAATAAACCTGAAGACCAACCGTCGTTAATAATATGGTGTACGACAAAGATTAATATATATTCGTTTTCTGTTAATTGCAGTAGAGACAACCTGATGAGTGGCGATCGTGTTAAGTCGAAAGGTTGCTGAATTTCTTTGTCAATTAGTTGTTTTACCTTAACTTCTCTTTCATTTTCTGAAATTGAACGTAGATCGGTAACGGGTAATTTTAGGGTTAGGGATGGTAAAATAACCTGAAATGGTTCTCCTTTTTTTATTGCGAAGTATGTGCGCAATATTTCATGTCTGCGGATAACCTCATTTAAACTCCGTTCTAGAGCTATTATATTTAGGTTTCCTTTACAATTGAACGCACCAGATTCGTTATAAGCATAGCTCCCTGATTGGAGTTGTTCCAAAAACCATAGTCGTTTCTGACCAAAAGATACGGGAAATACGAAGACATCTTCGTTATTTGGCTTTAGAAGTGTTTCTGTGTTTGTAGTTGTCATAGTTTGCTTGTTTAATAAGGGAATAACAATTATTAGGGTTGAATTACAACGTTAAGTTATATTTTTTGGGTTATAGCATTTTTATTTGTGAGGTACATTTTTTTTAAAAAATAAGAAATGTACCTCATCAAGAACTGCTATATCTACTAATCATTCAGCTTAACTCGATATGCTTCGCGAGCAACTGGAACTATTTTCTGAGCTTGAACTTGGTTTCCTGCTAACCGATCGCCTTGAATTTTGTCAGAAATTCCAGCTACTGTTGGCATATCAAAAAAATCCTCCATTCCTATTTCTACATGAAACATTTCCCGAAGTTGAGAATTAATTTGAGTTACCAGTAATGAATCGCCTCCTAATTCAAAAAAGTTGTCATAAATACCTACTTTTTTAATACCTATCAATCTCTCAAAAAGACTTGCAACTTTTTCTTCCATCTCGTTACGAGGTTTTACATAAGCATTGGCAAGATTGGGACGCTGATGAGCTGAATTAGATAAACTTTTCTGCTCTGTTGTCTGTTGAATTTTCGGTTTTCTCGTAACGTATTTCTCTATCATCGCCTGGAAATCTAATGCTGATACGACAATTTGGGATAGAGAGTTTAGCTGTAATTTGTCTCCATTTAAAATACGACTAAATGCTTCTACTCCTTCTTGGTTATTAAAACCTTGTTGTTTGAGACCTTCTTCATGTCTCTTTCTAGAGCCTTCAGGTACTTTGACATTTACTGACATTCCTACTTCATTCCATAGACTCCAATTAATAGAAACTGTAAATGTATCAGTTTTACCGCTAGAAAACTTGTCCATAAAAGCATTGGCACCACTATAATCTATTTGCCCGGTCATACCAATTATAGAAGTAAAAGAAGAGCAAAAAACTAAGAAGTCTAGTTTAGTGTCTCTAAAAATTTCATCTATAACTAATGTACCTTGGACTTTAGGAGCAAAAATCTGCTCGACTGTTTCTGGTGTTTTACTTTTAATTAAACTTCGACCTACAGTTCCCGCAGCATGAATTATTCCATGAATATTACCAAATTTTTCAGATACTCGATTTACTGCTGTCTGCATTTGTTCTTTATTGGTAACATCAGTTTTAATTATTAAAACTTCAGCACCTAATTTTTCGAGGTTTTGTAACTTTTTAATTTTGTCGATCGCTCCATTATTTTCTCCTGTTTTTAGTAAATTTTCCCACTCAGATTTGGGAGGAAAATCCGAACGCCCAATTAATACTAATTTTGCTCGTACCGTTTCAGCTAAATATTCAGCGATCGCTAAACCAATACCTCCCATTCCTCCTGTGATTAAATAAACTCCTTTTTCTCGTAGCCTTTTATTTTCCGAAACTGGTTCTAAACTAATACTATCGAAGGTTTCTACCCACCTTTTTCCGCTACGATAAGCAACTACTGAAGCGTTGAAATCTGCTGCCAACTCTATAATTAGTCGGTCGATTTTTATCGCAGATATGTTGCGATCCACATCAGATTTTTCTATGTCTATCAAACGACAGTTTACATTAAACAATTCTAGGGGAATTGCTTTACAAGCACCTAAAATAGTTGCTTTTTCAGGAATGATTTTTTCAGTTCCAGTAATCTTTTGGATCTGGCTAGAAATTACTCCTATTTGTAATAACGAACTCGAATTTTTGCTATTTAACACTTGTGCTAAATAGAGCAAACTGTAAAATCCTAACTTCTGATATTCTTCGTAAGTTTTTGCTGGCATCAAACTCCAGAAATGAGAAATATTTTGAATTTCTCCTAATCCAAGAACTTCATTTAATAAAAGCTCGTAATTTTCCTTAATTCCGGGATTGATGGTATAAAATCCATCTTTAATTCTCTGAAACTTGTCTCCTATTTTTACTTGAATAACCTCCACGCTATACTGGCTGCTCAATCTCTCGCAAAAAGCAGAACAAAATTCCGAATCATCCACAAAAACTAACCAGCGTTTGCAATTAGACAAATCCGCCGATGGTAAAATTTCATGCTTCCAACTAGGAACATAAAACCAATCAGAAATATCTGGCTTTTTCGACAAATTTTCGATTTGACTCCCGACTCCTGACTCCTGACTCCCGACTTCTGCTTCCCCTTCAACCCAATAACGTTTGCGCTCAAACGGATATGTGGGCAAAGGAATGCGACAGCGCTCTTCAGTAGCATAAAATCCCAACCAATCTACTTTCACCCCTGCTAGCCAGAGCTTGCCGAGAGTATTTAACAAAAATGTTGTATCTGACTGTTCGTCTTTGGGATGGCGCAATGAAGATAATACAATTCTTTCCCCCGCTTGCTTTTTCACCAAAGTTGTCAGAGCTCGCCCCGGCCCCACTTCCACAAAAACTCGCTCTGGGTCTTTCAATAATTCTGCCATCCCCTCGGCAAAGCGCACCGGTTGGCGCAAGTGGCGGCCCCAGTAAATAGGAGCGATCGCCTCTTCCGGCAAGATCCAAGTACCCGTAACGTTAGAAACAAAGGGCATTTGAGGCGGGTTGAGCTTAACTTTTTTAACCGCCTCGGTAAAAGGAGCGATCGCCCCCTCCATCGACTGCGAATGGAAACCATGAGACGTATGCAAGCGGCGGCAAAAAATTTCCCGTGCTGCCAGGAGATTTTCCAACTTTTCTATAGCATCAAAACTCCCCGAAACCGCGCTCAGAGAAGGGGCGTTACTAGCCGCTACCTCCAGGCCCGCCATACCAGTTTCCTCCACCAGAGAAGCCACCTCGGCAGCAGGCAAATTAACTGAAAGCATCGCCCCGGCGGGCATTTCTTGCATCAACCGCCCGCGAGTCGCCACCAGCATCAAAGCATCTTCCAGGGAAAACACCCCCGCGAGAGTGGCGGCCACATATTCGCCAATGCTGTGACCGATCGCCGCCGTCGGACGCACCCCCCAAGACATCCAGAGTTTTGCCAGGGCGTATTCTATAACGAATAGGGCCGGTTGGGCGATGGCAGTTTGGTTTAATTGTTCGTCGCTTAAGGAAAGCCAATTTAGTTTTAAGTCAGGTAAGCGAGCTTCGAGCAACTGCCAGCAGCGATCGCATTCTTCCCGAAATACCGCTTCCGTCTCGTATAAGTCCCGCCCCATACTCGCATACTGGGAACCTTGCCCGGAAAACATGAAGACAACGGGGCGGTTAGCTGACTCCGCGAAGCAGGTTAAAATTCGTTCCGGGTCGTTTTTCTCCAATGTTACAGCAGCGTCTTCCGTATCCTTGACAACAACTATCCGACGATGTTCCAACGCTTTGCGGCCTACTTGCAAGGTGTAAGCGACATCGCCCAAGGGGAGAGTAACGTTATTTTTTAAATAGTTAGATAGATTTTTGGTAGCGGCTTCCAATGCGGAATTAGTGCGAGCGGAAAGTAGTAGAAGTTGGGGCGATCGCGAAGCGGCCCCCCCGCCAACTTCTACTGGCGGCGCTTCTTCTAAGATTAAATGAGCGTTAGTGCCGCCAATACCGAAAGAACTTACTCCAGCGCGACGGGGAATCAGATCTGATTTCCACTCAGATAATTTGCTATTAACAAAAAACGGACTGTTCTCAAAATCTATTTGAGGATTAGGCGTTTCAAAATTCAGACTTGGCGGCAAAACTTTATGCTTTAAAGCCATAGCAGTTTTAATCAAACCAGTAATTCCTGCCGCTGCATCCAAATGCCCCACATTTGTTTTTACCGAACCAATAGCGCAGTAATTATTTTTATTAGTATTAAGTCTAAAAGCTTTAGTCATCGCCGCAATTTCAATCGGATCGCCCAGAGCAGTTCCGGTGCCGTGAGCTTCCATATAAGTAATAGTTTCCGGCTCGACTTCTGCCATAATTTGAGCGGCTCTAATTACCTCCGCTTGACCTTTTTCGCTAGGTGCGGTATAGCCGATTTTTTCCGCCCCATCGTTATTAATAGCAGAGCCTTTTACCACAGCATAAATATTATCTCTGTCTCTAATTGCTTCTTCCAAACGTTTGAGAACTACTACTCCAATTCCATTACCTCCTAAAGTGCCATTTGCCCCCGCATCAAAAGCGCGACAATGACCGTCTGGAGAGATGATTCCTCCAGGAGATAAAGTTAATTCATTTTGGGGAACTTTCACAGAAACTCCGGCAGCTAAAGCCATGTCGCATTCGCCACTTAACAAACTTTGGCAAGCTAAATGAACTGCTACTAAAGAACTCGAACAAGCGGTTCCTACACTGACGCTCGGTCCCTTTAAATTTAACTTATAAGAAACCCGACTGGGGAGGTAATCTTTATCAAATCCGATTAAACTTTGCAAAGTGCCAACTGATGACATTAATTCCTTATTTGGAAAAAGGTTATAAAGCAAATAGGTACTTATTCCTACCCCGGCATAAACAGCGATCGCTTTTGTTTCTTCTTCAGAGTTATAGCCGGCATTTTCTAATGCTTCCCAAGCGCATTCTAAAAACATTCTATGTTGCGGATCCATCATTTCTGCTTCTCGGGGATTGACCCCAAAAAATGAAGCATCAAACATTTCTACATCTTCTAATACAGAACCCGCTTTAACGGTTTTATCCTCAGATTTCCAGTTAGGAAAAACCGTAGTTAATTCCTCTCCGTTAACGAGATGCTGCCAAAATTTATCGACATTTTTACTGCGGGCATATCTCCCGCTCATTCCTATTATTGCTATTTCTAATCCGTTCATTGTTAATTGTTAGTTGTTAGTTGTTAGTTGTTAGTTGTTAGTTGCCAATTGTTAATCGTCTATCAACAACCCATCCGCACTCGTCCCTTCACTCGTCCGCTGCTAATTTACTTTTATATCGCTTAAGCGATTACTACGAACCATCGCTAAAGCGATTACTACGAACCATCGCTAAAGC